>JBKJVQ010000163.1:0-3378 GCA_046717125.1 Methyloligellaceae bacterium
GCACGACGGTGCGCGTCGAGCTCCCGGTCAACTGATGGCCGCCACGCGCGGTTCGATCCTGGTGGTCGACGACGAGGCGAAGATTCTCGCCGCGCTGGCGGCCGCGGTGCGCGCTGACGGCCACGAGGTCGTCGCGGTCGCGAACCCGCGCGACGCGCAGCGGCTGCTGGCGCAGCGCCTGTTCGACGTGCTCATCGTCGACAACCTGATGCCGGAGCTGACCGGCCTTGACCTGATCCGCGAGCTCAGCGCATCGACCAATCCCGCCGAGCGGCCGCAAATCGTGATGATGACCGCGCACGCGACCGTCGAAAGTGCTATCGAAGCGATGCGGCTCGGCGCCTTCGACTACCTGCAGAAGCCGTTCGAGATCGACGAGCTGCTGGTGGTGGTGAACCGCGCGCTGGATCATCAGCGGCTGCGGACCGAGCACACCTACCTGATTCACGAGCGGGATGCCGACTTCAACAATTACGGCATCGTCGGCCGCAGCCGGCCGATGGGGGACGTGATCAAGACCGCGGAACTGGTGGCGCGGACCAAGAGCACCGTGCTCATCACTGGCGAAACCGGCACCGGCAAGGAACTGGTGGCGCGGGCGATTCACTTCCACAGTGCCCAGCGCGACATGCCGCTGATCAAAGTGAACTGCGCGGCCATCCCCGAGGCGCTGCTCGAGTCGGAGCTGTTCGGGCACGTGCGAGGTGCGTTCACCGGGGCCACCACCAGCAAGAAGGGCAAGTTCGCGCTCGCCGACGGCGGCACCATCTTCCTCGACGAGATCGGGACGATGAGCGCGAGCCTGCAGGCCAAGCTGCTGCGGGTGCTCCAGGAGCGGGAATTCGAGCCGGTCGGCGCCGAACGCACCCAGAAAGTGGATGTCCGGATCATCGCGGCTACCAACCGTGATCTGCGCCAGATGGTGGCGGACGGCCGCTTCCAGGAGGATCTCTACTACCGGCTCAATGTCATCCCCATCCATATCCCGCCGCTGCGCGAGCGCCGCGACGACATCCCGGCGCTGGTGGAGCACTTCATCGCCAAGCATGCGCTGCGCGCCGGCAAGCGCATCGACGGGCTCGCGCCCGGTGTCCTCGACACGCTGCGGGCCGCGGACTGGCCCGGCAACGTGCGCGAGCTCGAGAACACGGTCGAGCGCGCCGTGGTGCTGTCGCCGGTGCCAATCGTCGGTGTGGACGCGGTGCGCATCCTCGCGCCGGCGTCGGCGGCTCCCTCCGGTCTGCCGTCGTTGAACCTCCGGCAGAACATCGACTGGGTCGAGAGGGAAACCGTGCGCCGGGCGATCGAATTCGCCGCGGGCGTCAAGAAGGACGCCGCCGAGAACATGGGCATCAGTCAGCGCGCGCTCAGCTATTACCTCGCCAAGCATCGGATCGGCTGACACGATCCAGTTTCGGCGCCGGTAACGCAGTTACGTCTGACGTAATCGCCCGCGGGGGCGCAGCGAAATATCCGAAGATTTTGCAGCCATCAGAAGGGCATCAGAATTGCGCTAGGGAGAGCCAACCCAGGAGGCTCATGTCGTTGAATGTACGTTTGTGGATGCCACGCTGCCTTATGACCGGACTCGCACTCGCCGCGCTGCTCAGCTCCGGGTGCGATGAACCGATCAGGGACCTGGTCGGCCCGTCGCCCAACCTGGTTCCGACCTTTGACAGTATTCGCCGCGAGATTTTCGAGTCAACCGATCTCGCCGGGCGGACTGCGTGCACCCCGTGCCACACCAACGTCGGTCGCAATCCGGCGGGCAACCGCAATCTCGCCGGCGACGCGTACGCGGCACTGGTCAACGTCGCCAGCAGGCAGCGGCCCGAGCTGATGCTCGTGGCGCCGGGCAATCCGGAGGCGAGTTACCTGATTCACAAACTGGACGGCCGAAGCGGCATCATCGGACTGCAGATGCCCCGCTCCGGTCCTTCGTCTCTCACGGCTGGTCAACTCCAGGTCATCAGGCGCTGGATTGAGATTGGCGCGCCGAGGTAATCGAGCTCACCCATGACACATCTGCTGACTGCCGCCGCGCTGGTGTTTCTGACCGCCGGCTCACCTGCCACGCCACCGACGACAGCGCCGGCGCAGGATCAACCGACACCGGCGAGCGACCGGGCGGTGAACCCTGCCCAGCCCGACTTCACCCTGATTGGACTGCCGACCACGCTGAAAGTGCCGCGCTTCGGCAGCGCGTTCCGCGTCACGCACCGGTTCACCCGCTCGCTCGGCTCCGGTGATTTCGGCGATCTCGCCTCCGACTTCTTCGGGTTCGACGCGGGAGGCCAGATCGGCCTCGAGTACCGTTTCGGCATCCTGCCGGGGACCCAGATCGGCATCCATCGCACCAGCGATCGCACGATCCAGTTCTTCGCGCAGCACCACCTCATCGGCCAGGGCGCCAGTCCCGTCGGCATCGACGTCATTGCCACCGCTGAAGGCACGAACAATTTCCGCGACAGCTATTCGCCGGCCATCGGGGCGGTCATCTCGCGCACTATCGGCAGACATGGGGCGATCTACGCGCATCCCATCTGGATCAACAACACCAACCCGAGTCCCCGCGAGATCGTGGACGACAACAACACGTTCATGGTCGGCATCGGTGGCCGGGTGCGCGTGATGCCGACGGTGTACCTGGTCGCGGAAGCCGTGCCGCGCACTGGCTTCGATCCAGATTCCGTCTACACCAGCTTCGCCATCGAGAAACGGTCCGGCTGCCATAGCTTCCAGATCAACGTGTCCAACGGGTTCGGGACGACGCTGGCGCAGATGGCGCGCGGTGGACAGGGCGACGACACCTGGTTCATCGGCTTCAACATTTCCCGCAAGTTCTTTTAGCGCCCGAATCCGTCGAAGGGAACTACGTGCAATCGAACCGTTACAGGATCGTGCGGAAGGCCGCAGCCGCCGCCGGTCTCACGCTACTCATGGCATGCGACAGCGATAGCGGAGCTCCCACCACCCCGTCCGGCACGGGTCCCGGACCAAGCGGCGCGACCATCACGGTGGGGGTCAATGGGGCCGTCAGCCCGTCTTCCGTCTCGATCACTGCCGGCCAGAGTGTGACCTTCGTGAACAACAACACCCGGTCCCACGAGCTCGCGTCCGATCCGCATCCGGCGCACACCTCGTGCCCGCCGATCAATGCGCTCGGCACGCTCGGCGCCGGCCAGACCAAACTGACGAACTCCTTCACGAGCGCCGGCAGCTGCGCCTTTCACGACCATAACGATCCCAACAACGGCAGCCTGAAGGGCACGATAACCATTCGGTAGGTGCTGCGCGGGCTGCTAGAATCGGCCCATGGTGGAATCAGGGCCGCGGGGCCGCGCCCGGCTGCCGGCCCTTCTTCTTGTGGCCTGGACC
>JBKJVQ010000164.1:0-5250 GCA_046717125.1 Methyloligellaceae bacterium
GGGTTGCGGGCGCTGGCTGAGGCGTAGCCTGGAGGGAGCGAAGCGCAATCAAGGTCATTCAGTTTTGGTTTGTTACCAGCAATTCAATCTCACCGGTCAGGCGCGCCAAATCCTGATCGCGCGAGAGGCGATGGTCCGAATCCTTGACCAGCGTCAGCGTCACTTCATCGCCCGTCAGCAGCTCGGTCAGGCGCAGCGCGCGCTCCCACGGAACGTCCGCATCGCGCATGCCCTGCAATATTCGTACTGGGCAGCGCGGATCGAACGGCTGCCCCTCAAGGAGATGCGCGCGACCCTCGTCGATCAGGCGGCGGCCGATCGGATAGGGATCGTCCGAATAATCCGACGGCTGATAAAAAATGCCATCGCGCAATAATGCCGCGCGCTGTTCTGCCGTCGCCTTGTCCCACATCAAGGCTTCCGTCATGTCCCAGGCCGGTGCGACAAGGACGCAGCCGAGCGGCGGCGGATCGCCGCGCTCCGCCATGCGACGCAGTAGCAGCAGCCCGATCCAGCCGCCCATGGAGGAACCGGCGAGAATCAGCGGACCACGCGAAAGGCGTACGATTGCGTCGGCCTCCTCCAGCCAGTCGCCGATCGCCCCTTGCGCGATATTGCCCGACGACAGACCGTGGCCGGAATAGTCGAACCGCAAGGTCGCGATCTCCCGGCCTCGCGCCCAATCGGCGACATGGGTGGCCTTGGTCGAATCCATGTCCGACATGAATCCCGGCAGCCAGATTATGATAGCGGGCGCATTGGCAGGCGCTTCATGCCGGTACGCGATCCGGCGACCGCCCACGTCGAGAAATTGCGGCGCCTGATCCATTGTCGTATGAAGCCTCCCCCTTGCCCTTCGGGCTTCGCTGGACCGATCGGGTACGCGCGGAAAATCGGACATTTGCTTGACGGATCGCATTCCCACAATCCTGCAGATCATTCCGCGGCTCGAGACCGGCGGCGCGGAGATGTCGACCATCGAGATCGCCGGCGCCCTGACGCGTGTCGGCGCGCGCGCGCTGGTCGCGTCCGATGGCGGCCGTATGGCCGAGACGCTGGCCGAGGCGGGCGGCCTCCTGATCGGTTTTCCGGCCGCAACCAAGAACCCGGCGCGCCTCGTCTCGAATGGCGCCGCTCTCGCCCGCATCTGCCGCGAGCAGGACGTCTCCCTGATCCACGCCCGCAGCCGCGCGCCGGCCTGGAGTGCGCTGCTTGCCGCCAAGCAGGCGAAGCTCCCGTTCGTGACGACCTATCACGGCGCCTATGGCGAGAAGAATGCGGCGAAGAATCTCTATAACAGCGTCATGGCGCGGGGTGACCGGGTCATCGCCAATTCACGCTTCACCGCCGCGCTGATCCGGCAGCGGCATGGCGCAGGTGAACCGCGGGTCCGGGTGATCCATCGCGGCGTCGACCTCGCCGCCCACGATCCGACCACGATCGCGCCGGCCCGGGTCGCCCGCCTCCGTGCGACTTGGGGGATAGGCCGCGATACGCCCGTCATCCTCCACGCCGCGCGGCTAACCAGCTGGAAGGGCCAGCGTGTCGTCATCGATGCGGCCGCGCAGCTTCTAAGCGACGGCCGTCTCGGTGAGGCGGTGGTGATCCTCGCCGGCGATGCGCAGGGGCGCGATCCTTATGCACGGGAACTCGAACAGCGGATCGTAGATGCCGGCCTCAGCGGCCGCGTGCGGATCGTCGGCCATTGCGCGGACATCCCCGCCGCCTTCGCGACCGCGCAGGTTGCCGTGGTCGCCTCAGTTGAGCCGGAAGCGTTCGGCCGGGCCAGCGCCGAGGCGCAGTCAACCGGCTGCCCCGTGATCGCGACCGATCTCGGCGCGCTGCCGGAAACGCTGGTCGCCTCGGAGAACGGCCGCACTGGTTGGCTCGTCCCCCCGGGCGACGCCTCAGCGCTTGCCGCTGCGCTGGCGCACGCGCTCAGCCTCGATCCGGGGAATAGGTCGGAAATGGGCGCTCGGGCGCGGGCGCATATCGAAGCGACCTATTCCGTCGAGCGCATGCAGCACGCGACCTTGCGCGTCTATGACGAGCTGCTCGGCACCGATCTCGCCGGCCGATTCACAGCTGCATAAGCGAGCCTCGTCAAGGAAGCGTTGGCTTGCTTGACTTCGGAACCTGTTTTGTCCCTATAAGTTCGGATCGGGATGAGGGGCTCTCCCGTCGGCGTCATCCCATTTCGTTGAGAGCCCGCTCGTCAGCAGACTAAGGAGAACTTCACATCGTACGCCGGCCACAGAAGCTGACGCCTCAGCGCGACGGACCGCGGATCAACGAGGCCATCGACAATCCCGAAGTGCAACTGATCGACGAGACCGGACACAATCACGGTCCGACGCCCATCGCGGAAGCGATTGCGGCTGCTGAAAAGGCCGGGCTCGACCTGGTCGAGATCGTCGCCAATCCGGCCATGCCGGTATGCAAGCTGCTCGATTACGGCAAGCATAAATACCAAAGCCAGAAAAAGGCGAACGAGGCGCGCAAGAAGCAGAAGACCGTCGAGGTCAAGGAAATCAAGATGCGCCCGAACATCGACACGCATGATTACGACGTGAAGATGCGGTCGATCCGGCGCTTCTTCGACGAAGGCGACAAAGTGAAGGTGACCTTGCGCTTCCGCGGCCGTGAGATGGCGCATCAGGAACTCGGGATGCGCCTGCTCCAGAAGGTCAAGGGCGATACGGACGCAATCGCGAAGGTTGAATCCGAGCCGCGCCTAGAAGGCCGCCAGATGGTGAAGGTGCTGTCGCCGCGATAAGCGCGTTCGGTAGTCCGGATGGAGCGCCGCGAAATCCGGGGCTTCGTTGCGCCCATCCTTCCGACATCCGCGTCGCTTCAGAGTCTGCGCTTCTCTTGCCCCGCACCCGCTTTCCCCCTATAAGCCGCACCTTCTCCGAACCGCCCGGCGGTTGCGAGCGTGTCCCGCTCGCATGGGCATGCCGTGGCGGTTCATGAACGACTCCCTCACTTGGAGATTCAAAATGCCCAAGCTGAAGACCAAGAGCGGCGCGAAAAAGCGCTTCAAGGTGACCGGAACCGGCAAGGTCCTGGCCGCGGCGACAGGTAAGCGCCACGGCATGATCAAGCGCAGCCCGAAATTCATCCGCAACGCGCGGGGAACCATGGTTGTGTCCGAAGCCGATACGAAGACCGTCAAGCGGTTCTTGCCTTACGCCCTATAGGCGCAGGCGACATTCCGACACCTTAAGAAGCAGGAGCAGCGTCCATGTCCCGTGTGAAGCGCGGCGTTACCGCCCACGCCAGGCACAAGAAAGTTCTCGACAAGGCCAAGGGCTATTACGGCCGGCGCAAGAACACCTATCGCGTCGCCAAGCAGGCCGTCGACAAGGCCGGCCAGTACGCCTATCGCGACCGGCGCGTCCGCAAGCGCACCTTCCGCGCGCTCTGGATCCAGCGCATCAACGCGGCGGCGCGTGAGCATGGCCTGACCTACGGCCGGCTGATCGACGGGCTGAACAAGCTCGGCATCACGATCGACCGAAAAATCCTGGCCGATCTTGCCGTGCGCGAGCCGGCCGCGTTCCAGGTGCTCGTGGCACAGGCGTCGAAAGCCGTCGCAGCGTAAGGCGCGGCGGGGTATCTCAGCCCCGCGCGCGGATCACGTCATGAGCGGCAAAGGCCTCGAACAACTAGAACCCGAATTGCTGGCGCAGGTTCACGCGGCGAGCGACCTCGCCGCGCTCGACGCCGCGCGCGTGGCGCTGGTCGGCAAGAAGGGCGTTGTCTCGGAACTCCTGAAGTCGCTCGGCGCCATGCCGCCGGATGATCGGCGCGATTACGGCGCGCGCGTCAACACCCTCAAGGACCGTGTCACGCTTGCGCTCGATGAGCGTAAGGCCGAGCTCTCCAGCACGGCGCTGGCCGAGAGACTCAGCCGCGAGCGCGCCGATCCGACGCTTCCCGTTCAGCCTGGACCTGGGACCGAGGGGCGCGTCCATCCCGTGTCCCAGGTCACCGAGGAAGTCGTCGAGATTTTCGCGTCGATGGGGTTCTCGGTCGCCGAAGGGCCGGACATCGAGACCGACTTCAACAATTTCACCGCGCTCAACATCCCGCCCGAGCATCCCGCCCGGCAAGATCACGACACGTTCTATTTCGCGCCGGATGCCGAGGGTAACCGGGCGGTGCTCCGCACCCATACCAGCCCGGTGCAGGTGCGCACGACGCTCAGCACGCCGCCGCCGATAAGGATCATCGCTCCGGGCCGCGTCTATCGCTGTGACAGCGACCAGACGCACACGCCCATGTTTCACCAGGTCGAGGGGCTCGCGATCGACGGGGAGACGCATCTGGGGCACCTCAAATGGGTGCTGGAGGAGTTTGCGAAATCGTTCTTCGAGGTCGACCGCGTGAAGATGCGCTTCCGCGCCAGCCACTTCCCGTTCACCGAGCCGTCGATGGAGGTCGATATCGGCTATTCGCGCGAGAAAGGCGAACTGCGCGTGGGCGAGGGCGACCAGTGGCTCGAGATTTTGGGTTGCGGCATGGTGCACCCAAACGTGCTGCGTAACGTCAATATCGACCCGGCGAAATATCAGGGCTTCGCCTTCGGCATGGGGATCGACCGCATCGCCATGCTGAAATACGGCATGCCGGACCTCCGTGCCTTCTTCGCCGCCGACATGCGCTGGCTGAGACATTACGGCTTTGCGCCCTATGACCAGCCGTCGCTCGCGCGCGGGCTGTCGCTATGAAATTCACTCTCTCCTGGCTGAAGGATCATCTCGATACGCGCAGCGGCGCGGGCGAGATCGCCAGTACGCTGACGAAGATCGGGCTTGAAGTCGAAAGCATCAGTGATCCGGCGGCCGCGCTCGGCGCATTCCGCGTGGCGCAGATCGTGTCGGCCGAGAAACATCCCGACGCCGACAAGCTGAAAGTCTGCCTCGTCGATACCGGCGACGGGCGCGTGCAGGTCGTGTGCGGCGCGCCGAACGCGAGGCCCGGCATGAAGGCCCTGTTCGCACCGGTCGGGACATATGTGCCCGGCATCGACACGACTTTGACAAAGGCCAAAATCCGCGGCGTCGAAAGCCACGGCATGCTCGTGTCGGAGCGCGAGCTTGATCTGTCGGCCGAGCATACCGGCATCATCGAACTGCCCGAAGACGCCGAGATCGGCAGCCCGGCGGCGGCGGCGCTCGGCCTGGACGATGCGGTGGTCGAAATCGGCGTGACGCCGAACCGCCCCGATTGCCTCGGCGTCCGCGG
>JBKJVQ010000165.1:0-12768 GCA_046717125.1 Methyloligellaceae bacterium
CCATCCCCACCACGCCCAGCTACGCGCCGGATTACCGATCTTTTTGCCCCGGGAGTGGTTAACGCGGTCTCACCAGACTGAAACAGAGTGGCAAGAATAGGTTGTGCTCTGGACCATTTGCGCGCCACAGGCGGACTTAGGCTGCGTGACTGACGACCATTTGAATTGACGCCAAGACTGGTCCGGCGCGTGTTTCGTTGCCGAACGTGCAGGAGCAGAAGATGAACTGGCGCATACGAACAGTATTTCTTGCTGCACTTCTTGTGGGCGCACCCACTGCTGCAAATTCTCAAGGCATGATGCAGCATCTCGACCTGTCATCGCCAGCGATGACGGAAGCCGAGATGAGCCGCGCAGATGTGGAGGCCGCGCTGAAAGCGGCGACGCCGGACAAGCCCGCGGATTTTACCGGCAAGAAACTGTCCGGCCTCGACCTTTCGGGCCTGGATATGAGCCGCGGCGTGTTCCGATCCGCTCGTCTGAACAAGTCAAATCTCTCGAAAGCCAAGCTCGACAAGGCCGTGTTCGATCAAGCCTGGTTGCTTAAAGCCGATCTGAGTGGCGCATCCCTCAAGGGCGCCAACATATTCGGCGCCCAGATGATAGGAGCCAATCTCGACGGGGCCGACTTGAGCGGCGCACGGATTACGGCTAACCTTTCCAAATCGTCACTGAAGGGTGCGAAACTCGTCGGCGCAAATCTCAGCGCCGACATGAAAAATCAGTCGATGGGACTGATGCGCGGCGTGCTGACGTCCGCCAATCTTGAAGGAGCGGACTTCTCCGGTGCAAATCTCTCACGCGTGAATTTCGAATACGCGAATCTGTCGGGCGCAAACTTGACGGGCACGAACCTGATGGGCGCGGAAATGGCCGCCTCCAATCTGTCAGACGCAGATGTGAAAGACGCCAACTTCTCGAACGCGGATCTGTCTTCGGCGAGCATGTCGGGGATCAAGAATGCCGACAGCGCCAATCTTCAGGCCGCGCGCAACCTGCCTGCCATGGCGACGCAGTAGCGGCTGGCGGCTATTCTTTGGCATCGCTGGTAGCGCGCAGTTTTTCTTCCTCGTACTGCACGAACCAACCGATCATCTGACGCCAGAGCGCTTCGACCAGCTCCGGCGGCAGGTCGGATTCCATGGCGCGGGCCTTCACCCGGTCGATCACCTGCTGGATGCGCCACGCGACCCGCGCCTCGCCGGGTCCCTGCTTGAGCTGCCAGGCCCGATCGACGTAATTGAAACGTTCCGCGATCAAATCAACCAAATCCGTATCGATGCGATCGATCTCGGTGCGGACCTCTTCCATCGAGGCGCAGTCGGCGGGTTTCAGCGTCATGTCGCGCTCCACCAATTGTCCGGCTCCGGCGATTTGCCGGCCGCCTGCTCGATCGCGTGACCTGCGCGGAACAAGGTTTCCTCGTCGAACGGCCGGCCGATGAGCTGAAGACCGAGCGGCGTGCCCTCCGACGAAAGCCCGGCTGGAACGGAAATGCCGGGCAGGCCCGCCATGTTCACAGTCACCGTGAAGATATCGTTGAGATACATTTCGACTGGATCGCCTGATTTCTCGCCGATACCAAAGGCCGAACCCGGCGTTGTCGGCGTGAGGATGGCGTCGACTTCGGCAAAGGCATCATCGAAATCACGCTTGATCAGCGTACGCAGCTTCTGCGCCCGCAGATAATAGGCGTCGTAATATCCGGCCGATAATACGTAGGTGCCGATCAGGATGCGACGTTTGACTTCCGCGCCGAAACCCACCGCGCGCGTGTTTTCGTACATCGACGCGATGTCCCGGCCGTTGACCCGCAGACCGTAGCGAACGCCGTCATAACGGGCGAGGTTCGATGACGCTTCCGCGGGTGCGACGATGTAATAGGCCGGCAGCGCGTATTTCGTGTGCGGCAGGCTGACGTCGCGGATTTCCGCGCCCGCGTCCTTCAACCATGCGACGCCCCTCTCCCAGAGCGCCTCGATCTCAACGCTCATGCCGGGTACGCGATATTCGCTCGGGATGCCGATGCGCAGGCCCGTCATGCCTTGCCCAAGCGCGGACTCGTAGTCGGGAACGGGGGCATCGACGCTGGTAGTGTCTTTGGGGTCGTGACCCGCCATTGCGCGCAAGAGAATGGCCGCATCGCGCACATCGCGCGCGATCGGCCCCGCCTGGTCGAGCGACGAGGCGAAGGCGACGATGCCCCAGCGAGAGCAGCGCCCGTAAGTCGGCTTGATGCCGACGGTTCCGGTAAACGCCGCGGGCTGCCGAATCGAGCCGCCCGTATCGGTCGCGGTCGCCCCGAGGCACAGCCGTGCTGCAACCGCCGCCGAGGAACCGCCGCTCGACCCGCCCGGCACCAGCTTCGCGTCAGAGCCGGATCTGCGCCATGGATTGACCACCGGGCCGAATGCACTCGTCTCGTTCGACGAGCCCATCGCGAATTCGTCATTGTTCAGCTTGCCGAGCATCACGCCGCCCTGCTCCCAAAGCTGCGCCGTCACGGTCGATTCATAGGCGGGGCGGAAATCGTCCAGGATGCGCGAGCAGGCGGTCGTGCGGACGTCCTTCGTCGCAAACAGATCCTTGATGCCGAGCGGTATTCCCTCCAGCCATCCCGCCTCGCCCCTCGCGCGGCGCGCATCGCTCGCGTCGGCCATGTCCAAGGCACGCTCCGGTGTCGGCAGAATGTAGGCGTTCAGCGCAAGATTGGCGGTCTCGATCGCTGCGATATGCGCCTCCGTCAGCTCGCGCGAGGGGAAATCCTTGCGGTCGAGCGCGTCGCGGGCCTCGGCGAGGGTGAGCTTGGTGAGATCGGTCATGCCGCTCACTCCACCACCTTCGGCACGACAAAATAATGGTCGTCGCTCTCGGGCGCGTTGCGCGTGACGGCATCGGCGATGCCGCCGTCGGTCACCACGTCGGCACGCTGCTTCATCTCCATGGCGACCGAGCTCGTCATCGGCTCGACATCGGTCACGTCCACCTCGTTCAGCTGCTCGACCCAGTCGAGGATGCCGGAGAGCTCGACTTCCAGCCGCGCAGCCTCCTCATCGGTGACGGCGATGCGGGCAAGATGGGCGATACGGATCACGGTCGCGCGGTCGACGGACATCGATGCTCCTTCAGTCGCGCCGACGTTCCGGCGCGTGTTTCGCGGCGTTCTTGTGCGTTTGTGGCGCGGTCTGGGTCAAGCCCGGTGTCGGCTGCGGGAAAATTGGGGCCGAGCATGCCGCCGTGTATACAGCGCTGCACACAGGCAGGCGCATCCCATGGCCCAATTCACACCCTCGACGCTGGAAGAGATTGCGCCGCATCTCGCCCGTGAGTCGCCGCTGCTTGGCCTCGACGTCGGGACGAAGACAATCGGCATGGCGCTTTCGGATGTGACCCGCAGCATCGCCACGCCTTTCGAAACGATCCGGCGCGGCAAGTTCGCAGCCGACGCGCAGGCGATCCTGCGGACCGTCGAGCGCGAACGGGTCGGCGCGCTGGTTGTCGGCCTCCCGGTCAACATGGACGGCACAGAAGGGCCGCGCGCGCAGTCGGCCAGGGCCTTTGCCCGAAATCTCGCGCCGCTGGTCGCCGTGCCGATCGTGTTCTGGGATGAACGCCTGTCCACCTCAGGATCGGAACGGGCACTGCTGGAGGCCGATCTGTCGCGGGCCCGCCGCGCCCGGCTTATCGACAAGATGGCCGCCGCCTGGATTTTGCAGGGCGCTCTGGATCGTCTGCGGCAGATTTAATCTTCCGGCCGGCTGGCCCTTGCCGCCACGTCGTGCTTACCCCTATACACTCGGATTTTAATGAACATCGCGGCCAAAGCTCCCGCCGTCACCTTTCCGCACCGCCATTTGCTCGGCATCGAAGGTCTGACCGCGACGGAGATCACGTCCCTCCTTGATCTCGCTGAGGAGCACGCGACGTTCAACCGGCAGATCGTGCGCAAGAGCGACGCTCTAAGCGGCCGGACCCTCGTCAACACCTTCTTCGAAGCCTCGACCCGGACGCAGAGCTCGTTCGAGCTCGCCGCCAAGCGGCTCGGCGCCGACGTGATGAACATCTCGCTCGCAACCTCGTCGCTGCTGAAAGGCGAGACCGTGATCGACACCGCCGTCGCGCTGAACGCCATGCGGCCGGACATCCTCGTCGTGCGCCACACCGCGGCCGGCGCGGTCGAGCTCCTGTCGCAGAAAGTCGATTGCTCGGTCATCAATGCCGGCGACGGCGCGCACGAGCATCCGACCCAGGCGCTGCTCGACGCGCTGACCATCCGGCGCAACAAGGGACGCATCGAGGGCCTGGTCGTCGCGATCTGCGGCGACATCGCTAATTCCCGCGTCGCCCGGTCGAACATCCTTTGCCTCAATGCTCTCGGCGCGCGTGTTCGGCTGATCGCGCCATCGACGCTGCTGCCGCCCTGCGCAGACCGGCTCGGTGCCGAGGTATTCACTCGGATGGCGGACGGGCTGAAGGACGCAGATATCGTCATGATGCTGCGGCTGCAGTTGGAGCGCATGGGTGGGGCGGCCGTGCCGTCCAAGCGCGAGTATTTTCATTTCTTCGGCCTCGATCACGAGAAGCTGTCGCTCGCCAAACCCGATGCGCTGGTAATGCATCCGGGTCCGATGAATCGCGGCGTGGAGATCGACTCGGCGGTCGCCGACGATCCACGCAGCGTCATCCGCGAACAGGTCGAGATGGGCGTCGCGGTGCGCATGGCGGTGCTCGAAGCGCTCGCGCAGAACCTCCCGAACTGGTGAGCATGATGCGGGACGCACGATCACGCGGAGATGGTGAGGACAAGGCCAGAGTCCTGATCAACGCAAGGCTGATCGATCCGGCGTCTGGACGGGACGAAGACGGTGGTGTCCTGATCGACAAGGGCGTTATCGCCGATGTCGGTCCGCATCTGCGCCGCAACGCGCCAGAAGGCGCGACCGTGACCGATTGCGGCGGCCATATCGTCGCGCCGGGCCTGATCGACATGCGCGTTTTCACCGGGGAGCCTGGCCGCGAGCATCGCGAAACGCTGGCGACCGCGAGCCGCGCGGCGGCGGCGGGCGGAGTTACGACCATCATCTGCATGCCGAATACCGAGCCTGTGATCGACGACGTAGCGCTGGTCGATTTCATCGAGCGCCGGGCGCGCGATACGGCGATCGTGCATGTCCATCCGATGGCGGCGATCACCAAGGGCCTGGCCGGCGAGGAGATGACCGAGATCGGCCTGCTGAAGGCGGCCGGCGCGGTCGCTTTCACGGAAGGCAAGAAGAGCGTCGCCAGCGCGCGCGTGATGCGCAACGTGCTGAGCTACGCCAAGGATTTCGGCGCGCTGATCGTGCATCACACCGAGGAGGAGACGCTTTCGGCCGAGGGCGTCATGAACTCGGGCGAGATCGCGACACGGCTCGGCCTGCGCGGCATTCCGCCTGCGGCGGAAACGATTCTGCTGGAGCGCGACCTCCGCCTCGTCGAGATCACGGGCGGCGCTTATCACGCGGCGCAGATTTCGACGCGCGCCTCGCTCGACGCCATCAAGGCGGCGAAGCGGCGCGGGCTGAAGGTGACCGCGGGCGTCTCGATCAATCATCTGACGCTGAACGAAAACGATATCGGTCCCTACCGGACCTTCTTCAAAATGCGCCCTCCCTTGCGCTGCGAGGACGATCGCCGCGCCATGGTTGGCGGAATCGCGGATGGTTCAATCGACGTGATCGTCTCGGCGCACGATCCGCAGGACGCGGATGTGAAGCGCCGGCCCTTCGCCGAAGCGGCAGACGGCGCGATCGGGCTGGAAACGCTGCTCGCAGCCGCGCTTCGCCTGCACCATGCCGGAGACGTGTCGCTGCCCGCCTTGCTGCGCGCAATGTCCACACATCCGGCGGAAATCCTTGGGCTGCCGGGCGGCAGGCTGGAGAAAGGCGCGCCGGCCGATCTCGTCCTGTTCGACCCGGGCACGCCATGGATTGTCGATCCCACTCTGCTCCGGTCGAAATCCAAAAATACGCCGTTCGACGAGGCAAAGTTGATGGGGCGCGCGCTGATGACGATCGTTGGTGGCCGGATCGCATTTCAGCATCGCCGCGAGACGGCGGAGCACCGCGCAGTATGAGCGCCGCATGACCGAAGCCCAGACCTTGACGCCGCTTGTGGGGATAGCCGTCGTCGCGATCGGGTATCTGCTGGGATCGATCCCGTTCGGCCTGTTGCTCACGCGCGCCACCGGAAAGGGCGATCTGCGCCAGATCGGCTCCGGCAATATTGGCGCGACCAACGTCTTACGCACCGGCGACAAGAAACTGGCCGTGCTGACACTGCTGGGCGACGCGCTGAAGGGTACGATCGCCGTCCTGATCGGCGCGCAATTCGGGTCAATGGCCGGGCTCATCGCGGGCTTCGCGGCCTTCATCGGGCATCTGTTTCCGGTGTGGCTGGGGTTCCGTGGCGGCAAGGGCGTGGCGACCTATATCGGCGTGCTGCTTGGCGTCTGGTGGCCCTCCGCGCTGATCTTCTGTCTCGTCTGGCTGTTGACGGCGTTCGTCACGCGTTATTCATCCCTCTCTGCGATTGCGGCCGCCATCGTCACCCCGGCCGCGCTGACCTTGCTCGATGCGGGATGGGAGTCGATCCTTGCCGTGGCCATGACCGTCTTGCTACTCCTGCGCCACGAGCAGAATATCAGACGGCTGATCAAGGGTGAGGAAAGCCGTATTGGCGCGGGACGGTGACCGGGAGACGAAGGGAAAACGCGTTCTCACCGATGAGCAGCGTCTTGCCTGGCTTCGGCTGATCCGCACGGAGAATGTCGGGCCCTCCACGTTCCGGCAACTGATCAACAATTTTGGCGGCGCCGTCGCCGCGATCGACGCACTGCCGGCGCTTTCGCGCCGCGGCGGACGGCTGGTTGCGCAATCCATCTATCCGCTGCGGGAGGCCGAAGCCGAGCTTGCCCGCGCGCACCGTCTCGGCGCATCGCTCGTCGCAATTGGCGAGGAAGGCTATCCGTCGTGGCTGGCGCAGGTCGACGCTCCGCCGCCGCTGCTCTACGTCAGAGGCCGGACCGAACTGGCCGCTGAACCGATCGTCGCGATTGTCGGTGCGCGCAACGGCTCGGTGGCCGGGGCGAAGCTCGCGCGCATGCTGGCCGACGGTCTCGGGCGCGCAGGCTTCGTCGTCGCGTCCGGCTTTGCACGGGGCATCGATACGGCGGCGCACAGGGGCGCGTTCGCGACCGGCACGATCGCGGTCCTCGCCGGCGGAATCGACAATATCTACCCGCCTGAAAACGAGCAGCTCTACGCGGAACTCTGCACTAATGGCCTCGTCGTGTCCGAGCGCCCTCCCGGCTTCGTGCCGCGCGGACCGGACTTCCCGCGCCGTAACCGGCTGATCTCCGGCATGTCCGCCGGCGTGATCGTGGTCGAGGCAGCGGCGCGTTCGGGCTCGCTGCACACGGCCCGGCGTGCGCTTGAACAGGGCCGCGAAGTGTTCGCCCTGCCGGGCAGTCCGCTTGATCCGCGCACGGAGGGGACGAACGCCCTCATCCGGCAGGGCGCGATGCTGATTACCTGCGCCGACGACGTGATCGCCGAACTCGGGCCGATTGTCGGCCGGCTCCAGCAGTGCGAGCCGGAGAAGATGGACGAACCGGAGAGCGCGGACCTCGCGTCATCCATCGAACTGGAAGGCGACACCCGCGCTCGGGTAATCGAGGCGCTCGGCTTCACGCCCATCGATATCGACGAGATTATCCGCGCCACGGGCCTGAGCGTACGCGACGTGCAGATCGCCCTGCTCGAGCTCGATCTGGCCGGACGGCTTGAGCGTCACGGCGAGCAAACGGTTTCGCTCACGGGTTGAGCGATCACGGGAATAGTGGAAGCTGCTCCAGCCCACGGGTCTCAGGGAGACCGAATATCAGGTTGAAGTTCTGAAGCGCCTGACCGGCGGAGCCCTTCACCAAATTGTCGATCGCTGCGACGACGATTGCCCTGCCCACCACGCGGTCCGCGAAGACGTTGATGAGGCATAGATTCGATCCGCGTACGAATTGCGTTGCCGGCGCAAGTCCTGCCTCAGCCAGCCGGACGAACGGCTCGTTCCGATAATCTTTCTCGAGCTGCGCACGCAGGTCGGATGTGGTGGCGCCTTCGGCCAACCGGACATAGCAGGTCAGGAGTTCGCCACGGCTCATTGGGACCAGATGGGGCGTGAAGTTCACCACGATGTCCCGGCCCGCCGCCACACCCAGCTCCTGCTCGATCTCCGGCGCATGACGGTGGCTGGCGATGGCGTAAGGCGACATCCCCTCGCCCGCTTCCGAGAACAGCAAATTCTGCTTCGGTGTACGGCCTGCGCCAGAGATGCCGGACTTTGCATCGATGATGATGTCCTCAAGACCGATAAGGCGGGCCTTGGCAAGCGGCAGCAGGGCGAGCAGGACCGCGGTCGGATAGCAGCCCGGGCAGGCCACGAGCCGCGCGCCCGCGATCTTTTCGCGATAGTGCTCGGTTAATCCGTAGACGGCCGTCTTCAGTAGATCCGGCGCTTCATGTCGGCCGCCATACCACTCTGCGTAGACCTCAGGATCGCGCAGCCGGAAATCGGCCGACATGTCGATGATCTTGAGCCCATCCGGCAGTTTCGCAATCGTCTGGTGCGCGGTCGCGTGCGGCAGTCCGGATATGACCGCGTCGACTTGGCTCCAGTCGGCGTCGTCGGAGTCGATCAGGGCCGGCGCGTCGATGAAGGCGAGATGCGGAAACACCGATGCGAGTGGCTTGCCCGCATGTGTCTTAGCTGCGAGTACGGCGATCTCGATATCGGGATGACGTGCGGCGAGACGAATCATGTCCGCGCCCGTGTAGCCAGATGCGCCGATCACCCCGATCCTGATGCTTTTCGCCATGGCTGCGCCCTGAATAAGAAAATGGCCGGGACGAGCCCGGCCACTGCATCAGTGCTGGCTCGCAAATTTGCGGCTTACCGCTTCGAGAACTGGAAGCTCTTGCGCGCCTTGGCCTTGCCGTACTTCTTGCGCTCGACGGTGCGGGCGTCGCGCGTCAGGAAGCCCGCCTTTTTGAACGCTGGACGGAGTTCGGGCTCATAATGCGTCAGCGCCTTCGAGATGCCGTGGCGGACGGCGCCAGCCTGGCCGGACAACCCACCGCCGCTCACCGTGCACGTTACGTCGTACTCGGTATCTCGGGCAGCCGCCACGAGCGGCTGCCGCAGCATCATTTGCAACACAGGCCGCGCGAAATAGGTAGAAAAATCGCGGCCATTGACTGTGATCCTGCCCGGGCCGCGCTTGACCCAGACGCGGGCGACTGCGTCCTTGCGTTTTCCGGTGGCGTAGGCGCGCCCCTGCGCATCGAGCTTCTGTTCGTATACGGGAGCGCTGCTGGCTTCGGACTGGCCACCCTCTCCCGTCAGCTCCGAGAGATCGCCGAGCGACTTGCTGGATTCGGCCATGGTCATGCGCTCCTGACATTCTGCCGGCTTAGCGCGCCGAAATCGATTTGCTCGGGCTGCTGTGCGCCGTGCGGATGCTCAGCACCCGCATAAACTTTAAGATTTTTCATCTGGCGGCGGCCGAGTGGCCCGCGCGGGACCATCCGCTCGACAGCCTTTTCGAGCACGCGCTCCGGGAAACGGCCGTCGAGAATTTTCTCCGCCGTCCGGTCCTTGATGCCGCCAGGATAGCCGGTATGCCAGTGATAGGTCTTGTCGGCGCGCTTGTTACCGGTGAACTCGACCTTGCCGGCATTGATGACGACGATATTGTCGCCGCAATCCATGTGAGGCGTGAAGGATGGCTTGTGTTTACCGCGCAGGCGGCGTGCAATGTACGCGGCCAGGCGCCCGACGACCGCGCCTTCCGCATCGATGAGAATCCAGGACTTCTCGATGTCCTTGGGTGTGGCTGAGAACGTCTTCATGACGACGGCTCGTAACTCCGCTGGTGGCAAATGCGCTTCGACCAAGCGCGCGAATTGCCGCGTGTCTAAGCGAGCCAAGTTACGAGGTCAATCAAAAACCTATATAAAAACAATATTTTATCTATGCGGTATTATACTACCACAGCACGTTCGGTGGCTGTTTGGCGTGATTGGTCATGGTCAGGGTGGGGTCTCACCTGTTAGGTGCTCGGCAGTCTCTGCGACGTTGAGGGAGAATTTCGTCAATGCCTCGCTTGCTTTTTCTGCTTTGCTTGGCGCTGTGCGCCGCAATTCCTGCTCGCGCTGAAGATGCGCCGCGCCCCGCCGCGCCGCAGCTTAGCCAAGTGGCCCTCACCGAGGACATTGTGACGCGTTTCCTCGCGTCCTATCCTGAAGTGGTGGAGGCAGCCAACAATCACGACCGCGGCACGATCCGCTCAACGGACACGGATCGGCTGATGCAATCCCTCGGAGCGCTGACTGATCTGACCGGAGCGCAGGCCGATTTGACCGACACCGTCAAGCGTCACGGATTTGCCGATGTAGCCGAATGGTCATCCGTCGGGCAAAGTGTGGTGCTGGCCCATTCATATGCGAAATCGGGCCGCAAACCCGGTGAGCGGCGCAGCCAGATGTCGGACGCGATCGACCGGATTGAGAAGAGCCCCCATATCGGCGAGGCCGACAAGAAACGATTCATCGAACTGATGCAGGACAGCATGGGCTTCGTCGGAGCGATCGAGCCGCCACAGGCCAATATCGAGCTGATCGAGAGAATGGGCGACGCCGTGGGCGCGGTCATCGACCAATGACGCAAGGCGCGCCCCGCTCGGCCGACCTGGTCGCGGACGCGCGTAGCGACATCCTTTTGCGAGAAGATCGCGGCGCCGTTGCGCTCGTAACTCTGAACCGCCCGGACGCGCGAAACGCGCTGTCCGAGGCGATGCTGGCCGGGTTGACCGCGACATTCGCACGGATCGCCCGCGATCCGCGCATCCACGCCGTCGTCCTGACGGGCGCGGGCACAGCGTTTTGCGCCGGACACGATTTGAGGGAATTGACGGCCATGCGCGGCGAAGCCGATGGCGGCCGTGCGGCCTTCACGCGCGTGTTCACCGCGTGCTCCGAAGCCATGCTGTCAATCGTCCGGTGCTCAAAGCCCGTTATCGCCGCTGTTAACGGGATCGCAACCGCCGCCGGGTGCCAGCTCGTCGCAAGCTGCGATCTGGCGGTGGCGACGCAAAATTCCGAGTTCGGCACGCCAGGGGTCAACATTGGCCTGTTCTGTTCGACGCCGATGGTGGCGCTCAGCCGCAATGTCGGACGTAAGCACGCGATGGAAATGCTGCTGCTCGGCGACAGGATCGATTCCACGGACGCCGCGCGGTTCGGTCTCGTCAATCGTGTGGTCGAGGAAGGGCGCGTCGTGCCCGAAGCCCTGTCTATGGCGGAACGAATTGCGTCGAAACCGCGTGGAACCGTAGCGATCGGGAAGGAAGCCTTTTACCGTCAGGCCGAACTCGACCTCGCGGCTGCGTACGACTATGCCGGTCGGGTCATGGCCGAGAACATGATGAGCCAGGATGCCGAAGAAGGTATCGGCGCTTTCCTGGACAAGCGCCGGGCGGTTTGGCGCAGGCCTTCATGAACGGTTACGCGGATGGCTTCATTCGCGGCATCCTGACCCGCAACCGCGTGTTCGCGCTCGTGGGCGCGAGCCTCAACAAGACGCGGCCGAGCTACTTCGTCCTGAAATACCTGACCGACAAAGGGTATGACGTCGTGCCGGTCAATCCGGGTCATGAGGGGCAGGAAATCCTCGGGCGCAGGATCTATGCGCGGCTTGCGAATATTCCGCACTCTGTCGATGTCATTGACGTGTTTCGCGAGGCGTCAGCCGCGCCGGACATTGCGCGCGAAGCCGTGGCGATCGGCGCGAAGGTGCTGTGGCTTCAACTGGGAATCGTCAGCGATGAAGCGCGCATCATTGCCGAAGACGCTGGACTCGAAGTCGTCATGAACCGATGCCCGAAAATCGAATACGGCCGGCTGTCCGGCGAGATCGGCTGGGCGGGCGTGAACACGCGCAACCTTTCCAGCCGTCGGCCAATTCTTGCGCCCGGCGTGCAGCATCGGTTGTTGTCGAGACCTGCCGCTCATGAGTGAGGCAAAGACGCCCGGTTTTTCGACGCTCGCGATCCATGCCGGTGCGCGACCCGACCCTGCGACCGGGGCACGCGTGACGCCCATCTATCAGACGACGTCCTATGTGTTCGACGACGCCGATCATGCAGCGGCGCTGTTCAATCTCGAAGTATTCGGGAACATCTATTCTCGCATCATGAACCCGACGCAGGCCGTGCTCGAGGAGCGAGTAGCCGCGCTGGAAGGGGGCACCGCTGCCCTCGCCACCGCGTCCGGCCATGGCGCGCAGCTTCTGGTGTTTCATTCGATCATGCAGCCGGGCGCGAATTTCATCGCCGCCAACCGGCTTTACGGCGGCTCGATCAACCAGTTCGGACATGCCTTCAGGAATTTCGGCTGGGAAGTCCGCTGGGCCGACATCAACGACATCTCGACCTTCGAAAGCGGGATCGACGACAAGACCCGCGGCATCTTCATCGAAAGCCTCGCCAATCCCGCCGGCGAGTTCGTAGACATCGAGGCGATCGGCAATATCGCTCGCAAGCACGGCCTGCCGCTGATCGTCGACAACCCGCTGGCCACGCCCAATCTGGTGCGGCCGATCGAGCACGGCGCCGACATCGTCGTCCACTCGCTGACAAAATTCATCGGTGGGCACGGCAATTCGATGGGCGGCGCC
>JBKJVQ010000166.1:0-5128 GCA_046717125.1 Methyloligellaceae bacterium
AGCGACGCGATGCCGGAAGGCGTCAGGGCTTCCAGCGCTTCCGCCACGGTCGCATGATCGGCGCCGACCAGCATGGCCTGCCCCATATGCGAAACATCGAACAGGGCCGCCGCTGCTCTTGTCTGCAGGTGCTCGTCGAGGATGCCGCCCCGATACTGGACCGGCATGTCGTAACCGGCGAATGGCGCCATCTTCGCGCCGCGCGCGACATGGAGCGCATGCAGCGGCGTGCGTTTCAGGTCAGAGCCATTCTGATCGGCGATGGCGCTCATCGACCGCTCCGCAGACAAACGGGTTGTCCGGACCTCGCACGGCGCAAGTTCGCCCGGCCCGCCCCCTCTGTCATGAACCTGAGAGAATGACCCAAGCGCGAAACGCTCCGGCTTACCCCTTCGGTGAGACGGCGCGCGGCCGTCTGCTTTTCAGAGCGCTCAAGTTCCTAGCGGTCCTTTTGCCTGAGAGTTTCCGGGGCGGTTGCTCCTTCGGCGCCGGCCAGTTTGGCCGATCTCTTCCGCAAGGCTCTGGTTGAGCATCTTTAGAGGTAATGAGTCGTTGTGGCCTTTCAATGACGTTCCGCGCTTACAAACGGATTTGAAGCGCGCAGGCCACGGACCACAGGAGTTATCCCGCGCCGGGAGCATCCCGCAGGAAGGCGACGAACAGCTTGTAATCGCCGGGGCGCGATCCGGGCGCAACGCGGAACGAAACCTCCCGCACGATCGAGAATGTGCCGCTCGGATTGTCGACCGCGACCGACGCCGAGACACGCATCGTGTCGGAGGCCACCACCTTGCGAGCGCCGTCCGTCAACTGGATGCGCAACGGCAGGGAGACGCTGCCGGCCTGCCCGCGCGGGCCAAGCAGGATGCGACCCGTGACGCCATATTTGACGGTGACGCGATCACCGCCAACATTGCATTCGCGCGCGGTCTTGGTGATTTCGCCGCGATGCTTGATCGCGGTGTTGTCGCCAACCTGCCCCACCTCATAGATCGTGAGCAGCCGGTCGCGCGGCCAGGCGACGAATTGCGGGCAGTTGCCCGCGGAATAGGTGAGGTCTTCCTCCCCGGCCGGCGAATTCTCCGCCAACCGCTCCTCGTTCGAGGCGACGCTCGGATCGGGCCCCTTACTACGGAAGGGCGACGAGATCTTGCCGACCGCGCAACCGGATAGCACGGCCGCGATGACCAGCACGGGAATGCCGGTCTTCAGCATGGCTGCAACTGGCGCCTTCGACCCGATCAACTTCCACCCGTCCCCTGGCTTGACAGCGCTCGCCGCCGCATCTGTTATGCCGCGCATGATGCGTCGTCCCCTCGCGGGCAAGCCCTTGGTTACTCGCCGCAGCCGCAAACCTAAATCGCGTGGCCTGTGGCGGCAAGTGGCGAGAAGGACACGCGAAAGAAGGTTCGCATCATGAATATGACATTTTTGGCGAAATCGCGGCTCGAAGCCGCACGCCCGCCATTGACGATCCTGCTCGCCGCGCCGCGCGGTTTTTGTGCGGGCGTCGATCGCGCCATCCAGATCGTTGAACTGGCGCTCGAAAGGTTCGGCGCGCCAGTCTATGTCCGCCACGAAATCGTTCACAATCGCCACGTGGTCGACGATCTGAAAGCCAAGGGCGCAATATTCGTCGAGGAGCTTGACGAGATACCCGACGGCGACCATCCCGTGATTTTCTCCGCTCACGGCGTGCCGAAGCGGGTGCCCGAAGCCGCCGCGCGGCGCAACATGTTCTATCTCGATGCGACCTGCCCCCTCGTCTCCAAGGTGCATGTCGAGGCCGAACGCCATTTCACCGATGGGCTTGAGATCGTTCTGATCGGCCATCGCGGCCATCCGGAAGTTGTCGGAACGATGGGCCAGTTGCCGGAGGGCGCGGTCGCGCTGATCGAGACGGCGGCCGATGCACAGACCTTCGTGCCCAAGGATCCGGGCGCGCTAGCCTACATCACGCAAACCACGCTTTCGGTTGACGATACGGCTGAGATCGTCGGTGTGTTGCGCGCGCGATTTCCCGACATCATCGGGCCGCATAAGGAAGACATCTGCTACGCGACCACCAATCGTCAGGCGGCCGTCAAAGCCATCGCCGCCCGCTGCGACCGGCTGATCGTAGTCGGCTCCCCCAACAGCTCCAACTCAATGCGGCTGGTGGAAGTGGCGGAACGCGCCGGTTGTCCCGAAGCGTTGCTGGTTCAGAACGCGGCCGAAATCCCGTGGGACAGGTTCGATGGCATAGGCACGCTGGGCGTGACGGCGGGAGCATCGGCGCCGGAAATTCTGGTGGACGAAATCGTGGCAGCGTTCGGCACAAGATTTTCGGCGCGCATCGAGAAGATTGCGACCGCGACCGAGGACGTGTCCTTCAAGCTTCCGCGCGAACTCAGGACCTGATGGCCGTCTATACGGAAGTTCCGGACGAGGCGCTGGCGCGTTTCCTCGAAGCCTACGAGCTGGGTGCGCTGATGTCCTATAAGGGCATCGCCGAGGGCGTCGAGAACACGAACTATCTGGTGCATACAGGATCGGGGCCCTTCATCCTCACGCTCTATGAAAAGCGCGTGAAGCCCGAAGACTTGCCCTTCTTCCTCGACCTGATGGAGCATCTCGCGCAATCCGGCATCGCGACCGCTACGCCTATCCGCGACCGCGATGGCAATGCCTTGCGCGAACTCTGCGGACGTCCCGCCGCGCTCGTGACGTTTCTGGAGGGTGTCTGGCCTCGTCGCCCTACGGTCGCCCATTGCGCGGCGCTGGGCCAGGCCCTGGCACGGTTTCATCTCGCGGGCCGCGAGTTTCCGCGAAAGCGCGCCAACGATCTCAACGTGTCCGGCTGGCGGCCGCTTTACGATCGCTTCGGCCAGGAAGCAGATCGGATCGCACCGGGTCTTGCCTCCGAAATCGAGACCGAGCTCGCGCTGCTGGAGCGGAACTGGCCCTGCGAACTGCCGGAAGGCGTGATTCATGCCGACCTCTTTCCTGACAACGTCTTCTTTCTGGGCGACAGGCTGTCGGGCCTGATCGACTTTTATTTCGCATGCACGGACGCGCTGGCCTACGACATCGCGGTCTGTCTCAACGCTTGGTGCTTTGAGCCCGACGCGTCGTTCAACGTCACGAAAGGTCAAGCGCTGCTGCGATCCTATGCCGAAGCCCGGCCGCTCTCGGCCGCGGAGCGCGACGCCCTGCCTCTGCTTGCACGAGGCGCGGCCATGCGCTTCCTCCTCACGCGCAGTCATGACTGGATGAACAAGCCGAAAGACGCGCTGGTCAAGCCGAAGGACCCGCTCGAATTCCTCCGTCGGCTGAGGTTTCATGCGCGCGTCCGCAGCGTGCGCGATTACGGATTTGCGGACTAGAGCATGATGCCGAAAAGTGTGAAGCGGTTTTCGGACGACATCATGCTCCAAACTATTAGAATCAATCACGTTTGTGCATTGGGGTTGCATAAACCCCAAGGCTTCGTGATCTGATGGTGGACGCCGTGACGATCTATACGGACGGCGCCTGCTCGGGCAATCCCGGCCCCGGCGGCTGGGGCGCGATTCTCATATCGGGCTCGCATCGCAAGGAGCTCATGGGCGGAACCGAGCGGACGACCAACAACCGCATGGAGATGACTGCCGCCATCATGGCGCTGGAAGCTCTGAAGCGGCGCACGACGGTCGATCTGCACACGGATTCGAACTATCTGCGCGGCGGCATCACGCAGTGGATTCACAACTGGCGCAAGAACGGCTGGAAGACGGCCGACAGAAAGCCGGTCAAGAACGCCGATCTGTGGGAACACCTCGCGCGTCTGACCGAGGCGCACGAGATTCGCTGGCACTGGATCCGCGGGCATGCCGGCGACGCGATGAACGAACGCGCCGATGAACTCGCCCGCGAGGGCATGTCGCCGTTTTTGGAGGCGAAGCGGGTACGCAGGTGATCGCCGTTCCGCACCGCGAATGGTCTTGTCTACGTGTCTCCTACATCGCCTTGAGCAAATTCGCCGCGCTCGACACATCTGCCACGCTCGGTGAGTCTTCGATATTCAGCGCCTTGACGACACCATCCTCGACCAGCATCGCATAGCGCTTGGAGCGTGTCCCGAGACCCACCGCGCTCCCGTCGAAATCGAGGCCGATCGCCTTGGTAAAGGTTGCGTTTCCATCCGACAGGAACAGGATCTTGCCCTCGCCGCCATTGTCCTTGGCCCAGTGGCCGAGCACGAACATGTCGTTGACGGCGACGCAGGCGATGGTGTCGATGCCCTTGGACTTGAAAGCGTCGAGATTGTCGAGAAAGCCCGGCACGTGCTTGGCGTGGCAGGTCGGCGTATAGGCGCCAGGAACGGCGAACAGCACAACCTTCTTGCCGGAGAAGACATCTGACGTGGACATGTCGGTCGGCCCGTCACTCGTCATGACCTTGAACTTGGCGTCCGGCAATTTGTCGCCCACCTTGATGCTCATGCGTTTGCTCCTGGCTGCGTTTCGAATTCGGCGCGACCTTATCGGCTGACCCCTGCTGCGCCAAGGCGGGCAAGCCAGCCCCCACCCGGCGCGCTTCGCGGCGCGCTGACCTCCCCTCAAGGGGGCAGGGGCGCAACCGCCTCCTCCCGCGGTTCACTTGACCTTGCCGTGCTCTACACGCTTGGCCCCGCAGCGAGCCCGAACCGCGTCTTGATGCGGCCGAACAGACCGTCGCGGACAGCGCGATAGGAATTCAGAACCTGCTCGCGGCTGCCGCTGGCGAGCGTGGGATCCTGCGTTGGCCAATATTCGACATCGACCGCCATGGTCCGCGTCATCTCGAGTGCCTGGTGATGCGCCTCAGGCGTTAGGGAAACAATCACGTCGAACGATGTGTCATGAAGATCGGCGATGGCATGCGGCTGGTGCGCATGTATGTCGATGCCGATCTCGTCCATGACCGCGACGGCGAACGGATCGGGTTCGCCCGGCCGCACGCCAGCGGACTCGACGTAAACCCTGTTTCCCGTGAGATGCTGCATGATCGCTGCCGCCATGGGCGACCGGACGGCATTGAGGTTGCACGCGAAGAGCACCGCGGACGGCATGTCTTCGCGCCCGGGCGACACGAAAGTCACCCTTTCCAGTGCAGCGCGCAGATCAGC
>JBKJVQ010000167.1:0-6699 GCA_046717125.1 Methyloligellaceae bacterium
TTCATGATGTTGGGCAGCGACGCGTAGCGCGGCTCGTTGAGGCGCAGATCGGTCGTCACGATCGCCGGCAATTTGAGCTTGAGCGTTTCGAGGCCGCCATCGACCTCACGCGTCACGGTCACGCCGCCATCAGCCAGATCAATCTTCGAGGCGAACGCGCCTTGCGGCCAGCCCAGTAGCGCGGCCAGCATCTGCCCCGTCTGGTTGGAATCGTCGTCGATGGCCTGCTTGCCCATGATGACCAGATCGGGCTTCTCGGTCTCCACGAGAGCCTTCAGCAGCTTGGCGACGGAGAGCGGCTCGACCCGATCGTCGGTCTTGACCAGGATCGCGCGATCCGCGCCCATCGCGAGCGCGGTACGCAGCGTTTCGGCGGCCTTGGCGGGTCCGATCGAAATCGCCACGATCTCGGTGGCGGAGCCTTTTTCCTTGAGACGCACGGCCTCTTCTACGGCGATCTCGTCGAAAGGGTTCATCGACATCTTGACGTTGGCCAGGTCGACTCCCGAACCGTCCGGCTTGACCCGGATCTTGACGTTGAAGTCGACGACCCGTTTGACCGGGACCAAAATTTTCATGCGCAGGACCGCCAGTGACGCTGAACCGGCTGATTGCGATCGCCGAATTCAGGTGCGTGAAAACTGCTATGCGCTGTCGACGCTGTGCTCAAAAAAGCAGCGCAACACGCGTCATGCCTCTTCGCACATGCGAGATAGTATTGTGGACGTTACTGCCCGACCTGAGCTACGTCAACGGTTGTAGCAGGTGAGCGTGTCTCCCGCAGGGCACAATGAGGCAGGATTACGCACCCCCTGGCGTGCGATCAAACAGCGGTATGCCGCGCCGCCGCATGAACAGGATCAGGACTGCGCCGGCCAGCAATCCGCCGACATGCGCCCCCCAGGCGATGTTGTCGTCGGACTCGACGAACAGGTTCAGGAACTGCAGCAAAACCCAGAAGCCGAGCGCCCAGGCGGCCGTAATTTTGATCGGGATGCGCCATAGGGCCAGCACCCACACCTTCACCCGCGGATGCAGGATCAGATAGGCCGCAATCACACCCGCGACCGCGCCCGACGCGCCGACAAGCGGCAGTTCGGAGTCCGGCATCACCCAGGCGTGTACGATCGCCGCCGCCACCCCGCAGATCAGATAGAACATGATGAAGCGCACATGGCCCATCGCGTCTTCGACGTTGTCGCCAAAAACCCAGAGGAACGCCATGTTGCCGAGCAAATGCAGCCAGCCGGCGTGGAGGAACATGTAGGTGATGAGCGTGATGCGCTCGGGCATCGGGAAGCCGAGCGGCGCTGCCACCTGCCCACCGAGCAGCGGCCCATGCTGCAGAAGATCGGCCGGCACCACGGCGAAGCCGAGCGCGGTATCGTCGGTGTTGGGAAAGATCAGCGTGGTCTGAAACAGCACGAACACGGCGATATTCAGCGCAATGATGCCGACCGTGACATACTGATAGCGGATGCGCTTCAGCGGATTGACGTCATGGAGTGGGACGAACACGGATGAAGCGCCTCTGGCCGACAGTGCCCTTTAGAGCATGACGCCGAACAGAGCGCCGTGGCTTTCGGACAACATCATGCCGCCAATTCAGAGTCCGATCACGCTTTTTGAGTGCGGCCGCTCTGCGGTCAAAACCGCTAAGCCTCTCTCTCCCCGGCGTTTCTGTTCTCGCCGGGAACCCACAAAACGTCCTGTCTGCCGCGATCGTTCACGTGCCGCGCTGCCACAAACAGGAAATCGGACAGCCGGTTGATGTAGCGCAGCACAGGGCCCGAAACGTGCTCGTCCGGGAGCGAGGCCAGCCCGACGATCTCTCGTTCGGCCCGGCGTGACACGGTGCGCGCCACATGCAGCGCCGCCGCTGCCTTTGATCCGCCTGGAAGGATGAAGGATCGGAGCGGTGCGAGCCCGCCGTTCAGGGCGTCGATCGCCGCTTCCAGCCGCTCGACCTGGGCGTCCGTCACGCGTAACCTTGTGTCGTTCTCGGCAGGCGGCGCGCAAAGATCGGCGCCAAGGTCGAACAGGTCATTCTGGATCGAGGCAAGGACACGGTCGAGCTTTGTATCCGCGCCGCCGAGCGCCTCCCTTGCGACGCCAAGCTGGGCATTGGTTTCGTCGACGGTTCCATAGGCTGCGACACGGAGATCGGATTTCGGACGCCGCTCGCCCGTGCCGAGCGCCGTCGAGCCGTCATCGCCGGTCTTCGTGTAAATGCGGTTGAGTACGACCATGTTGGTTCCGTCTGCGCAAAGGAACGCGTGAGACTATCCCCGGTCCCGAACCGGTCAACGCAAATGATGGGCTGGGCGGCCATGCGCGTCAGTTCGGGGCAATCAGGAGAACCGCCACGATGATCAGGATGGCGAGCGCCTGCAGGATGACGCGCCAGCGCATCAGTGTCTGGCTGAGATTTGAGCTGCCGCCCCGCATCATGTTCCACAGCCCGAGCACAAGAACGATTGCGACGGCGGCAAGCGCTATGGGAATCAGGTAGTTGAGAAACGTTTCCATGGGGCACTTTCAACCGGGGCCAGTCGCGAGCGCAAGCTAATCCCTGCGCATGATGGCGTCGAGCATGGCGGTCGGCAGCAGCCGTTTCAGCAGCGCCGCCCCGTAAGTGGGCAGGGTGACGAAATAGCGGGCCTTGGGTTTGCGCGACTGAAGCGCGGAGATGAGGCGATCGACCACGGCGTCGGGGCCGAGCTTGAAGGTCTGCTTGCCGCCCGCCTCCATCGCCGCGATGCGCTCGCGGTAGATGTCGCGATGGGGCGAATTCTCCATGTCGATGTTGCGGCGATAGGCTTCGATCGCGTGTTCGATGAAGCGGCTCTCGATCGGACCCGGCTCGATCAGGCAGACATAAATTCCCGTGCCCGCCAGTTCCAGCCGCATCGCGTCGGCCAGCGCCTCGACCGCGTATTTCGACGCGCAGTACGCGCCGCGATAGGGCGCGCTGAGAAGGCCAAGCACGGACGAGACATGCACGATGCGTCCCTCGCCTCTGGCCCGCATCGAAGGCAGAACCCGGCGGGTCAGGTCATGCCAGCCAAAGACATTCGCCTCGAACTGGGCGCGCAGCACGTCGGTCGTAACATCCTCGACCGCGCCGGGCTGGCCGTATGCGCCGTTATTGACCAGCGCGTAGATCGCGCCATTGGTTGCGGCGAGGACGTGGTCGGCGGCGGCGGCAATCGAATCCGGCTCGGCATAGTCGAGATACAGCGCCTCGACGCCTTCCGTGTTCAGCCGCGCGATGTCTTCCGGTTTGCGTGCGGTGGCGAACACGCGCCAGTCGAGTTTTTTAAACCGGCGCGCCGAAGCGAGCCCGATCCCTGAAGAGCATCCGGTTATGAGTATGGCCTGTTGCGTCATCGCTCTCCCCAAACGCCCGGCATGATCTTCCGTTCGCCTCTCGCGCGTAAACAATGAGCCCGGCGAGCGCAATCTCACCGGGCTTCGAAAGTGGGGAAGGTCAGATTATGGGCGGTTCGGACTAACGGCCGAAAATGCCGCTGAACTTGAAGTTTACGCCTCCCCGCACCAGAACGCCGTCGTTCTCGAAGGATGAGGAATAAGCGCCAGCGCCGACGCCGGGAATGTTGTCGACGAAGACGGTCGAGTCGTCGAGGTCGTAATAGAGCCCCTCGCCCTTGAACGTGACATGATTTGACCACGCGTATTCGACGCCGCCGCCGATTGTGTAGCCGTCGACCGTCTCGCTGCCGCGGCCGCGGAACTGGAGCTGGTTCGCGCCGGTGAGGAAAATGACGTCGGTCTCGATATCGGCATAGGCATAACCGCCGGTTACATAGCCTAGCCAGCGATCGTGCGCGTAGCCGATGCGGCCCCGGACCGTGCCGAAATAGTCCATCGATTGTACAAAGGTGCTGGGGTTCGGCGCGCCTGGAACGTTCGGTGTCGGCGTTCCCAGGAAGCGGGTGCTGTCGTCCAGATCCGTACCGGATATGTCGGCCTCGACGCCGACTACCCACGGGCCCATCTGATGGTTGTAGCCAATCTGGCCGCCGCCCATGAAGCCTTCGTCCTCAAAATCGACACGTCCCGGACGTGCGTCGATGCGGACATTGGTGATGTTGCCGGGCGCGAGGCCGATCGTGTCGACTTCGGTATCGTTGAAGAGCACGCCGGCGTGGGCGCCCAGATAGAAGCCCGTCCATGAGAAGACAGAATGCGCTACCGCCGCGGGCGCGTAAGAGGGCGCCGGCTCATAATACGCGTCAGCCATGGCCGCGCCTGAAGCTGCAAACATGGCCGCGCCGGCCAACAAAAACGTCCGGAACATGAGAATCCGCCCCCCGCGAAACTTGTGTTCCGCACCTTCTAGCGCACCACTCGAGTCGGCGCTGTCGCTGCGAGGCCACAGTTCGCGCTGTTCATCATCCCGCAATCTTTTTGATGGGTAGACAGAGGGTTTTGCGGGGGTAGCCCCAAAATGATGAACGCGAGATGCACCCCGTAACTTAGGTGAAGGCCGCCGCATGCTGGGAATCGTGCGGCTCGCCTGCCTCGTAGCCTCGCCGGAGAAATGCGAGAAAATCAAAACGCCGTTTGACAAGCCGGCGGGCATGAACGCCTGCCTGCGCGAAGGCCAGTTCCAGCTCGCGCGCTGGCAGACCGAGCATCCTGAGTATGTGATCAAGAGTTGGAAGTGCGCGCGGTAGGCTGAGTCGTCAGCGCTGCCGTCCGCCGTAGCGGATGCGGTCGATGATCACGGCGTCGTCGGTGACATAGCAGGCGATGGAGACCCGCCTCGCGGGTGAGAGGCGGTCTGACGTGAAGCCCGGACGATGTCACGTGCTTCGCGTCAGGTCCTGAGGGGTGGCGATGCTGAGATTGCCTACCAGCGCCCGCAGCCGCTCCAGGCGCCGCACGGCCGCGCATAGCAGGGCAGGCGGGCGGGCCGGACATCGACAATTACCGGCACGGGAACCCGCCGCTCGACATAACCCGGCGCCGGCACAGGCCGGTCGACATAAACCGGGACCGGACGCTCGACATACATCCGCGCGGCGCAGGGCGCATAGGCAACGCAGCGCGGCGACTTGCGGAAGAAGCCATCCATTTTCCGCTTGCAGGGACGATAGGCGTAGCCGCATCCGGCATGACGCCAAGCTCGCGCGCAGCCGCTATGCTTCACACCGTAACAGCCGCTGCCGTAGCCACCCGCTGCGGCTTCGGTCGATGACAGGCCAAATGCGAAGACAGCAGCCAAGACGAACGCAAACAATCGGGCCATAGGAACCTCCGTCTTAATGACGGATAACGCTCGCCTGAGGCGCGGCAAGACATGAAAGGCGGCGCGTCCTTGCCGGACGCGCCGCCTTTATCTGCAACTTCGGTTAAGCCGGTCTCACGATCTGTCGCAAAGCGTGACAACGAGGGACGCGGCAAAAAGCCTGCCCGTACTACCCCGCCTGCGCGGCCGGCTCTTCGGACCTCTCCCGCTCCTTGCCGGTCGCCTGATCGACGACCTTCATGGACAGACGCACCTTGCCGCGCTCGTCCTTGCCGAGGAGCTTCACCCAGACCTGGTCGCCTTCCTTGACCACATCCTTCACTTCCTTGGTGCGGCCGTCGGCGAGCTGGGAGATATGGACAAGGCCGTCGCGCGCGCCGAAGAAATTCACGAACGCGCCGAACTCGACCACCTTCACCACCTTGCCCTTGTAGATCACGCCGACCTCGGGCTCCGACGTGATCGCCTTGATCTTATCGGTGGCGATCTTGATCGACTCCGCGTGGGCCGAGGCGATCTTCACCGTGCCGTCGTCGGAAATGTCGATCTTCGCGCCAGACTCCTCGACGATCGCGCGGATCACCGAACCGCCCGAGCCGATCACTTCGCGGATCTTGTCGGTCGGGATGTGGATCGTCTCGATGCGTGGGGCAAACTCCCCGAGCTCCGGCCTGGCCTCGGTCAGCGCGTTGCGCATCTCGCCGAGAATATGCATGCGGCCCTCCCGCGCCTGGTTGAGCGCGATCTGCATGATCTCCTCGGTGATGCCGGTGATCTTGATGTCCATCTGCAGCGAGGTCACGCCCTGATCCGTTCCGGCCACCTTGAAGTCCATGTCGCCGAGATGGTCCTCGTCGCCGAGGATGTCGCTGAGGACCGCATAGCGCTCCCCTTCCTTGATCAGACCCATGGCGATACCGGCGACCGGCCTCCGGATCGGAATGCCCGCATCCATCATGGCGAGCGATGCGCCACAGACCGTCGCCATCGACGAGGAGCCGTTCGACTCGGTCACTTCAGCGACGATGCGCGTCGTGTAGGGGAAGGCGTCACGCTCAGGAAGCACCGGGTGGATCGCCCGCCATGCGAGCTTGCCGTGGCCGATCTCGCGCCGTCCCGGGGAGCCCATGCGGCCTGCCTCGCCCACCGAATAGGGCGGGAAATTGTAGTGCAGCATGAACGTCTCCTTGTACGTTCCCTGCAGCGCGTCGATGAACTGCTCGTCCTCGCCGGTACCGAGCGTGGTGACCACCAGCGCCTGCGTCTCGCCGCGGGTGAACAATGCCGAGCCATGCGCGCGCGGCAGGATGCCGACTTCGGCGACGATCTGGCGGACCGTCTTGAGGTCGCGGCCGTCGATGCGCTTGCCGGTGTCGAGAATATTCCAGCGCACGATCTTGGCTTCGAGTTCCTTGAACACGCCG
>JBKJVQ010000168.1:0-6467 GCA_046717125.1 Methyloligellaceae bacterium
GCTCGTCGCTGCGACCGGTGCTCCCGCTTTTGCCGGGGCCGGAGCGACCCCGGAGCAGGAACTCGGCGAGGGCAACGAACAGAGCGTCGGGGGCGGTACTGACAAGGAAGCGCCTGCGGCGGGCGCAGGCTCGCAACAGGGCGGCGAACAGGCGGCTCCGGCCCAGCCGAAGGAAGATCTCGGCGAGGGTAACGAGAAGAGCGTCGGCGCGGGTTCTGACGAGACTGCCAAACCGGCTGAAGGCGCCGGCTCGGTTCAGCAGGGCGGCGACAATCAGGCCGGCCAGTCTGGCAACGCCGATCCCAACGAGCAGCTCGGCGAGGAAGGCCGCGCCAGTTCGGGTGGCGGTGCAGAAACCGACAAGAAGTAAACTCGGCTTCGGTCGAGCAGTGGAAGGGCGGCGCTTCGGCGGCGCCCTTTTCTTTGCGGGCAACATTTCCCGTTTTGTCTCATTGCACCGCACAAAGCGTCATGGTTCGATGCGCGCGATTTTCGAGTGTTGCCGGGACCCGCGCATCGCATGACCGACTTAAGGCCACAACGGGACAAGCCTTGGCTGTTTCGCACCTATGCGGGACATTCGACCGCCGCTGCGTCTAACGCGCTTTACCGGGGCAATCTCGCCAAGGGCCAGACAGGCCTATCGATCGCTTTCGATCTGCCAACTCAGACAGGCTACGACGCAGACCATCCGCTGGCGCGGGGCGAGGTCGGCAAGGTCGGCGTGCCGGTCGCCCATCTCGGCGACATGCGGGCGCTGCTCGAGGGTATTCCGCTCGATGCGATGAACACATCCATGACGATCAACGCGACGGCCGCGTGGCTGCTCGCGCTCTATGTCGCGCTCGCGGACGAACAGGGCGTCAACCGCAAGGCGCTCACGGGTACGGTGCAGAACGATATTCTGAAGGAATATCTGTCGCGCGGCACCTATGTGTTTCCACCCGCGCCGAGCCTTCGTCTCATCAAGGACGTTGTCGTGTTCTCGGGGCGTGAAACGCCGAAATGGAACCCGACCAATGTCTGCTCCTACCACCTGCAGGAGGCAGGCGCGACGCCCGTGCAGGAGCTCGCTTTCGCGCTCGCTACAGCGATCGCGGTGCTGGACGAGGTGCAGGGAAGTGGCGAAGTTCCGGCGGATGCGTTCCCGCAGATCGTCGGCCGCATGAGCTTCTTCGTGAATGCCGGCCTGCGCTTCGTCACCGAGATTTGCAAGATGCGCGCCTTTGCCGAGCTCTGGGATGAGATCGCGCGCGACCGATATGGCGTTGAGGACGAGAAGCTGCGCCGCTTCCGGTACGGCGTGCAAGTCAATTCGCTGGGCCTGACTGAGCAGCAGCCCGAGAACAACGTCTATCGCATCCTGATCGAGATGCTCGCCGTGGTGCTGTCGAAGAATGCGCGCGCCCGCGCCGTGCAGCTTCCGGCTTGGAACGAGGCGCTCGGACTGCCGCGCGCCTTTGACCAGCAATGGTCTTTGCGCATGCAGCAGATCGTCGCCTACGAAACCGACCTTCTCGAATATGGCGATTTGTTCGACGGCTCGCCGGTGATCGATGAGAAGGTCCGTGCGCTGATCGATGAGGCCAAGGCGGAGCTGGCGCGTATCGACGAGATGGGCGGGGCGGTCGCCGCGATCGACTACATGAAGGGGCGGCTGGTTGAGTCGAACACGGCGCGGCTGAAAGGGATCGAGACGGGAGAACAGATCGTTGTCGGCGTCAACGCGTTTACCGAGTCCGAGCCCTCGCCTCTCGAAGGCGGGGCCGATGGCGGCATCCTGACCGTGTCGGAATCGGTCGAGCTCGAAGCGGTCCAGCGGCTCAAAGAGTGGCGCGCGCAGCGCGACAACAAGGCGGCCGAGGCGTCGCTCACCGATCTGCGCGCTGCGGCTGCGGACGGGCGCAATGTCATGGAGCCCTCGATCGCCTGCGCCAAGGCGGGTGTGACTACGGGCGAATGGGGAACGGCGTTGCGGGAAGCTTTCGGCGAATATCGCGCTCCAACCGGCGTCGGGCGCGCCATGCGGACGGACGGAGCGGGGCTCGAAGAAGCCCGCGCGGCGGTCGAGGCGGCCTCGGCGCGGCTCGGCCGGCGGCTCAAGCTGCTCGTGGGCAAGCCGGGCCTGGATGGGCATTCGAACGGTGCGGAACAGATCGCCGTGCGCGCGCGCGACTGCGGCATGGAAGTCGTCTATCAGGGCATTAGGCTCACGCCCGCGCAGATCGTCTCGGCGGCCCTGGAAGAGGGCGTGCATGTGGTCGGCCTCTCGATCCTCTCGGGAAGCCATGTGCCGCTGGTGCGCGACGTGATGCAGCGGATGCGGGCCGAGGGACTGGACGATGTGCCCGTGATCGTGGGCGGCATCATCCCGGCCGAGGACATCAATATCCTCAAGCAGTGCGGCGTGTCGGCGGTCTATACGCCGAAGGATTTCCGGCTGAACGCGATCATGCTGGACATTGCGCAGCTCGCCGCGCGCGAGGCCGAGGCGGCCTGAGGAACTGTTAGCCTGCGGCAACCCGCATTTCCGCGTGCTCCGGCAGGTGCCGCGACAGCGCCTCGAACAGCGATGCGCCGTCGATCGGCTTAGTCACGTAGTCCGTCATGCCGGCCGCGAGCGCCTCATCACGGTCACCGGTCATGGTGGCCGCCGTCAGCGCGACGACCGGAACAGAAGCGGCATGGCCGCCCATCGCGCGCAGTCGCCGCGTCGTCTCGAGCCCGTCCATGTCCGGCATCATGATGTCCATGAGTACAAGATCGAAGCGGGCGCCAAACGCGACAAGCGCGGCCGCGCCGCTCGATACTTCCTCGTGCGTCATGCCGAAATTGTCGAGATAGGCGCCGATCAACATGCGGTTGACGGCATTGTCCTCGACGACAAGGAGGTGGCCGTCGAGCTCGCTCGCCGTGGACGGTGTCTGCTTGCCAATCTCGGCAGCATGGCCGACGGGCACGGCGAACCAGAAGCGGCTGCCCTTACCAAGGGTGCTCTCGCAATTGATCCGTCCACCCATGAGTTCCACGAGCTTCCGTGAGATCGCAAGGCCGAGTCCTGTTCCGCCATAGCGCTGGGCGGTTTTGCGGTCGGCTTGTACATAGGGGGTGAACAGCTTGACGCGCTGCGCGGCCGTCAGGCCGATGCCCGTGTCGGTGATGGCGCAGCGCAGGATCAACCGGCCATCGCGCTCGACGCAATCGGCTTCGAGGCTGACGCTTCCGTCGTCCGTGAACTTCGCGGCGTTGTCGATCAGATTGTTCAGAACCTGGCGTAGCCGCTTGGCGTCGCCCACCACCACCCCGGGACAGCTCGGCTGAATATCGGCGCCAGCCCCCAAGCCCTTGTCCGCCGCGCGAACCTTGAGGGCGTCGGCGCATTCGCGTAACAGGGCGGTTAGATCGAAAGCCTCAGCTTCCAGTTCGATCCAGCCGGCGTCGAGCTTCGAGAAATCGAGAATATCGTTGAGGATCGCGAGAAGACTTCACGCGGAGCCCTGAAGCGTGTCGGCATAACGGACTTGCGTGACGTCGAGTCGGGTGGCGCGCAGAAGTTCGGCCATTGAAATGACGGCGCCCATCGGGGTGCGCAGTTCATGGCTGACGGTTGCAAGCAACTCCGACTTTGCAGCGTCCGAAGTCTCGGCGGCTACGCGTGCGGCCCGCTCCGTCTCCAATGCTTCATCCAACGCCGCGATCTGGGCGAACAAATCGTCGTGCTTGAAGGACTCGGGACGCATACGAGGGCTCCGGACTCAATACTCAACGCAAGACGGTCTCACGGCTGCGTTAAGTCCGGGATAATCGGACTGGTGAAAATTTCGGAAAAGCCCCGAGAAAGCTTTGCGACCACTGTCGCTCTCACATCGTCCGGGCTCTCGCCCCGCGCACGCAGGGATGCGATGCCGGTATCCTTCCGGCTTTTGGCCAGTTTCCGGCCGTCCGGCCCCAGCACCAGCGCGTGATGGTGGTACACGGGCTCCGGCAGGCCGAGCAATATCTGCAGCACACGGTGCATTCCCGTCTGCAGATAAAGGTCACGCCCGCGCACGACATGCGTCACGCCCTGCGCGGCATCGTCGACCACGACCGCGAGGTGGTAACTCGCCGGAAATTCCTTCCGCGCGAGCACGACGTCCCCCCAGTCCTCGGGATGGACGTTGACGCGTGTCGGTCCCGACGGGCCAAACTCGGTGAATGCAATCTCGCCACCGGCGCGACGGCGCGTTTCGCTAGCAGCGCGCGCCATATCGAGCCGCAAGGCGTACGGCTCGCCCGCCTCGATGCGGCGCACGCATTCCGCGGGGCCAGCCCCGCGCCACAGTCCGGGATAGAGCGGCGCGCCGTCCGGGTCGGTCGCATGGCTGGTTTTCGCCGCCACCGCATTCGCGATCTCGGAGCGCGTCGCGAAGCACGGATAGAGCAGCCGGCGTTCGTTGAGCCGGTCGAGCGCCGCGTGGTATGCAGCCCCGCGTTCCGACTGGCGCCAGACCGGCTCCTCCCAGTCGAGTCCGAGCCAGCGCAAATCCTCGATCATACCGGCTACGAATTTGGGCCGGCAGCGTTCCCGGTCGATGTCTTCGAGGCGTAGCAGGAAGCGTCCGCCGCACGCCCGCGCAAGATCGAAATTGAGCAGCGCCGAACGCGCATGGCCGAGATGCAGCGCGCCGTTAGGCGAGGGCGCAAAGCGGAAGACGGAGGTCATGGGGCCGCAGCGATACGCGAGGGGCAGCGGGTCGACAAGGGCGGGGCGGGCCCCTAAGTGCAGCCGCATGATTACCCGCATCATCTGTTCTGGAGCCGACATTGCCGAGGGCTGCGCGCATCTCGTCCGCGCCTGTCCGGTCATGGCGCGGGTTCACGCGGAGACCGGCGATCCTCCGCTCAGGCGCCGCACGGGCGGGTTCGGCGGGCTCCTTGCCATTGTAGCGGCGCAGCAATTGTCCGCCGCCAGCGCCGCCGCGATCGTCGGGCGGCTGGAGGCGCTGTTGCCCGGAGGCGATGCGGCTGGGTTCGAAGTGCTGCCGGACGAGGCGTTGCGGCAGGCCGGCCTTTCGGGGCCAAAGATCGCGAATTTGCGCAATCTCGCCCGCGCAATCCGGGTCGCCGAGATCGATCTAAATGCGCTCGACGATGCGAGCGACGAAGACGTGCGGCGCGCGATCACGGACTTGCGCGGGTTCGGTCCGTGGTCAGCCGATATCTACCTCATGTTCTGCCTCGGCCGGGCAGACGCGTTCGCGCCGGGCGACCTCGCGCTCCAGATCGCGGCCGGGCGGGCGTTCGGCCTCGCGGCCCGTCCGTCCGCCGCCGAGACCGAGGAAATCGCGGAAAGGTGGCGGCCATGGCGCGGCGTTGCGGCCCGGCTGCTTTGGGCCTACTACGCGCGCAAACCCGTCCCTCCCGTCATCGCCAAGCCTCCGCCCCGGGCGCGCCGCCGCAAAGCCTCCTCATGATCGTCTGCTCCTGCAACATCATCACCGACCGCGACGTGAAAGACGCCATCGAGGGCCTGCGTCAGTCCGATCCGTTCGGCGTCATCACGCCCGGCCTCATCTATCGGTCGCTGGGAAAACGCCCGGTCTGCGGTACCTGCCTGCCATTGATCACCAGACTGATGCTGCTCTACGACACCGATACTCCGACGCGGCGTGACTCGTACTGACCGTCAAAGGAGCGCCACTCGCCATTTCCGGCGGAATCTGTTAGAAATTTCTGGAATCATTCTAAACTGAATACGGTGCATTGCGCCGCCACAGGAGACCGCCATGAAAGGCAAGCCGACCGTCATCGAATATCTGAACAAGGGCCTCAAGAGCGAGCTCACGGCCGTCAGCCAATACTGGCTGCATTACCGGCTGCTGGAAGACTGGGGGTTCGCGAAGCTCGCCAAGAAAGAGCGCGCCGAGTCGATCGAGGAGATGAACCATGCGGACAAGCTCATCGCCCGCATCGTTTTCCTTGAGGGCCATCCGAACCTTCAGCATCTCGACCCGCTCATGATCGGCCAGAACATCCAGGAAATTTTGGAGAGCGATCTGAAAGCCGAATACGGCGCGCGGGCGCTCTACATGGAAGCGCGCGCGCTGTGCCGGAAGGAAGAGGACTATGTCTCGATGGAGCTATTCGAAGAGCTGCTCGAGGATGAGGAAGGCCATATCGACTATCTCGAAACGCAGCTCAATCTGTTGAAGGATATCGGCGTACAGAATTACGGTCAGCTGAACGCGGTCTCCGCGGACGAGGCGGAGTAGCCCGCGCGAGGGACAGCTTTTTCCAAAACTGATCTCCGCACGCTAGCGCTGCTGCTTTCGCCGGAATGACTAGGTGGCGCGTAGCCCGGATGAGCGCAGCGTAATCCGGGAGCGAGCGATCCGGCAGGAAACCCGGATTGCGCTTCGCTTATGCGGGCTACGACAAGCCTACCACTGCACCCTGAAGCCGCCCGAGGCCATGTAGCCTTCGGT
>JBKJVQ010000169.1:0-2588 GCA_046717125.1 Methyloligellaceae bacterium
CTAGCAGGTGGTTTACAGATCGAGTTCAATCCAAAATTGGGACTTTAATTACCAGACAATCAGATGGGTGGGTCGGAACAGGCGCGACTGGCCGACGTTCATAGGCCGGCAAAGCCGAGAAACTTGAAACAAAACAGCATGCCTCAGGAGGAAAATATGACCGCTAAATTCTTGTCGATTTGGGTTCTTTCAGCGTTCCTTGTCACGAGCTCTCCAGCAATCCTGCTAGCCCAGGACGACGACCGCCAGCAGCGGCAGGCCCAGCAGTCTGATGACGACGATGATGAGGGCGACCGCGGACTGTGGGGACTACTTGGCCTGGTTGGGTTGGCCGGCCTCGCTGGCTTGCGCCCACGACAGGATCACCTGAGGCCCACCGACGTCAGGAACCCGCGCGTCTGAACTACATGAAGCGTATGAAGCGTGGGCTGCGAGTTGCGGGGCGTTGGTCTGACGGATCAGCGCCCCTTTTATGTTTCTGCATCCTGATAGCCCGCGAGCCGCTGTATGAGACTGCCCTCGGCTGATTCATCTTCGCAGCCTCCGCCTCAAGCTGATCAATCAGCTCGCGAACCTTCATTGCCCGTATCCGGCATGGCGAAAAGGACGAGGCAGAACGCGAAGGAGGCGGCCGCCGCGATACCGGCGAATGCCGCGCTGTAGCCGCCCCAGACGACTACTGCTCCCGCCGCGACATTGCTGAGCGAGCCGCCCACGCCTTGGACAGTGCCGAGGAATCCGCGGCTCATACTGTATCGCCCAGCGCCTCGTACGATGTCGGCGAGCATGAGCGGGATGAGCACATCCAGGATGCCCCCGCTGACACCGTCAAGCACCTGCGCTGCGAGGAGAATCGGCGCGCTGTCAAAGGACGCAAAGACCACTGCCCGCGCGGCGAGCGCGAGACAGGCGAGGAGCAGCAGAGGCTTGCGCCCCCATACGTCCGCTTTGATCCCCGCCAGGATGGCGACCGGCATCGTGGTGAGCTGAGAGATCAGGATCAAGGCGGATATGAGCGGCGTCTCATAGCCGGGGTGGGCGAGGGCCAGCTTTTGTCCCGCGAGCGGCAGCATCGAGGCGCTCGCGAAGTGGAAGGTCGCGAGAGCGGCGGCGAGAACCAGCAACGGCCGGTGACGAAAGAAAAACCTCCACCATGGCTCCGGCTCCGCGTCATGCTGCTGGCGGGTGAAGCCCCGCGCGCGTTTATGGTCGATCGCGTTGCCCGGGATCGACAGCACCGCCCACGCCGACAGGAAAGCGAATAGGGGGACGAGGTAAAAGGTCGCGCGTTGCGACCACCACCATCCAAACAGTCCCACGACCACGGCGATAAACAAGTTGCCAATCCGGTCGAACACCGCATTACGAGCCAGCCGCGACGCGAAGTCTCGCTCCCCCACGAGACCCAGCGTTATCGCGGCGACTGTCGGCGCGAAAACGCCCCCAAGAACGGCCATGATGACGTCGGCCGCGAACACCACGGGGCCGGTCGGGGCCCGCTCGATGGCAACAGCGCATAGTGCAAGCAGCGCCACGCTCGCGACGATGAGCATGCGCTTCGCGTGCGTCGCGTCTATGAGCGCTCCCAGTGGGATGTGCGCAGCAATGCCGATGAGGCCGCTAACCGTCAGAACGGCGCCGATCTGCGCCGGCGTCCAGTGCGCTTCTGTCAACAAAAAGACACTGACAAAAGCGCCGAGTCCGCCCCGGACGTCGGCAAGAAAAAAGTTCGGGGCATCCAGGCGATAGGACATCGTGATTGTCGTCTAACCAGATGACCAGAGCCAAAATTGCGCTCTCTCTAACGTGCGCGATTGCGCGACGCCCAAGTGACCGTCACTTCCTGGTCGGGCAGGAAGCTATCAAGACCTGCCGAACTATGTCCGCCACCGAGGGTTCCAGGGCACCCCAATACCGCCTCCTATGAAACTCCCGTGTGACTCGAGAAGATAGTCGTAATCCGGGATTGGCTTGCGGCCCGAAAGGTGCTCGCCGACCAGGGCTTGCCGCGCAAGCCTTAGTCTGTCTTTCGCCGTACCCCCTTTGTCATCAGGAACACGCTGAAGCCGGAGGAAGTGGCTCCCGAATGGCAGCGCAGGCGCGAAGTCAGCGATTTCTATAAGTCCAGCCTTAGCACCGCGTCATCGTTTCTTCTGGACGCACAGGGCGCAAGCGCGCGACGCTTTTCAAGTCAGTCGACGAACAATCGAAATCACTGTCGCTTGGCACAAAAGGCACGCGAACATCGCGGGCCGGTCACTGCCTCAAAGCGCAATTCCGGTGGATCATATCAGGGCGTCCATTTCCCTTCCGCTGGTTGCATGGCGGCTGCAGCTTCTGGCCTCTACGAGAATTCACGCTAGTGCTCTGGAATGCGCGAGAGTGCAATAAGCTGAATACTGCAGACGCCGGGCTTCCTTTGAATTTCTGTGTCGGGAAGCGTACCCGAGTGCATTTGGGTGGAACACGCCGACAATGCGCTTGGCAGCTTCGTAATGACGGGGTCGGGGGGTCGAATCCCTCTTGCGCACCATTATTTCAATGACTTAAATCCTGCCGCGAAGGCCACGGGCGGCGCTAGCAAGCAC
>JBKJVQ010000170.1:0-7945 GCA_046717125.1 Methyloligellaceae bacterium
TCGCCTCGGGCACTTCGCGCACGAGGTTAACGTTGAGCAGGCCGTTCACGACATCGGCCTTTGTCACCTGGACGTGGTCGGCGAGCTGGAAACGGCGCTCGAAGCTGCGCGCGGCGATGCCGCGGTGCAGGTACTGCCGGTCCTTCTCGGCTTCCGTCTTCACGCCCTTGACGGTCAGGGTGTTCTCCTTGACCTCGATCGAAGCTCATCCTGGGAAAATCCCGCAACCGCCATCGAGATGCGGTACTCGTTCTCGGCGAGCCGCTCGATATTGTAGGGCGGGTAGGACGGTACGTCGCCGTCGACCGCGCTGAGTTGGTCGAACAGGGAAGCCAGCCGGTCAAAGCCGATGGTCGAACGGTAAAGGCGAGTAAGGTCGTATCTCATCGCATATCCTCCATAAGAAGCGACATGAGTTGCGTCCCGCCTGCGAGGCCGGGACTGTTGGAACGCGCACCCTTGAGCGGCGTGCGCGTCACCGATATGGGTTTGGTTCAAATGGGCTTCAAGCGCGTACGCGGCCGATTTCCGGCTCGGATTGCGGCCCCGGTGTTGGCTGTTATGACGGCGCGAACTGACGGGACTGCGGCGTGAATCTCGTTTCGACCATCCAGAATCCGGCGCCTCTCGGGGCGCATGCCGGGCACATCGTGAGCCATGACGGCTTGCGTCTGCGCACGGCGTTCTGGCGGCCGGCCGGCGGGCCGCGCCGGGGCACGGTGTGCCTTCTCCACGGGCGCGCGGAGTTCATCGAAAAATATTTCGAGACCATTTCCGATCTGACCCGGCGCGGATTCGCCGTCGCCACAATGGATTGGCGGGGGCAAGGCGGCTCGGATCGTATCCTGAAAAATCCGCGCAAGGGGCATGTGGACGATTTCATCGACTACGAGCGCGACCTTGCGCTGTTCATGCGCGAGGTCGCGTTACCCGACTGCCCGCCGCCATACTTTGCGCTGGGTCATTCGATGGCGGCCGTTCCGCTGATCCGCACCGCCACGCAGAAGGAATCGTGGTTCGAGCGTATCGTGCTGTCGGCGCCGATGCTTCGGATCGCGCGCCTGCCATTGCCAAGACGAATCCTGCCCGGCATTCTGGAAATTGCGGGCTTTACCGGCTTCGGCGATGCGCGCGTGCCCGGCTCCGAGCATGACGTCGACAGGATGCCGTTTCCGAACAATCCACTGACGTCCGACCATGATCGCTTTTCACGCAACCGCGAGATCCTTCGCGCCGCGCCTCATCTTGGAATTGGTCGGCCGACGATCGGCTGGGTGCGGACGGCGCTCGAGGCCATGAACGAGATCGCTTCCTTCAGATATGCGGCCCGTATCAGGACGCCCATGCTGATGATCTGCGCCGGCGACGAGCGTCTCGTCTCCAACTCGGCAGTCGAGCAGCTAACGGTTCAGATGAAGACCGGAGCGATGCTGGAACTGACCGGCGCGCGCCACGAATTGTTGCAGGAACAGGACCGGTTCCGCGATCAGTTCTGGGCGGCGTTTCAGGCCTTCGTGCCTGGCGAAATCGAGCAGTCAGCCCTGGCCGTTTAGAATTTTCAGCGCGCGGTCGTGCAAGCGCTTGTCGCCGGACGCGATCACCCGCCCGCCTTGGCTTGCATCGCCGCCGTCCCAGGACGTCACGCGTCCGCCCGCCTTCTCGATGATGGGGATGAGCGGAAGAATGTCGAAGCTCTTCAGCCCCGCTTCGACGACAAGATCGATATGACCCGCCCCCAGCATGCAGTAGCTGTAGCAGTCGCCACCGAAGCGGCGCAGCTTGACATCCCTGCTTAGGAGTTCGAAGCGGTCGCGCTCAAAGCCGTCCGCTAGAAGGTCGGGGCTGGTGGTCGCCAGAACAGCGTCGCCCAGATTCGGACAGGGACGCGTGCGCATCCGCTTTTCTTCGCCGGCAATGCGCGCGATCGCGCCATCGTCGGTCGCATAGAAGCGCTCGCGCGTGAACGGCTGGTCCATCAATCCGAAGATCGGCGCGCCGTGATGCTTGAGGCCGATCAGGACGCCCCACAGCGGATAGCCGGTAATGAAGGCGCGCGTTCCGTCGATCGGATCGAGCGTCCAGCAGAGTTCGGCTTCGGGGTTCGTGGCGGGATACTCTTCACCGACGATGCCATGGTCCGGATAGCGTACGCCGAGCGCTTCGCGCATCACGCGTTCCGCAGCCCGATCCGCTTCCGTGACAGGGTCGAAATCGCGCGCGCCGCCTTTGTCGTCCACGCTGCCGCCTGCCCGAAAGTGCGGCATAATGACAGACGCTGCCGCGTCGGCTATCTCGTGCGCCGTTTCGAGATACGCGGCGATCCTCAAGTTTGCACTCTCATTGCTTACCGATTTCCCAGAAAACAATCTTTTTCATGAGGTTAACAGGACACATCCAGCAGTTGCAGAGGAGCATCAGCATGCAAATAAACGGCAATACGGCTCTTGATTGTTGTGCGACGCACTGTATATTTGTGCACTGCGGTATGAGCGCTTCGCGCGCTTGTGCCGTTGCCCTCCTTGGGCGTTTCCTCCCTAGACTTGGGCCGTTCGAAATTCGGACGGCCCATTTTTCTGGGCCGCGCGAAAGCGCCGTCCGCGCGCGACGAGATTGTACTACTCGGCGGCCGCCGCGCGCGGCGTGTGAACCAGCCGCGGCACAACGGTCAGCATCTCATCGATCAGTGTACAGAGCTTAATCTTTAGCGAGTCGAATGAAGCGGACTTCGCGTAACACGTCTCGTCCATGTAGAGCGCGCGATTGATTTCCATCTGTAGCGCGTGGCGTCCGTAATTCGGACGGCCGTAATGCTCGGTGATGAAGCCGCCCGCATAGGGCTTGTTCAGCGCGACGGTATATCCCATCGACCTAAGTTCGCGCGTGGCGACGCGCGTAAGCTCGGGCGCGCACGACGCTCCGAAGCGGTCGCCCAAGACGAAGTCGGGGCGTGAACCCGGCGGCTCGCCGGTCGCGTTCGAAGGCATCGAATGGCAGTCGATCAGGATCGCGACGCCGAATGACGCCAGCGCCTGGTCGAGCAGCGCGCGCAAGGTCTCATGATAGGGCTTGTAGAACCGCTCGATGCGGGCGATGGCGAAATCCAGCGGAATGGGTTCCCGATAGATTTCCTCCTGTTCTGTCACGACGCGGGGAATCGTGCCGAGGCCGCCGAGGACCCGCACCGACTGCGTATTGGCGAAATCCGGAAGCACGCCCGCGATCAGTTGCGGATCGAGCTCATAGGCCTCGCGGTTCAAGTCGAGCCATGCGCGCGGGAAGTGCGCGTGGAGCAGGGGAGCGCCTTTCTCGGCCGCATGGTAGAACAGCTCTTCAACGAACGAATCTTCGGACTTTCTGAGCGTGCGCATATCGAGCCGCGACGCGGCGATCAATTCGTCGGGGTAAACGCGTCCGCTATGGGGCGAGTTGAAGACGAACGGCGACGTCAGACATGCAGGTTGCAGAACGCTGAAGCCGGAGGCCGGATCGGAAACGGACAACGAAACGACGTCCCCGCTCATGGCTTCGCGCGCAACATAGGGACTGCGCAACGGTACTGAAATGTAATTGGCAATCGAAAATTTCCTGGCCTCGGCATGAACGAGAAGATTGCCAACCGGCTCAGGGCCTGTCTAGCTTGGCGACGTTCCGGAGGAGAGACTTAATATTGCGAGGCGCTGAGATTTTCAGGGCTCGTTTACTCTTATCTTCTCTAATCCAGTGGCATGCGCGTAGGGGGACAGGGTGGCTGTGAACGACATAAAGATGAAGGGTCTCCACAGGATCCTGCTGGCCGAGGACGACGACGATATGCGTCGGTTTCTGGTCAAGGCGCTCGAGAAGGCGGGATATGACGTCATTTCGTTCGGAGACGGCGTCCAGGCCTATGAGCGGCTGAAGGAAGAGCCGTTCTCGCTGCTTCTGACCGACATAGTCATGCCCGAGATGGACGGAATCGAACTGGCGCGGCGCGCCTCCGAGCTCGATCCGGACCTCAAGATCATGTTCATCACGGGATTTGCTGCTGTCGCCCTCAATCCGGAGAACAAGGCGCCGAAGGATGCGAAAATCCTGTCGAAGCCGTTCCACCTCCGCGATCTCGTCGACGAAGTAGAGCGGCTGATCGCGGCTTGAGGCGTTTTCTCGACCGTGTTGGGGGAGGGGTTAGCCGGCAGGCGCTCGCGCTTGCTCCGCCGCCCGTCTGCCGATATAGAGGCGCCTCATTCGAAATCCTCGGGCGCGTAGCTCAGCGGTAGAGCACTGCGTTGACATCGCAGGGGTCACTGGTTCGATCCCAGTCGTGCCCACCATGCATTTGTGGTGAACATTATGAAGATCAAGAATTCGCTTCGGGCCCTGCGCAAACGGCATCGCGACAATCGCGTCGTGCGCCGCCGAGGACGGCTCTACGTCATCAACAAGACCGCGCGCCGCTTCAAGGCCCGCCAGGGCTGATATCGTTCGCCGGCGAGAACTTTGGACTATTCGCCGTCCTCGGCGTCGGACCCCACAAAAGCCACCCGCAGCATGTTCGTCGCTCCAGGTGTGCCTAGCGGTACGCCGGCGGCGATAATCACCCGCTGCCCAGGATTCGCGAACCCCTCGCGATAAGCGATGCGGCACGCGCGCTCGACCATGTCGTCGAGATCGGCGGGATCGTCCGTGAGCACGCAGTGAAGTCCCCACGCCAGCGTCATGCGCCGCCCCGTCGCCGCCACAGGCGTCAACACCACAATCGGTTGCGATGGACGTTCGCGCGCGACGCGCAAGGAAGTCGCGCCCGAGGCCGTGTAGCAGATGCCCGCGGCTAGGTTCAGCGTCTGCGCAATGTTGCGCGCGGCGGCCGCGATGGCGTCGGCGCTGGTCGCCTGCGCTTCCGTGCGCTGCGCATGCACGATGGCATCGTAGACGGGATCGCGCTCGACCTTGATGGCCACGCGGTCCATCGTCGCCACGGCGTCGACCGGAAACTGTCCGATCGCCGACTCGGCCGACAGCATGATCGCGTCGGCGCCTTCGAACACGGCGGTGGCCACGTCCGACACCTCCGCGCGGGTCGGCACAGGCGACGCGATCATCGATTCGAGCATCTGCGTCGCCACGACCACGGGCTTGCCGGCCCGGCGCGAGGCGCGGGTGATCTGCTTCTGCAGCCCCGGAACCTTTTCGACCGGCATCTCGACGCCGAGATCGCCGCGCGCCACCATCAGGCCGTCCGCGAGTTCGATGATCTGGTCGAGTTGCTTCAGCGCGGACGGCTTCTCGATCTTGGCCATGACGGCTGCGCGTCCGCGCGCCAGCTTCCGCGCTTCGGCAATGTCTTCCGCGCGCTGTACGAAGGACAGCGCCACCCAGTCGACGCCGGCATTCAGCGCATAGTCGAGGTCGGAGCGGTCCTTTTCCGTCATCGCGCCGAGCGGCAGCAGCGTGTCCGGCAGGCTTATGCCTTTCCGGCTGGTCAGCTTGCCCCCGACAATCACCTCCGCATCGATCCGGCCGTTGACGGCGTCGATCACGCGAGCGCGCAGCTTTCCGTCGTCGAGCAGCAGCGTATGACCCGTCTCTATCGCCTCGAAAATCTCGGGATGCGGCAGCGCAATGCTGCCGTGACCGTTGGAAACCGAGCTCTTTTCGAAGCTGATGACATCGCCCTCGGTCAGGATGCGAGGTTGATCGCCGAGGTCGCCGACACGCAGTTTTGGCCCTTGAAGATCGACCAGCACCGCGATCGGGCGGCCATGCTTCTTCTCCACGTCGCGGATCATGCCCAGCATCTCGGTGAGCCGCGCATGTGGCGTATGGCTCATGTTGATGCGGAACACGTCAGCGCCGGCTTCGAACAGGCGTTCGATCACCTCCGGAGACGACGACGCCGGTCCCAGCGTGGCGACGATCTTGACGCGGCGGTTACGCCTCATTGTGTCTTGGTTTCACCCTGGTCGGGATCTGTCAGGCGAACGGTCCAGTCCCGTTCTTCGGTCGTATCGACCTCGAAGAAGCCTGTACGCTTGAAACTACGTTTCACGCAGTCGTCGACACCACGCACCGTAAAGGCCTTGTCATCCGTGCACATATAGGAAGACCCGGCCCATTCGCCACCTCGGTCATAGTCGACGGCGTGGATGTAATAGTAGCGCGCGATCAGATTGCCCTTCAGCAGTGTTTCGCAGGATTGCGGCCCGACATTCCACCAGCCTTCCGAAGCCCAGCCTTCCTGATCCTTGTAACCGATCGCCACGCCGACGCGGCTCCCAGTCGTGTTGCACAGTTTCAAGTCGGCATAAGCGGCGTCCGCGCACACGACCAGCGCGGTCAGCGCGAGGCCAGCCGGAAGCAATGTCCTGGCGATGCGGTGCGTCGGGATCATGAACAAGTCGAGCGTCGCCCTCAGGTTTCAGGATCGATCAGAATCGACCTGAAATCGTTGACGTTCGTGTAAGTCGGTCCGGTGACTATAAGTGCTTCGATCGCCGCGAAAAATCGAGTCGAATCATTATTTTCGAGAAATAGCGTCGCGTCCAGCCCAAGGTCGCGCGCTCGCAAAAGCGTGTCTGCCGCGATCCGCGTAGCCCGCTGGGTCGGTTGCATGCCATCGCAGCGCCTTGCGCGCATGCTGTCCACTTTGTCGTAATGGCGGCTCGTCTCCTTGGCGCGGCGTTCGCGAAAACCGTATAATGCCGAACGGGCAGGGCGTGGTGATGGGGGAGCGCAAGGGATTGACCGAGACGCAAGCGTGGCGGCGCGTCGATGGCGATATTGGCCGCGGCCTGCTTCTCATCTGCGATCATGCCGAGAATGCGGTTCCGGCCGAATACGGCGGACTTGGCCTGCCTCCGTACGAACTCGAGCGACATATTGCCTACGACATCGGCGCAGCCGCCGTAACCGAGGCGGTGGCGAGAGCGCTCGGCGTTCCAGCTATTCTTTCGCGCTTTTCGCGGCTGCTGATCGATCCCAATCGCGGCGCAGACGATCCGACGCTGGTCATGCGCCTGTCGGACGGGGCCGTCATCCCGGGCAATGCGCGCATCGACGATGCCGAGATCACGCGTCGCGTCGAAACGTACTGGCGACCCTACCATCGGGCCATCGAGGCTGAGATCGAGGCGGGAATCGCGCGCGGCAAGCCGCCGGCGATCGTCTCAATCCATAGCTTTACGCCGCAATGGAAAACCATCGTCCGACTTTGGAATGTCACCGTGCTGTGGGATCGCGATGCCCGGCTGCCTCAGCCCCTGCTCGATGCATTCAGGGCGGAGCCCGGACTGATCGTCGGGGAGAACGAACCCTATTCGGGCGCGCTGAAAGAGGACTGTCTCTATACGCACGGAACGATGCGTGGCCTCGCCCACGCTTTGGTCGAGATCAGACAGGATTTGATACGCGAGCCTGAGGAACAGGCGATCTGGTCCGCCACGCTCGCCCGCGTCCTCGAAGAGATTCTGGGCGACGCAGGACTGATGGGCCGGCTTAATCGCATTGAGCATTATGGCAGCGAGCTGGACAGCGATCAGCCAGTGCAGACTCAGGAGGTCGCATGACCGAAATCGATGATGAGACGCGCATCCGGCTCGAAGCCGCCGTCTACCGCCGCCTCGTTGCGCATTTGCGCGCCCGCACCGACGTGCAGAATATCGACCTGATGGAGCTTGCAGGCTTCTGCCGCAATTGCCTGTCGAACTGGTACGGTGACGCGGCGAAGGAACAGGGCATAGACCTGCCCAAGGATGCGGCCCGCGAGATCGTTTACGGCATGCCCTACGAGGCGTGGAAGGCGAAGCACCACAGGTAGCTGCGCCTCTGCCGAGATTTCAGGGGATGGCACTCGGCCGAGCCTCGCTCTCGCCCGAAAACTTACTATGGTCCCGTAAAATCACGACCGGTGAGGGACCGGAGCGGCACGATTCCACGAATACGGGGCAAAACATCGATGGACGCACTCACC
>JBKJVQ010000171.1:0-29612 GCA_046717125.1 Methyloligellaceae bacterium
GTGTTCACATCGCAGGGGTCGCTGGTTCGAGTCCAGTACCGCCCACCAATCAAAACAATCACTCATACCGGGGTTCAACAAAGTGACCCATGGTTCAATTGACGCCGTTTGCTATCCATTGCGCACGTCCTTTGCGCCACGTCCTTTCGCATTGATGTATATACAATCTACTTGACTTGCATATCTCAGATTGTATATACAATACATGAAGCTCGAGTTCGACGCGGACAAAGATACCGCCAACATTGCCAAGCATGGCGTGTCGTTGGCCCGCGCTGCAGATCTTGAGATCCTGGCGTTCATCGAGGATGACCGCGAGGACTATGGCGAGACTCGCTACCGCGCATGGGGATTGATCGACGGCAAGCATTTCTGCCTGGCCTTCACCTATCGCGGCGAACGTGTGCGGGCGATCAGCCTGCGCCGAGCGAGCAAGAAGGAGGTTGAGAATTATGTCCCGTAAGGCAATCGATCGCGACAATCCGGAGTGGACGAAGAAGGATTTCAAGCGGGCGCGGCCTGCGAGCGAGTTGCCGCCCGAAATCCTCAAGGCATTCCCGCGAACGCGCGGACCTCAAGCCGCGCCGAAGAAAATCCCCGTTTCGATCCGGCTGAGCGCCGAAGTCGTCGAGCGGTTCAAGGCGACTGGACCGGGGTGGCAATCCCGCATCGATGCAGCGCTGAAGAAGGCGGTCGGCCTCTAGCTAACCTCGACTGGCTTGTACTCCGAATAGCGCGGAGCGCCGGGTTCGGCTTCGGCGAGTAGCTCGACCAGCTCCCGCGCCGATTCCAGCAACGCCGCCTTGCCCGGCAGACCGGACACCGTCCCCCGCCCGCCGACATGCGGGAACTGGCAGTAGTCGTCCACGGCCAGGAAATATTTGTAGTCGCAAGTCAGCTCCTCGCCCGGCGCGATGTCCTTCCGCGCGAACAGCACGCCGCAGTGATAGAGCATGTTCGGGTCGATGCTGTGGTTGATGTATTCTTCGTCCGAGATCGTTTCGTTGTAGACGAAATATTCCCCTACCCAGCGGATGGCCGACTTGATCAGCAGCGTGTCGCCGGCCTCCTGCGCGGCCTGATACTCGGCCTCGGTCACGATGCGCCCCAGATGTCCGAGATTGCCGACGATTTCGCCGCGCGTTATGGGCTCGCGCGCGAACACGCCCGTGCCGGCGATAGGCGACTCTTTCGCCTCGGTGGCAAAAAACAGCGTCACTCAACTTCTCCCTCTCGCGCCGTCGCGCGCCACTTCCAGAACTGCCTGGCGAATTCGTGCAGGACGAAGCCGAGCGCGAGGCCGACGACGAGATAGACAAACGCCACCGAATAAGTCACGGCCAGCCAGTTCATGTGCGGATCGCCGATCCAGCTCAGGCGCTCTTCGTAATGCGTTCGCAGGGTCGCGCTCGGTACGACAATTTCGAGGATCAGAAGGGCGGCGAGGAAAAGCACGACGAACTGGAGGCTCGAACCCGCCGCGACGTCCTGACGGCGCCTCGCGTCCGCGATCCGTCGCCGCCGGAAACGCGAAATATCGGTCAGCGCCGACTGAATTTTCTCGGCGGCCGCGATCTTGCGGTCCATCTCGGCTTCAAGCCGCCTGACGCTGGAATTCGCGATCAGTTGGTCCAGCTTGCCGCGCCAGACGGAATTCGAAACGATCCCGGTCGAATTGATCCATTCGCGATAGCGGAGCGCTCCGGCGATCTTGATGTTGAGTTCGAGCGACGCCTCCTCGACCGGAGTCACCGCGGCGGCGAGTTTTTCGGGGTCGGCGTCTTGGCCACCGGCGTCGTTCTGGAGTTCGCGAAGGTGTGGCTTCGTGCGACCCACGACGGTGTCGAGTTCACGGTTCCATTTCAGGTATGCCGATCCCATCGTCGCGGCGAATTCGGCGAAATCCTCGTAGTCCCGATAGAAGAAGTCCGGCGCGCCAAGAATGTCGATGAAACTCGTGTTCCAGCTCGTCGTCACGACGCCGCCGTCCGTGTCGTCAACGGCGCGTGTCGAGACCATGGATTTGTCCATGCCGGCCGACCGATCGAGCCATTGCTCCAGCATGGTGGCCGTGACCTGAACCGGATGACGCAGCAGCCCCAGAATCGGCGTGTGCGAAGCGTTCTCGTGGTCGATGCGGAGTTTCGCTCCAGGATCCTGCCCGTCCCTGGCGCGCTCGGCCAAGTCACGAGCGGAAATGACCAGGTGATAATTATTGTTGAAGTCGATCACCCCGGAGATTTCAGGATGGTTGCCGACATGGCGCTTCAGCGCTGCGATGTACTGGCCGACGATCGCATCGGCCAGCCGCGCGAGTGTCGTCTCGATCGCCTTCCGGCCGGACGGCCCTTCCATGACGAAGCGTTCTTCGCCACAGGCCGGCGTCGCGCGCCGCATCGCGCGATACAGCTCGTGCACCGTGATGAAACGGTCCGAAGCATCGCCGGTATCGCCGTATTCGAAGCCCGACTCGGTCATCTCGAAGCGAACGTAGTGATTGCCGGTCTTCAACAGCCTGATCTCGGGCTGCAGCACGATGCGCTTTGCAGGCGAAAACGGACCGCCGCCATCTCCCAATTCCGGTTCGATCGCAACCTGCGGCATAAGGATGCGACCGCCGCGCTGGCGGTGTGATCGACCGTTCATTCCGTGGGCGGACAATCTCAGTATGTCGGTCAATGGAAGATCGCCGGCCGTCGCGCCCGAAAAGAACACGCCGGACTCGGGCGAGCCCGATGCCGCCCAATCGATCTTCGTATGGGCGGTCATGATGTCTTCAACGATTACGCCGCACAGCGCGAACGGATAGCAGTAGACGAGCCTGATCTCGTTCAGCCGATACCGGCCCACACTGCCGAACCGATCGAGCGCGTCGATCGTCGTCAGATGCGCGTCGATCCCGCTCGCGAAAGGATGGCCGAGGCGCTCGAGTTCCTTCTTTCGGGTCTCTAACTCCGTCCTTACCGCCGGCGCGTCGCGACGGAACGTTTCCTCGTCCCCCCGTGTCCAGGCGGCTACGAGCCGGCCATGCGCGGCCAGCGCCGAGAAGTAGTTCTCATAGGCGAGCAGCCGGGCCGTCTGCCAATCGAATACGGTCTGGAAGTCCGGGCCCGCCGGCCATTTCCGCATCCGCTCTTCGACAAGTGTGATCATGTCGACAATCCGCTGAGACCGTCGCGCGAAACCGTTCGGGCAGCCCCCATTCAGGCTCCGCTCGACCGCCATGGCGATATCGAGCGTTCTGAACATGAGCCGGAAGCGGAGCGCGACCGGCTTGGAAGTCCCGTAACTCTCCTCGATCTCATCGAACGGGATCGAACGGATCAGGGCCTCGATCTGCCGGTGATCGATCGCCCTGTTCCACTCGTCGACGCATCGCTCATAAAGATTGATAAGCGCGACGGTGACAATTTCCGACCTGGTAAGGTCGATGGACTGGCCGTCCGCGACCGGCAAACGCCATACGGGCTTCCACAGGATCGTCGCCCACTCGTCCGCGAGATGATCGTTGCGCGACAGGCGCGCCATCTCCCTCTTCTCGAAGAAGGCGTCGAACTTCCTGCCGATGTTGATGCCGCAAGTGCGGAGTACGCTCTCGCTTTCGCGGATCGCATGGGATCCCTTGCCCGTGATGGGCAGCCAGACATCGCTTTCCTTGAAGCGCGCGCGTTCGACCGAATTCAGCATCGCTCTGCTCCGCCCCTGATTTCCGAGAATTCGCGCAAAATCCGGGAAGTCAATCTCTCCTGGCGAGGGCGAACGCCATAATCTTGTGCGCAAGCTTGGCGGCGGTGAAGTCCGACATGTAGGAGCCCTCGCGGGGGCTCAGCTCGACGACGTCGGCACCGACGATCGTTCCCGCACGCGATGCCGCATCGAGCAGGTCCAGCGCCTCGTCCCACAGAAGGCCGCCCGGAACGGGAGTGCCTGTCGCCGGCAACACGCTTGGATCGAGCCCGTCGAGATCGAAGGTCACGTAAACCGGCTTACCCTTCAGCGGCGCGACGATGTCGTCGATCCGCCACGAGTGCCGGTCCCTGCCCCAATGCATGGCGATGCGGCTGCGGTTGGCCTCCAAAAATTCGAACTCCTCAGTGCAGATGCTGCGCACGCCGACCGTGACCAGTCCGACATGGGCATGATCCAGCACACGGCGCATCGCCGCCGCATGGCTGTAATGCTCACCCAGATAGCCGTCGCGCAGATCGGCATGGGCGTCGATCTGCAGCACCATGAGATCGGGGTAACGCCGCGCGAACGGCCGGATAGCACCGGCCGTCAGGCTGTGTTCGCCGCCGAGCGTGAGCGGAAACTTGTTCCGCTCGAGCAGCGCTTCGACGATGTGTTCGAGCTGGTCCAGCGCTTCCGGAATTGACGCGGAGATTTCAAACGACTGCAGCGTGGCAATGCCGTAATCGCGGTGCACCTCCCGCCGAAAATCCTCGTCGAACATGTCGAGCATCGGACTTGCGGCGATGATGGCTTCCGGGCCGTGACGCGTGCCGGGCGCGTAGGTGACGCTGGCCTCGAGTCCGAATGGCAGGACGACCGCGCGCGCCGCGTCCGGCGGACGGTCGAAGCCCTCCTCGCCAAGGAAAGCCCGGTCGGGTCGGCGAAACCGGAATGCCATGGGAAGGTTCAGCCGGCCGCGCGCTCGAATGTCGCGTCGCGCTCGTCATCCATTGCAGGGTACGCGCTCAGCATCGGCGCGTCGGCCAGCAGCACTTCGTCATGCACACCGTAACCGTTGAAGCGGGTCGCCATGACGCGGCCATAGGCGCCCACCTGACCGATCTCGATATAGTCGCCTTCGCGCACGCAGGCCGGCAGCATGAACGGTCCCGGCATCACATCGTCGGAGTCGCAGGTCGGCCCGAACATCGAGAACGGCGCCGGCTCCGATTCGCGCCGTCCGTCGCCGGGGATGAGCCTGACCGGGAACAGGAAGCCGCAATGCGTCGCATCGTAGAGCGCGCCATAGGACCCGTCGTTCACGAACAGCGCATCGTCGCGCCGCGCATCGACGCGCACGATCAGTGACTCCGCCTCGGCCACGAGCGCCCGGCCGGGCTCGCAGATCAGCTCTGCGGTGTGCGACACAAGCAGCGTCTCCCAGGCGCGGGCGATTTCGTCGATATAGGCCTGCAAGGGCGGCGGCTCGGAATGCGGATAGCGGCTCGGGAAACCGCCGCCGACATCGACCGCGTCCACGAACACGCCCGCGGCGCGGATGATGCGGTCGACCTGCGCCAGCGCTTCGCCGAAGCTCGCCGGAATTACGGCCTGCGATCCAACATGGAACGTGACGCCGAGCCGGGACGTGACCTGCCGCACCCTCAGCAGCAGCGCCGGCGCATCCTCCTCCGACACGCCGAACTTCCCCTCGAGCGGGATCAGCGCATGTGCGTTCGGCGTCGCGAGGCGCACATAGAGCTCAAGATCGGTTGCACGGCCGGTCGCGGCGAGGATTTTCTCAAGCTCGTCTTCGCTGTCGAGAGCGAAGACCCGCACGCCGAACTCATGATACGCGCGCGAGATCGCCCCGCGCGATTTGACCGGGTTCATGTAAAAGAGCTTCGCGCCTTCGATCTGAGCCATGCGCTCGACCTCGGGAATCGACGCGACGTCGAAGGATGTGACGCCGGCTGCGACCAGCGCATTCAGGATCGGCGTCGCGTCGTTCGCCTTGGCGGCGTAGACCACCCGGCCGGGGAACTGGCGCACGAACCAGCGCGCCGCGCGTTCCGCCGCGTGAGGCCTCAGGCCGAGAACCGGATTTTCAGGAGCGCGATGCCGGACTAAGTCCGCCGCAGAGGGGTAAGCGTCCATCTCATGGGAGCCTTTCTCACGAGATTGCCGGAACCACTATTCAGCGCGGACGACGCCGCAAGGGCTCGGTGCGTATGGCCTATCGCCCCGCATGTAAAGCGGAATCTGAATTGGACGCGCGCTCGTTCCGTCTTTGCGCCCCCCTCACCCGGCCCTTCGGGCCGACCTCTCCCCGCCGATGAGAGGTGACTCGCGGCAGGAGTGCGAATCCGACCACGACTGAGTGCAAGGAAAAAGAACACCTCGCCCCTCTGGGGAGAGGTCGAATCGCAAAGCAATTCGGGTGAGGGGGCCAAATTTTCCGTGCAGATGTCAGCCGACAACGCGCCCTTCGACAGGATCATTCGGATCGGTATAACCCCAGGTCGATGCATGTCCCGCGGGCACGAGCGCGTTGACGACCGCCTCGTCTTCCGGCGTCCAGGTGACGTCGAGTCCTTCGAGATAGCTCTGCCATTGCGTGAAGGTGCGCGGGCCGACGATGACCGACGTGACCGCGCGGTTGGCCAGCACCCAGGCCACGGAGAACGCAATCAGGCTTACGCCTTTCCGTTCCGCGTGACGCTGAAGCTGGCTTGCGATCTCGACGGATTCGGGCCGCCATTCCGTCGCGAGAATCCGCTTGTCGCCGCGCGCCACCCGGCTGCCCTCGGGCGCACTCTCGCCGGGACGGTATTTGCCGGACAGGACACCTCGCGCGAGCGGACTGTACGGCACGATGCCGAGGCCGAAATGCCTGCACACCGGGACAATTTCCCTCTCGATTTCACGCCCGAGCAAACTGTAATAGGGCTGGACGGCGACCGGCGGCGGCCACCCTTCCATGCGGCAGAGATCGACGATGTGGGTCAGGCGCCATGCGTCGAAATTCGACACGGCCCAGAACCGGATCTTGCCGGAGCGGACGAGGCCGGCAAATGTCGCGGCAGTTTCTTCCAGAGATGTCCGAGGATCGAACCTGTGCGCATAATAGAGGTCGATATAATCCGTCCCAAGACGTTTCAGGCTGCGGTCGAGCGCCTGGACGACATAGTCGCGCGAAAGACCGCCATCCCCGACGCCGAGACTGGGGCCGAGCCCACACTTGGTCGCGAGCACCCAATCCTTCCGTCCCGGCCCGATGATCCGCCCGACGACCTCCTCCGAACGGCCGTCCGCATAAACGTCGGCGGTATCGATGAAATCGACGCCATGCGCGTGTGCGTCGGCGACGATGCGGGCGCTCTCGGCCTCGTCCGTCGCGCCGCCGAACATCATTGTGCCGAGGCATAAGGCGGAGACTCGGGCGCCGCTGGGACCAAGCTGGACGTGCCGCATCACGCGTTCGCCTTCGCAGCGCCTACGCCGCTCAACGCGGAGCTTCCTGCAGGGCGCTGAGCGAAGGATTGCGCACCAGGCCGGAGAATGCCGGCTGCTGCAACAGTCCGTACGAACGCATCGCCGCTCGCCGCGTGAACTGCGCGGTGTAAGCGTAAAGCTCCGCCAGATCGACTTCCCGATCCGCGTTGCCGAGCGGCGCTATATCGGCACGACCGGAAAGCGCCTCGATCGCGTAGCGTGTGAACAACCCGACGCCAAACAGCGGGTCGCCCAGAGTGCGCTGGTCGCCCGTGGCAGCGGCGATTACGGCGACTTTCTGCCGCGCGTCCTGCGGCGCGATTTCCGCCTTCCGGAAGGGCGCGTTCGGCGCAAGGATGGGGCCGGCATGATCGGACGCGAACGACGATTCCAGGAGAACGAGCGCTGACCGCAACTTGAGTTCGGCCAGGTGCGCAAGGAGGACGGAGAGCGGGTAGCCCTGCTCAGCCTCGTGATGTCTGGGGGCGTCGACCGGAACAAGATAGGGCTCGGCCTCCTCCGGAGCGATGACGCCACGACCCGCGTAAAAGACCGTCAGCGTTGCCTCGGGATGAGCCTTCACAAGCGAAGAGAGTTCGCTTTCATCCCGCTCACCGTCATGCGAGGCGGCCTTTCCGAACACGCGCTCGAAATCCGCAAGCTTCGCGTCGCGGAGGTCGATCACATTGTCCTGGGCGTATCGCAGATGCTCGACAAGCAACGTGACCATCGAGTCCGCGCTGGCGCGCGCCCGGTCGGCGCCTGGCTGGGCATCGTCATACGCGGTGTTCCCGATCACGACCGCTAGGGCGTTGTCGGTGGCGGTTCCGCGCGGCGTGCCGCGGCAAAGAGATCGCGCGACGTCCGACAGCCGATCCCGCAGCGCAGGCTGCGCGTTCGCATCCTGGGGCGGGACGCAGATCGCCAGGCCGGACGCGCGCTCGAGCTTGAGGATGTCATCGAGGGGCAACGGCTTCGACATGACGACGCAGCTTTGGCACCAGGCTATGTTCTGCTCTTCCGCGATCAGATCGAGCTCCTGCTGTCCGAGGCCTTGTGGCTTGGGCAGGCATGGGGTCGCGCAAAGAGCTACATCCGCCTGCCGCTTCTGGGCCTTGCGGAGTGCGTCGGCGAGATCCGGGAAGAGGCAGTCCACGGGCTCGGCCATGCGCGCTGGCTCAGGCGGCGCGACGACAGGCGGCGAAGCTTCCGGGGACTCCGGCGAAACCGGCGACCGCGCGGGATCGAGGGCCGCCTCGCGCTTGTCCTGCGCCGCGCACAGAGTGAACAGTTTTTCGGAGACTTTCGGTGCGAAGGGATCGGAGTAAGCCTTCAAACCATTCTCGTGCTTGAAGAACCAGAACGCCTTCCACGTGTCGTTCGACATCTTGCCGTCGATGGGCCCGTCGTAATACCCCGCGTCGGCGAGGCAGCGCTGCACCTCTTCGACGGTCCGGCGCGGCGCCGCCGGTTTCGCGCGACGGTCCTCCCGGCTCGGCTTCGCGGCAGCGATGTGTTGGCCGCGCTGGGCCGCCTGCGCCGCCGCAATCGCCCAGACTCCAGTGACAATCATGCCGGCGGCAAGTACCAGCACCGCTGCCGATCTGGCATGCATCTGTCGCTCCCCCTGAAGTGATTCCGGGGACAGTCTAGATCATGACCGTTTACGAAGGAATCGGTCATGCTCCTGATTTCACTTGGTCGCACGATTCAACGCTGAAACCGGTGTCCACTTTCGGCGGTCGCGCTCTGGAGCGCGTTCCTTTCAGTTGAAAGCGGATGACACCTCCGGCGTCATGCCCGGCACTCGGGTCAGGCTTTGCCTGCCCGAGCACGACGCCTCGTGCCGGCCATCCACGGCTTCGGTAGCGTCAACGGAAGCCGTGGAAGGCCAGGACAACCCGCCGGTCAAGCCGGCGGGTTAAAGGCCAACCGGCCAAGACGACCGAGTCCAGATAAAGCAATGCTGCCCTAATCCGCGATGAGCTGATATTCCACGCGCCTGTCGAAGGCGTCGCGCTGTTGCTCACTGTATTTCGCAGGGTCGTCGGACAGGAACGGCTCGCTCCTGCCCTTGCCGACGATTTCCACTTGTCCGGCAAAGCCGTTGACTGTGAGGAACGTGGCGACGGCCTGCGCGCGGTCCTTGGACAGCTTCAGATTGTAATCGGCCGAGCCTTTAGGATCGGTGTGCCCGATAAGTCGGATGCGCCCTGGTTTCTTTTCGTTCAGAAACGCCAGGATGTCCTTCGCGGCCGCCTCGCCGTCCTGCTCCAGAACCGCACGATTGTAGGCGAACCGGATCGGCACGGGCACCACCTCGGCCGTGAAGCTGCGGAACTCCGGAGAGGAGAGCCCGCCGGGCTTGCCGCGGAAGCGCCTCGTGGCGACATAGGTCGGCGCCAGCGCCCTCGCCTGATAGGCCCGCTTAGCGATGGTCTCCTCGACGTCCCGCGGCGGAGGTTTGGGGTTGGCGGCCTTGTCGCGAAGGTCGTCGAGCGCAGCCTCGTATGCGCGCACGGCGTCGCTCCATTCCTCGGCATCGTAGTGAGAATCGCCGATCGCGGCCATCAGCTGCCAGGGCTCGCCGAACGCAGCGATGCGTTTGAGGTCGTCCTGCGTCGGTTTGTGTCCGGGATCGGCGCCGCCTTGAAGTTTTTTTAGACCCGAGAGCGCCATGACACGCCCGACCATCTGGCGATAGGCGCCGTCGCAGGTCGCGTCGGTCAGCATGGTCTTGTGCAGGTCGGCGAAGCGATCGACCTCGCCCGCGCCGACCGCTTTCCTGATCTCGCCATCGAGCACCCTGCAGTCGGCCCGGGCCCCGGCGGAAGCGCTGAGGATCAGGCCGACCGAGAGGATGACACGGCAGAGCACCGCTTTACTCCACGTGGAGTTTGATCGCCGTACGCGCCGAGAAGCTCTCCTTGCCCTTGGGCGCATCGTCGACAATGACCTTCTTCACTTCCGCGATTTTTTCCTTGCCTTCGACCACAATGGCGCGGGTGAGGAACTCCCGATAATCACCGAGATCCGTGAACTGCCGCGTCTTGAAGTCGTGCTCGATGCCGTCGGACGCCTTCTTGCCTGTGTCGCAGATGGCGATGACGGTCTCTATGCCCTTGTCCTTCATGCGGAACTGGAACGGCGCATGCTCATCGGGGAACGTGAACTCCTTCCCGGCCTTCAGGAAATTGTCCTGCTGGAACTTGTTCGGGTAGATCACGGTGCCTTCGCCCGCCGCATCCACGTTGATCAGCGTAAGATGGCAGTTCTCCTCCGCCTTCACGCTGAACACCGGGTGGTCGTCGACATGATAGTCCGACTTGTCCGAGATCAGCGACAGGCCGAAATCATGCGTCTCTTCCTTGGTCTTGTCGCCGACCTTGGCTACATCGAACTTCTCAACGACCTCGTCCTTCTTGACAATAAGCTTCTCGACGACCTCATCCTTCTTGCCGTCGTCCTTGTCGGCGACCTCGTCCTTCTTGCCTTTGTCCTTGCCGTCGTCCTTCTCGAGTTTGATTGGCTCGTAGTCCGACACGAATTCGATAAAGTCCTTGAACTGATCCTCTATCGTCTCGCGCGGCACGACGCCCTGTTCGAGCTGGCGACGGGTGCGGAACGCCTCTGAGTCGGTTATGGGCGACCCGCTGAACACGTCAGGCTTCAGTCCAAATTCCGCAGCCACGATCCTCAGGTCCACTGCCTTTTCATAGTGTTGGGCGAGGAAATTGATACTTTCCACGCCGGATTGCTGAGAATCCAGCTCCGAATCCAAACCGGCGCGCTCCATGGCCGCATTGAAGCGAGCGAAGTCCTGCTCGAAAATCCTGTCCATCTCCTTGACTGGCGGATAGAGCGCTTCGACCTGATCGCGAACCTCCCTAGAGAAGGTCCTGTCCGCCAACACATGATTGCGGATCTCGTCCGCTTTCTTGCGGATACCCTGGTTGTGGCAGCCCATGCACGAAATGCCGTTCGTCACGGAATGGTCGCGCTGTGACTGGTCCAGAACGATCTCGACCGGACCCTTGTCCAGACGTTTGCCTTCGGCGGTGGTCAGATAGTAGCCCTGAAAACCGTTCGGCAGGCTGAAGATCGACTCGCCGCCATCATGCTTGAAGGCGTTGTCGCCTTTCGGCCCCAGCGGCCGCGAGAACAGGCTCTGCTCGCTCTTGTCACCGCCGAAATCATAGGACGTCCAGAAATAACCGGTGTTGATCGAATGGCGTTCGATCAGCCTATTGTGCGCGCTGACACCCGAATCCTGGAAGCCGGAGCGCTTGGCGAGCAGTTTTTCGACGTTTTTCAGCGAATCGACATCGAGCTGCTTCTCCAAACCCTGGAACGTGTCGGGCAGTTTCAGCAGGTCGTGGTAAAGCGGAGGACGGGCCGCGGAATACGCGAACCAATCGCCGCGCACCCAGGACAATGGCGTCTTGGTGATTTCCTTCACACCTTCATAGTCGTTTGAGTCGGGCGCCATGCCATACGGATAGATCGCGATCAGCTTGTTCCAATCCTCCTCGGTCCATTTCAGATCTTCGAGATTGAAGGCGATGATGGTCTTGTGCTCATCGATCGTCCGCATAGACAGAACGTCCGACTCGCGGCTGAGGCTGTTGAGCAGCTTCACCACGCCCTGACGGTAGCGGATCATGTCCTTTTCTTTCGCGCAGGCATTATAGAGATGGGACAGGGTGATGTAGCGCATGCCCTGCTGCCGATGATCCTGCTGCGCGTCGATGTCCTCGGAGATCGCCTCGACGATCGCTTCCTCGTGGATCGGCTCGTTGCCGCACGGGGCCCCTGCCAGCGACTTGATCCAATCGTAGAGAGCCTGCACCTCCTCCTTCGTCGGCTCCTCAACGTCGCCTGTGTCGCATGCCGCCTCCTGATAGCAGTCATACGGCATGTCGTTTTTGGTGATCGAGATGAAGAGGGGTGAACCCTCGGGATTTCCAGGCAATATCAAGGACGCGTCATTAGCTATCGCATCGAGATCGAGCACGTTGCCGAAATTCTTGGCCGGCTTCTGGCGCTTCAGCTTGCCGGACTGGTGGCACCGCGCGCAGTGCTTGTCGAGCATTGCGAAGGCCGCAATCCCGCTCTCTTCCTGGGGCGTCGCCACGTCCGCGACTTTGCCCGGCTCGATGTCGCGATCGCCCGGCGCGAATTCGCTTTTGCCGGGCTTTGCAACCGCAGAAACCTCGCTCTCGTCGTCCTTTCCGTCGACTTCGTCGGAAGGAGCTTTGGCTGCAGCCGCAGGCTCTTTCTCGTCCTCACCCTCTGAATCATCCTCCGCGGATTCGGCAGGTTTCGCCGCCTCGGCCGGAGCGGCCTGCTCCTCGTCTTCCTCTTCTTCGGGAGCGATTCGCTGCGCCGGCTCGGGAGCAGCCTCCTCTTCTTTGGGAGCGATCCGCTCAGCCGGCTCGGGAGCAGCCTCCTCTTCCTCTTCGGGCGCATCACGCTTCTCCGGCTCGGCCGGAGCGGCCTGCTGCTCCTTCTGCTCCTCTTGCTCCTCCGCCTCTGCGGCGGCGGGTGCGCCCTCGTCCTTGGGCTCGATCTCGAGCCGCTCGGCTTTCGGCGCAACAATGCTCGGGCCGCCGGGCCGTGCTTCGGTCTCGATCTGGCGCGACGCGTCTCCGTCCGACTCGCTCTTGCCTCCGGTGACGGTATCGTCTTCGAGAAGCGTCTTCGGAGCGTCCCCGGCTTCGCCGGTTTGCGCGAGAATAAACTGCGTGGCGGCAGGATCCGAGTAGCCGACATACAGAACAGTTGCCAAACCGGCACAAGCAATCAAGCTTAAGCGCGACATCCCAACCTCCCTTGCCGAACCCTGCGGCTTACCCGAGGCGTAACGGGCAGCGGCTGAACGGCCGATGAACAGCCCTTGCAAATCAAATCACGACACGAAGCGTCATGGAAAGCGGTCATGGCGCGATTTCGTAAGCAAGCGTCGCCACCGACCAGGCTGCAAACTCCGTGTTCTTTCCACTGTCCTTCACGTTTACAGGCTTATTAAGCGCCTCGACGAGACCGGGCAGAAATTGCGTGCGCGCCACTTCGCGCGGAATGACCTCGATGGACCGCGCCTTGACGATGGCGGGAAGCTCCACCTCGCCGCGCGTGACGATGGCCACGAGGTGCCCCTTGCTCGGCTCCGTCGCGTTGAACTTCAGTCCGTAATAGGCGTCGGGCACCTGCAGCGGCGAGCCTGCCAGCAGACGTCCTGCGTCGGCCGATTCGTGCTTGCGCGAGAACTGGTTCGGATAGAGCTGGGTCAAGTCACCGTTATCGCTCAGATCAAGCAGGATCAAATGGCCTTCGTGCGGGCTGAGAACCTGGAAGCGGATATCCTTTTGACCGACGCGCACCGGTGAGGGAGGAATCTGCGACAGCGATACCTTGTCCACGTTGCCCTTGCCGAGAAGGTCCGTAAGCTGATCGACCGTCAGCGCATCATCTGTGGCGACGGCCTTCTGGCCCAGCACGGCGCCATCGGCGATGCTCGCCACTGGGCCGGACGCAACAAACAGCGCGACGCCGGCAAGAGCGCTTTCGGGGTCGAGGCGCGGCGTGAACCCCATTTCGCATCGGCTTCCCGCCTTCGCGCAGTATTTGCCCGCGCCGGCGCCGATATAAGCGAGCAATTCGGTATTGCTGATGACGCCATTGCGGTTGGCGTCGGCTTCGCGCATAGCCTCGACGAAAAGCGCCGTGAACACTCCTTGTTGTTTACCGCTGAAGTCATCGATCAACGCGGCTTGGCTTGGCGATACGGCGGACCAGATCGCAATGCTCCCCGACGCGAAATCGACACTGAGAAAGCCCAGCTCTTCCTTCTGCTTCTTGACCGCCGGTTCGACGACAATCGATCGCGTCGCACCGCCGAGGCGCGGAACGCGCGCGGCCCCAATTGAGTCGGCCCGCGCCAAACCCCGCGTCACAACGCCGGAATGGCTGGTATCCAGAACAACCACGACGTTCCGGCCTTCCAGCGCACCGATAGCCTCCGACAGCTCGATATCGGTAATGACGCCGCCGATCGTGGCCTTAGCGTCGCCCTCAATGACCGCATCGAAGGGCACGATCGTTTCCGAGAAGCCATCCTTCTCCTTGCCCGACTCGTCCTTATGGAAATAGCCGTGACCGGCGAAATACAGGAAAACGCGATCGCCCTGCTTGGTGGCGTTCACGAGCCAATCGCCGATCTGCCCGAGTATGGCGTCGCGCGTCGCGTCGCTGTCCTTAAGAATCTTGATGGCGTCCCGGTCGTATTTGTAGGGACCGGTGAGCAAGGCGAGGATCAGATCGAGATCGTTGCCCGCCGAGCCCTCGAGGCCCTCGGAAAGTTTCGAGACTTGATAGGTATCGAGGCCGATCAGAAGCGCGCGATCCCCTGCCTGGGATGAAGCGGCCGACATGAAAAGCGCCGCAGCCGCCAACCAGATCATGCGCTGTAGGCCGCGCATCACTCGGCTCCGCTCGTATAGATGTCGAGGATTCCGACCTGAACGTCCTTGCCTGCGAGCGATTGCTCAAGAACGGTCGGTAGCCCCGCGGCCCCTTGAGCGCGCGACATGCTCTTCAGCGCCGCATGCAGTCCCGAAAGCGGCTCATCGGAAAAAATCGCAACGAGGTGCTCGGCCCCGTAGGGAGGTTTGTCGACCTTGAAGTCTTCCGCGAACTCCTTGTCGCGCCAATCGGTATTTGCTTCGGCGGGGCGGGTCGGATCGGGAATGAACAGCTCCACCCGTCCGTCGGGCGGGAGATTGAACAGCGTCATGCTGGGATGCAAAGCGCCCTTAACGGAGATCCGGATGGGCTGGCCCTTTTTATAGCGATGCGACCCGCTCTTTACCTCGGCATTGACCGGGCTGCGGCCGGCGATCGGCTTGAGCAGCTTCAGCGCCGCCCATTTTGACAGGATCGGCAGTAACTGGCTCGCATCGACCTTCTCCGCGACCACGCCGCCCAGGATATGTTCCACCGTGCCGGTGGCGGAAACCCAGACAATGTCGTGGCTCCCCTTTTCGGTAACGATCTTCACGAAGGGAAGGTCGGCAATTTCCGCCGGCGTCTCGCCCTCGATCAGAAGGTTCAACCTGGTCGACTCCGTCTCCGCCTCAGCGGCCTCGGCGGCTTCCGCGGAGCCTGCGGTGGCTTCGCTCTCGCCTGCTGCGGGGAACAGGGCGGTGGAGCGCGCACGCAAGGGAAGGACCTGCGGGGTTTGCTGACTTTCGACCTGCGCATGGATGGCGGGCACGAGGAAGCTCAAGAGTTCGAGCTGGTCGACCACACCATCGCCATTCGTGTCGGCCTTGCCCTCCAGCGCCCGCGCGAAGGCCCAGCTCAGCGCACCGCGCTTGGCGCCGTCGATGACGACTTCCGGCGTCAGGCGATCCTCGGACGTCGCCGCTACAAATGTCGCGAGCTGGAAATCGGCCTCGGTCAGCTTGGCGATTGCGGGCGGCGGAAACTCGAGCTGATCGTCACTGATCGAGCCGAAATTGCCGTTGCGGAATTTGACGCCGTCGGCCCGGGCGCTGCGCGACATGCCGCCGGAATGACAGGAATCGGCGATAAAGATGACGTTGATGCCCCGGTCGTCGGCGACTTTCAGCCACTGGAAGACTTCGTCGTCGAGAATGCGCTGCTTGGTACCCTCGCCTTCCTGCGTGAATCCCGCGAGCAGGAAATTTTCGTTCTTCCCGTCTTCTTCTTCGTGCCGGCCCGGCGGCTCCGGCTCCTGCGCGCCGTGCCCGGCGAAGGAGAAGACGACCGTGTCGCCCCTTTCCGCCTTGTTCAGAAGGCGGAACCAGTTGTCCTCCAACGCGTCTTTCGTGACCTCTGCATCGACCAGCGTGACGATTTCCTTCACGCCGGAGCGCTGCAGCGAAGCCGCAATATCCCTGGCGTCGTTCACCGCCCCCTGCAGGTCGTGGGCTTCGCCGATATAGTCGTCAACGCCGACGACGAGTGCATACATCTGTGCAGCTTCCGCCTGCAGTGGCATGGTCAACACGCACAGCCCCAGTGCGAGCGATGCGGAGGCGGAGCGGCGAGAGACGATCGTCATGGATGTCAGACCCTCGAGCATGATGCCGAAAAGTGTGAAGCGGTTTCGGACGACATCATCATGCTCAAACCCTTGAACCGATCACGTTCATGACTTCGGACCAATCCGAAGTCATCGTGATCTAGTAGTCGTCCCCACCCGACGACTCTTCTTTGCCGGCTTTCTCGTCTTTTTCGGACTTTTTCTGCACGACGCTGGGATGCGGCGGGAGCGATTTGAGGTAGGCGGCGATTGCGCTGCGGTCCTCCGGCGTCAGTTTGGCCATGTTCTCCTGCACCTTCACCATGTTGCCGCCGACGAAGTCGCTGTCATCTTCTCCCGGCTCGGGCGGCATCTCGCCGGTTTCAAGAAACCAGACAATATCGTCCTGGGTCCAGTCGCCGATCCCCTGTTCGTGGGGCGTGATGTTGGGAATCGAACCTTTTCCTTCGGGACTTGGAGCCCCGGCGAAAGACCGCGACTGATCGATGCCGCCGATCAGATTGCGCGGCGAGTGGCATTCGCTGCAATGGCCCGGCGCATTCACAAGGTATGCGCCGCGCGCGACAATATCCGATTGCGCCGGCTTTCGTTCGATCGGCGTCTGATCGAGATAGAGCAGCTTCCACAGCCCCAGGCCGCGACGGACGTTGAACGGGAACGGCACGTCGTGCGCAGGCACGTCGGATTTCACGGGCTGCAAAGTATCTAGATAGGCCTTCAGATCGAGAAGGTCCTCCATCTTCATGTGCGCGTAGGATGTGTAGGGAAAGGCCGGAAAATAATGCTCGCCGCTCGGCGAGACGCCGCGCGTCATGGCGTTGACGAAGTCGGCGTTGCTCCAGCCGCCAATGCCCTTTTCCTTGTCCGGGGAAATGTTCGGCACATAAAACGCGCCGAACGGCGTCCTCAGGCAATGGCCGCCGCCGAGCAGCAGTCGGTCCTTCGATTTCTTGTCGTCGCATTTGTCCGACGCCGGCGACGCATGGCAGGACGAGCACCCGCCCGCGATGAACACATACTCACCGTTCTTGAGATTGGGCGTGTGTTGCGGCAGCGCCGCCGCATCGACCGTCGCAGGCGTCGTCAAGACGTAGAACGCCACGCCCCCGACGACAGCCAGAAGGACCAACACCCAAAGAAACCGACGCATTCACCTTCCCCAAGGAACGCACAGTCAATCAAATTGCCCAGACGGACTCCACCAGATCGCCCTAAACCTGACGAGCGGGTCAACTGGATGTTGCCCCGGACCCGTCGCGACCAAGTACACGCTAGTTTTCCCCTCCTTCTTCCTTCTTTATGCGGAATGACTCGTGACAATTCTTGCAGGTCTTGGTGAGAGAGGCGAACGAAGCCTTGAAGGCTGCTTCTCCCTTCTCGGCCGCGCCGGCGGCGTTGCCGGCGGCCTCTTTCAGCTTCCCGGCGGCTTCCTTGAACCCCGCCATGTCCTTCCAGATCTTCGGCGAAGCCTCGCTGTCGGGCACCTTGTCGTTGCCCGAGCCTTCGGGAAACATCGTGATGTATTTGTCCGGAACCGCCTGAATTTTCTTCATGGCGGCGCTTAAAGCCGCTGCATCATAGGGCTCTTTGCCCCTGACCACGCTGCCCGCGAGCTTCGCGGCCTTGCCGACACCCTTCATCAACTCCTGCCGTTGCTTGACGATATCGGCCTGGGCGACAGCGGCGGCGGTTGCAAAGACGCTTGCTGCGCAGGCGAACGCCAAGACCAAACCCTTCATGAATTCCTCCCCTGTACTTCCAACTTTCTGCACCACTCAGATAGCCGGCCGCGAAAGCTCGTAATTTAAGGCTTAGCCACGCGAACAACGCAAGCCGTCTTTATTTGCTGTTCCCCATGTCATACAGGCTACGCAGCCGCCACGATGGCTCAGGCGAGCACCCCTGGTCAGCCCACAGAGGCTTGATTCGTTCAGCAAGCACTCCGTAGGCTGACTGACTTACCACCGGGTTGAGCCCGCTATCAATATTCGGCGACGACAATCGAGAGGTCGGGCGCGTGGGACGTCGGGCGCTGCCGGCCTCCGGTCAACTCGAATACCAGGTCTGTGACATAAGTAATCAGCTCGCGGACGGTTATCTTTCTGTCCGTGTTGGCATCGGCTTTGCCGCCAAGCGCCTCAAGGAGTGCATGCGTGAAGACGCCGTGGCCGAGTTCGGGGCGCTCCAGAGCGAGGGTTTCAGCATCCGTCGCGGCGACGACAACGATTGAGGCGTCGGCGGCGTCCTTAATCAGGCGCGGATTGAACGCGTTTCCGGCGTGGCATGTGTCGACGAGCATGATGCGGCGGCCCCTGCTCTTCTCGATCAGCTCCTGCAGCGCCTCCCACTTGACGACGGTTTTCGACTGCCACTTGCCCTTGTCGAAGCGCGCATCCGAGGGAAGGAAAAGGTAGTCAGCGCCGTCGTTCACGCCGTGACCGGCCAGGAACAGAACCACGGTGTCGTCGGGGCCGGCCTGACGTAGTGCATCGAGCGAGGCGTCGACATTCACCGCGAGCGGTGTCTCGTCGCCCTTCTCTACGAGCAACAGGCGCAGGATGCGTGAATATCCGCTGCCGCCACTCTTCTGCATCGCGTCGATGATCGAGCGCGCATCGGCGCCGGCAAAACGAAGGTCCTGATCGAAGAACGAGTAATTGTCGACGCCGACGGACACGAGGAAGAGAGTCCCGCGACGCTCGACTGAAACAGCCGGCCGGTTCAGGGCGACCTTTCGAACGGTCTGACCAACCGCGTTGGCGGCGCGGACCTCTAGAACGGCCCCCTCTTGCGGGATGAGCACCACGAGCTCCCTCACCTCGCCGTTCGCGTCGGAAGATATGACGCGACCCGAGACGCGCGACGCCGCCCGGACGGCTCCAATCGTTACGTCGAAGCTTTCAACGGGGTCGAGATTCGGGGCAATCCGTAAACGGATCGTCATATCGCCGGCCAGCACACGATCGCCTTCTTGCGGGCTCGTGATCGTGAACTCGAGCGGCTGACGCCGGATGAGTTCCGCAAGGTCGAACTTGTTGCCCCCAGTTTCAGCGGCCGCGCGGCGCGCGTCGCCGAGGACGAGAGCGCGCGTGACAATGTCCGGCCGGTAGAAATGGCGTTTCAACTGCGCCGCAGTAATGAAGCGCGCAGGCTGGCCCTCGCCACCGTTCAGCCGCCACCCGACATGGCCGTCGCCTGAGGGAGAGGCGGCGTAATAGCCCTCGTCCGTCCAGATGACCCACGCCCCGTCGCGGCCGGCGAGCAGCGTGGCAATATTTTCGCCTGTCGCCAGGTTCCAGAGCCGGACCGTCTGGTCGTCGCCGCCCGAGGCGAGCAGCTCGCCGTTCGGCGAAATCGCGACGGACCAGACGTCGCTTGTGTGGCCGACGAAGGAGCGGAGCTTGCGCCCGTCGAGATCGTACGCGTCCAGCCGGCCATGTCCGCCGCCCGAAACGATGGTCTCCTTATTCGGCGCGATGGTGAATGCGTTGTGGACGTAGCCGTCGTCCTGCCCACGCTTGATCGTCGCGCGCACTTGTCCGTCTTCAAAGATGTCGAGCAGATCCTCGTAGCCGAACTCTCCGCTGGACCGCTTCTTCAACTCGATTCCGCCGCGTTTCTCCGATGCGCGGATCATCCGCGTTTCGCCGGGCAGCGCGCGGGGTTCGCCGAGCGCTGTGTCCGCTTTCGGCAGCCGCAACGCAGCCGCGAGCGCTCCGCGCGCTCCCGGCGCCGGCTTCTCCTTCCCCCAACCCAGCAGTGTCCCGTCCGCGGAAAAGCCGACAGACCAGATCGCCCCGCCGATGCCGCGCACGACCCGCAGCGCTTTGGCGTCTGCAATGCTCCACAGATGCAACTCGTTGTCGTTGCCGCCGGACGTGGCGGCGATCTTGCCTGACGGGTCGATCGCGACTGCCATCACCAGTCCATCGTGACCGCGATAGCGCGCACGAACCTCTCCATCCGGGATGGAGCGAACGAGAATCTCGAACGGCCTCCGGCCGGACCCGGAAATGAGTTGCCCGCCATCCTGGGAATAGGCGAGGCCCATCACCTCCGGCCCGCTCGTCGACAGCGCGCCGATAGACGCGCCCGTCTCGCCGTTCCATAGAAGGATCGCCCCATCGAGACCGCCCGAGGCGACGACGCCTTTACGCGGATTGACCGCCAGCGACACAACCTTGTCGGTATGGCCTTCGAGCTGCGCGATGGGCTTGCCGTCGGGCAGGCTCCAAAGTTTTACGAGATTGTCGTCGCCGCCTGTGAACAGCCTGGCGCTATCGTTCGAGAAGCGGACAATGTTCACGTCGCCCTCGTGCGCCTTTTCCATGCGCGCCAGGAGCTTCCGGCTCTTCACGTCCCAGATGTTCGCGACATCGTCGGCGCCGCCGGAGGCGAGACGCTTACCGTCGGGGGAAAACGCTACCGAGATGACGACGTCGGTGTGTCCCTTGAAGAGGTGCACGATCCGGCCGGACGGGAAATCGTAGAGGCGTATGACGCGCTGGCCCTCGAACGGCAGATTGCCGGCGGCAGCGAGCAACTTGCCGTCGGGAGACATGGCGATCGTCAGGATCTTGCCGGGCTCACCGAAATCCATCTCGCCGCGGATCGTATGGCGCAACTTTCCGGTGCTCGCGTCCCAGACCCGAATCGTCTTGTCGTCACCAGCGGTGACGATCTCCCTGCCGTCCGGCGTGTAGAGGAGCCCACGCACCATGCCGAGATGGCCGCCAGTGTCGAGTTCGAGAAGCGGCTCTGCCGGTCCGGCGTTTGCTCCTCTGCAGCCCATCAAAACAAAAAGAGCGGCGGCGATTACACAAGTTCGTGAACGGAAGCGCGACATTGGGCGATTTCCTGAACGGGCGAGCCGTGACGCGATCTTCCAGTGAAATCGCTTGGGCCGCAACTCCAACATTTCCGCCAAAAATCACGCCTTTCAGGGTGAATGATTAATGAACGGCAATCTCAGACAGGGTTCAGACAGGGGACGCTAGAACTCGCATCACGCCAGACGGATCAGCCGATGGCCCGAAGGAGATCAAGACATGTTCCCCGTCATTCGCACCACGGTTGCCGTTTCCATGATTGGCCTTGGCCTGGTCGCTCTGGCGATGCCTGCGCAGGCGCAAGGTTTCCGCGGCAAGAGCATCGTAGCCTCGAAGGCCGAGCGCGGCGAAGGCAACTCCCGCTTTCAGCGCTTCAACGCCCCGAAGGCCGAGCGCGAGCAGTCGCGCCAGATCGAAGTCGTGAGCCGCCCAAGCCCGCGCTTCAATGCCCCCAAGGCCGAGCGGTTCGAGCCTTCGCGGGTTTCGCAGCAGAGGTTCCAGGCCCCGAAGGCCGAGCGTTTCGAGCCCTCGCGGGTTTCGCAGCAGAGGTTCCAGGCCCCCAAAGCCGAGCGCTTCGAGCGCGACGAAACGGAAATCAGGTTTGCAGAGCGTCCGATCGTGAAGCACGCCAAGTTCTCCGGCGCGGAACAGTCTTTCATCCGCAAGCAGCCGAAGGCCATCGAGGTCGATGCCCCGGGTGAGGAGATCATCGAGGAGAAGCCGGCCAAGATCGTGAAGAAGAAGCTGGTCAAGAAGTCCGAGCCGAAGGTCGTTCACATCGACAGCTCCGACGACGAGTACGGCTATTACGACGACTACGGCTACTACACCGACGCCGGCTACAGCGGCTACGGCCACGGCCACGGCTATAACTCCTGCCAGTAATCCTTCGAACTGGCAGGCTGTTGGGGAGAGCCCGGGACCCTTTCGGTCCCGGGCTTTTTTTTGGGATGCGCCCCTAAGGCCGGCAGCGGGCGGCAACGATTGAGGATCACCGGCGTTGGTCCGACTGAAACATCAGAAGGAATAAGATGAGTCAGATTTGCTATGCGGCTCTCGTGGCCGCGCTTTTCGTTATCCCGGGAACGTCGTTTGCGCAGGGCAACGATCCCGACGCCGCGGCGCAGTCCGGGGTGCACAAGGAAGCCGGCAAGGATGTCGACGTGCGCGTTCATGGCGATGCCAATGCGGGCGCCAATGTGAGCGTCGATGGGAAGACTCAAGCCGAGATCGACGCCAAAGCAAAGGCCGACGCCGATGCGCAGGCAGGCGACAACAAACCCCAGTAGCGAACCAGAGCCAGTAGGGCCTATCGCAGGGGCGGCGGAGCGACAAGTCTCCGCCCGCCTTTGCAACTAAGGCGCTGCGTAAACAGGCTCCATACGCTGGGCGGACAGCGCCAGCATGTGCACGGGGCGGTGCGGCGCGGCCCGGATCAGCCCCCGAACTGAATTTCCCAGCCAGACAGCGTCCGCGTCCGCGAGATCCTGCATGCGCAGGATCGCTTCGCTCGCGCGGCCCGAAGCCAGAAGCTCGGCGCGCAGCGTGCCGGCGAGAAGACCGCTCGAAATGGGCGGCGTAAGCAGCACGCCGCCGCGCTCCACGAACAGATTGGTGCGGCTCCCCTCCGCAAGCTCGCCCTGGCGGTTGAGGAACAGCACCTCGTCCGCGCCGGTCAGGGCGCGCTGTCGTTCCCATTCCCGGTCGTAGAACTGCCGCCGCGTCGTCTTGTGATAGAAGAACGGATCGCTTCGATCGATGCGCATGTCGGAGACGACATAGCGCCAGACCGTCTCGGCGGTGGGCAGGACGATCTCGCTCGCCGTGATTTTCGCCGCGCCGTCCTCGGACAGAAGCAGCCGCACCATCGCGGCTTCGCCTTCAAGCTTCGCGGTCTTGGTGTGGAGGGTTGCGCGGATCGTACCCTCATCGAAGCGGAAACCGAAATGCGCCGCCGACGCGGCCAGCCGCTGCATGTGGCGATCGAGCAGATATAGCCCCTCCCCCTTCGTCCAGCGGATCGTCTCGATCAGCTCGAACGGGTCGCGGCGGCCGGTCAGGAAGCGCGCCTTGAGCAGGCATTCTTCGAACTCGGAATCGGCGCGGCTATCGGCGACGATGCCCGAGCCGATGCCCATCTCGCCCTTACCGTCAGCGTCGATCCAGAGCGTCCGGATGGCGACGTTGAACTGCGCGTCACCGTTCGGCGCGATGCGCCCGATCGCGCCGCAATAGACGCCGCGCGGCTCGGTCTCCAGCTCGCGGATGATCTCCATGGCGCGGACCTTTGGCGCGCCGGTAATCGAGCCGCAGGGAAAGAGCGCCCGCAATGTATCGCGCAGGCTAACACCCTCGCGCAGCCGCGCCTCGATGCCCGACGTCATCTGATGGACGGTCCGATAGGTCTCAACCGTGAACAGGTCGGTGACGTGGACCGTGCCGATCTCCGCGATGCGGCCGAGATCGTTGCGCAGGAGATCGACGATCATGAGATTCTCGGCGCGCTGCTTGTCGTCGGAATGGAGGTCCTGCGTGAGACGCACATCCTCGTCCGGCGTGCGCCCGCGCGGCGCGGTGCCCTTCATCGGCCGGGCGAAGAGGTGGCGTCCATCCCGCCGGAAGAACAGCTCGGGCGACATCGACAGGACGCGGAAATCGTCGGCCCCGATCAGAGCGCCGTATTTCACGCGCTGGCGGGATCGCAGCTCGCGATAGAGCGAGAGCGGATCGCCTTCGAGGTCGAAGCGGTGCTTGAGGGTGAGGTTGATCTGATAGACATCGCCGGTGGCGATGTAGTCGATGCAGCGGTCGAACCGGTCGACATAGTCGCGGCGTGCGATCGAGAGTCCCTTGTCGGTCACCGCGTGCGTGCCGGCGATGCGCGCATCGAGCCAGGCCGGCACATCGCGCGATCCGATCGTCTCGGGCGCGGCGAACAGCCCCATCCAGATCAGCGGCTGCGTGCGGCCCGGCGGGATCAGTGGCGTGAGCCTGTCCTCGAACAGATAGCCGAGTTCATAGGAGAGGAAGCCAGCCGCGTGCAGACCCTGCGCGAGGCCAGCGCCGATATCGTCCAGCGCCGCCGCGACCTCGGCCGGCTCGCGCGCGACGACGACGTGCTCCGGCTGCGCGAACAGCAGGCTGGTCCCTCCCTCGCTCAGGCTGTCATCGAGCAGAACGAAATTCTTTTGGGCGTTCTTCACGTCGTCGGTGCTCCGCCGTCTCGACGCCTCAAAGATCCATTGAGCCCCCTCACCCGAATTGCTTCGCAATTCGACCTCTCCCCACAGGGGAGAGGTATAGACCGGGCCCGGTGCGAACACCTCTCCCCTGTGGGGAGAGGTCGACCCGAAGGGTCGGGTGAGGGGGATAAGAACAAATTCAGTGGCGGGCAACAGGCGTTGTGCCGCAACCGGCCCTACCGCGCGATGAGGATCTCGCCTTTGCCCTTGGCGGCCATGTCGCCCATCAGCCGGCGCGCGCGGCCGGAGAAGCGGGCGTGGACGCCGAGCCGTTCGAGCTCCGTGCCGAGCAGGCGCAAATAGGTGAACTCGGCGACGCCGCTGTCGACATAGCTCGGCAGGAGGTCGTCCGGTTCGCGTGCCATAACGAAAGAGCCGCGCCGTGCTGCGATGCCGGTGCGCAGGCCCGCTCCGCGCATGATGACGATCGTCCCGGCGATCATCCGCGCCCCGACGTCGTCGCCCGTCTTCCCTTCCAGAACCACAAGCCCACGGCGCATGCGCTCGCCGATCCGGTGGCCGGACTTGCCGCGCACAATAAGTGTTCCGCCCTGCATGCCGAGCATGGATGCCGGCCTTGGGCCGGCCGCGCCGTCGCCCGCGTCGCCGCCGATCTCGATATGCCCGCCGGACATCGACGCGCCCACGCCTGCGCCCGCATCGCCCGATACGCGCAGGATGCCGCCCTCCATGCCCGCGCCCGCCCATGCGCCGACATCGCCGTCTGCCTCGATCGTGCCCGAGCGCATGCCGCGCGCGACTCCGTCGCAGCGATGGTCCAGCGCGACAAACCGCAGCACATCCTGCTTGATGGTCCGCACGCGGAACACATCGCCGACGCGGATCCCGCTCCGGCCGGAACCAATATCCAGTTTCTCGATATTCTCGGGGTTAAGCGAGAACAGCCGGTCGGGCGTCAGCCGCCACAGATCGAGCCGCGCGGTCGGTCGGGTCCGCAGGGCGAGTTCGATGCCGCTCACCGCATGATCTCCTTCAGATGGAAATGATGCGGGCCGAGATTGCCGCCATAATTACCCGCTGAGATACGCGTCACGCCCTCGCGTTCGCCGCCCTTGCACACGGCTTCGATCCCGGCGCGCATGGCTTTCGCGATCGAGTCCGCCGTGAGCCCGTCGATGACGATCTCGAGCACCGCCTGCGCTTCCGCATCGAGCGCGGAATTCACCGCGCCGCGCAGGGTCGGGCAGTAGGCGTCGTTGGTCGAGGCGATTTGGCCCTTGTATTTGGAGCCGACCTTCGAGCCCGAGCGCACGATGCCGCCGGGAAACGGCGTGATGACATCCGCAAGTTTCCCCATCGCCGCGACGGCGCGTTCGCACGCCTTGAGCACCGCCTTGTGCGATTTGCCGATAACGAGGAGATTGCCGCCGCCGACCGCGCCTTCGGTCATACCGGTCTTCTCCTCGACCAGGAATTCGCCGTCCATGACCGGTATGCGCCAGAAGCGGCGGCCGCCCACGATCTTCGACATCTGCCAGCCATCGCCAAAAAACCGGAGCGAAGAGCCGAGCTTTAAATGCTTCGATCCTTCGAGCCCGGCGAAGCAGGCCGAGCCGGGACTGGTGAGCACGCACTGGCCGACGCGATTGCGAAGCTGGGTCTGGAGGCCATTCGCGTCCATTGCGAAGATGAGCACGGACTGGCCGGGGCGGCCGTCCATTGTCTCGTTGGCGGGGACTTCGCGCTCGATCCCCGCCTCTGCGCCGCAGCCGATGACGGAGGTCGCGAAGCCCGTCATGGTGCGCGCGGCGATCAGCGCCCATTCTTCGGTCGGAGCGGTGACGATGATGCGTGTGCCGACCATCGGGAAGGCTTCGGCGAACGTGTCGTCGATCGTGACGCCCTTATAAACCAGCGCCTTTTTCACCGGAGGCATGGCAGGGCCTCGAAGCGATCCTCACGCGCGTAAAGCGTGTCCGGCACAGAGAACAGCGCCGGGTCGACGCCGTAGTAGCGGTCGTAGAATTTCTCCACGCGCTGCGTGACGGCGCGGTCGACCTCCGGCGTTACCCGGATGCAACGGCCATAAGGCGTTTTTACCACCTCGCCCTTGCGCACGACGACCTCACCGTCCTTCAGCACGAGATCGGCGCGGGTGAACATGGCGCGCCTGTCCGCACTGTCGGTATAGACCGCGACATCGGCGACCGCGCCCTCGCCCAGATGACCGCGATCCTTCAGGCCGAGCAGCCGCGCAGGTCCTCCGCGCGTGAGGATCGCGATCTCGCTCAACGTCAGCTCGCGGCCAATGCCCGGCAGATGGATGCATTCGCGTGAGGCCTCCGGGATTTTCTCCAGCCACTTGGCGCGCTCGTCCGCGCTCATCAGAAGCTCGATAATCTCGGGATAGCGCGTGAATAGCGCGCCGTTCGGATGATCGGTCGTGAGCAGGACGCGCCAGAGATCGTCGGCGAGCAGCATCAGCTCCAGCCCGATCGCCCACTGGATGGCGTTCACAAAACTCTTCGCTTTGTATTTGTACGGAACGATGCCGATGCCGTTGCCGTCGCCGTCCTGGATCAGCCATTTGTTCGGGTTGGCCGCGCGCCGACCGTCGAACTGGCGCAGAACGTCGCCGGAGATCGTGACCGTCTGGCCGAACATGACCTGGCCGACATCGACCGTGACGTTCTTGTGCCGCTTCAGCGCCTCGATCAGGCGCGGGCTTTCCGAGCAAAGTCCCCGCTCGCCGCCCTTGCCGTAGCAATAGAACTGGATATGAGCGAAGTGGATCGGCTGACCCTCCGCCGCCTCCATGCTCGCCACAGCCATGTCGATATTGCCGGCGACGCCGAGATTGTTGATGTGCGTGTGCGCAGGATGCGGAACGCCGAGTTCGACCACCGCCTTCTGCATCGCGCGCATGATTTTGCGCGACGAGACCCCGTAGCGCGGCACTTCGTCGTCGAGGCCGAACGTGCGGGCGTTGAATTTGAAGGCCGCCGCACCGCCCGCATTGATGACCTTCAGCCCGATCCCCTTGGAACGCGACAGCGTGTAGGCGACCCAGTCGACCAGCTCGCCTTCGCTCGCGCCGTGGCGCAGGAGCTGGAGCGAGTAATCGTCATTGCCGAGGATGGTCAGTGCGCCGACATCGATGATCGGAATGTCCATCAGCTCGAGATGAGAGTTGAGTGCGGTGGTCGGCGCGACGGCGGGCTCAATCACCGCGGTATAGCCCATGCGCGCATATTCGCAGCCGGTGCGGAACGCGCTCCAGTCGGCCGGGCCCATCGCATGGCCGGGGCCCGCGGCGAGCGCCTGCAGCTCCGGCATCAGAATGCGCGCCTGATTGACGTTGGCGCCGGCGATGTGGGAGTGCGGATCGATCGCGCCGGCCATGATGATCTTGCCGGACACATCGTGCGTCTCGCCGGCCTCCCCACCCTCGGGCGCGGCGACCATGCGGCCATTCTCAATGAAGAGGTCGCGCACCTCATCAACGCCGTTGACCGGGTCGATTACCCTGCCGCCCTGCAATTTGACCCGCATCAGGCAGCCGCCCTTTCCGACGACACATGTCCGATTATGCGGCGCAGCACATCGGCCACGGACGGCAGATCGCTCGTGCCCGAAGCCGGAACGTTCGCGACCGCCCCGAGGCGCGGATCATAGAGCGCCGCATCATGGTCGCGGCCAGGTGTCGCCACCTCGATGACGATGTCGGCTTGAGCAGACACACCTTTCGGCACGAGCGCCACTGTCGTGCGCCGGGGAACATCCGTCCCCTCTCCCGGAAACGATGCGATCCATAGCGAGCAGTCCGCATCGCCTGATTCAATCATGCGCCGTCCGGCATAGTGGATGGGATCATGCTCGGGCTCATGTCCGCCGAGACGCGTACGCAGCGGCAGGCCGCAGGTCCAGGCACAGAGCTGGTTTACGCCATAGGCGTTGTCGCGGTCGCCGACCGGCAGAGTCGTCGCACGCTTCTCATGATTCAGGTGCTTCACCATGTCAGTGACGGTCTGCATCAGGCCCGGGTCGAGCTCGTCCGGCGCGAAGGCGAACAGCGAAAAATGCGCCGCGCGCAATTTTTGCGCGGCAGCGGAAATCGACTTCACCAGCTTTTTGTCGAGTGCGTCCTCGTTCCGGCGCCTGCCGTGAACGGCCGCGCCGAGCGCCGGAAGAACATCCCCAAGCGGAGCGCCGGTCAGAGCCAACATACGGGACTTGTCGATATGCCCGGGAAGCGCCTGCCGATACGCCGAAACAAGAATGACTTCGCGCGGATTGTCGCCCGGACGTGGCAGGCCATCGGCAAAGGCCGCATCGATCAGGCCGAAATCGCGCGCAAGCGGCGCGGCCCCGACGATGACGGTTACATCCGGCCGGTTTCGCGCTTCGCCCGGGGTCGTGAACATGGTCCCGGTCTCGCGCAGGAGTGACGCCATGCGCAACGGTCCCTCACTCGCCCAATGGTCCACGACCGCTCCGATCGCGCCAGCCAGACGCAGCGCTTCCCGCGCGCCGTCCATGTCGGTGGCGAGGCCTGCGATCACCGGATTTTTGGCTTGGGACAGGGTATCCGCCGCGCGCGACACCGCCACGCCGAACTCGGCCTCCCTGCCCCCCACAAGGGCGGTCATGGCGCCCACCTTTTCATACCAAGGTCTAAATCTGCAAGCGCGATGCGCTGCGGGATGCGTTCAGGCTGACCTGGCGAGCAGATGTGCGCGTGCATGACGTCTGCCGCGTGGCACGCTATTGAAGCCTCGGCGACGATCATGGGGATGGAGCGGGATAACGGCGAATGACCTTCATCCCGCATTCAGGTGTAATTTACGATCGTAAGCATTGACGTCAAACCGAGGGCTCAATCGGTTCGTATGAAGAACGGGTTCGGACTGCCGATGCGGAACGGCAGCCGGACAGCCGGCGATGCGCGACCTGTGTGGTCACCAAGGCGACTCCGCATCGCCTGTGACCCGGGCTTTGCCCTGGGTCAGCGCTCGCCGGCTTGAGCATGATCCTCCGAAAGGCAGAGGTCAAGCTTCAAATCCTGTCAGATGCGCCATATTTCTCAATGGGTTAGCCAGCAGACGCCGGTTCTTCCTAATCGGGGGTAAGCAAAGGGTAAGCAGCCGGAGCTATTTCGGCTCCGTTGCGCCGCCGGCTGCGTATCCAAGTGCCTGGGCCTTTTCGATCACCTCTCGCTCCGGCCGGCAGAGCATTTCCGCAATCTCGGCAGAGGTCATGACGTCCTCGATCGCCGAGCGAAGGTCGTGTTCGTCGAGTTCTGACCAAGGCCTGCCAGCGTTCAGCTGCTCGACATTCTTGAACATC
>JBKJVQ010000172.1:0-3256 GCA_046717125.1 Methyloligellaceae bacterium
TGCAGAGACAGGTTCGCAGAGGACTGCCTCCACCGCCATCCGCAGCAAGCGACAGGCCTTGCAATTTTTTCTTCACACGGCGACAGCTAGCGATTCGCCCAGCGATCGAAATGAGCGTCGTTCAAACTTTATTAATTTTTATGGCCGAGACTGGTCAGACAACCGAATGCCGCAGAAGATATTGAAAGTAAACAGTACTTTGTCTACGGTCAATTCGGACGAGGCCGAATCTCCATCGAAAACTCTTGCTCGAAGCGCTTGCATTCGGGGCCGAATGTAGGCAGCTTGATGGGGCAAAAACGTCACAGCACTCGAAAAAAGTGGTTGGCGTGTCGAGGGTTGATGGAGGTTGGGGCCGCGGCTAGCGGTGGGACAGTTTCGGACAACTTGGCAACACGCGGACCCGCGTGAGGGATTGCCATTACGCTCCCAGAAGCGACCGTCCGGACTAAACCTGGGGAGTACGGGGATGTCGAAAGGCGCGCAAGGCCGATGGCTTTGGGGACTGCTTTCGTCTTTCGCTTTAATCGGTTTTCTGTTCAGCCCAAACGTGGCCACTTGGGACGACGGGTCGAGACCGACCGGAGCCCGCGAGCTTCATGCGCGCGCCGCGCTGATGGCGGTCGCCGGCGGGGCGCTTCCAATATCGCGCGAAACTGAACCATCCAAATGGCTGGCCGTCCGCAAGGAGGAGCGTATCAAGCTCAGCGGATCGGTCGCCTCGACCGAGGATCGCGTTATTGTTCTCGGTATGGTGAAAGCGATGTTCCCGGACATGCAGCTCGATGAGCGCATCCGGGTCGTGGATTCCGGGGAAACAGATGACGTCTGGTTGAGTGGCGTGAGCTACGCCCTGAAACAACTGAAAGCCCTCAAGACAGGTGGCGTGAAAATCTCGGGGCGTGATGTCTCGATTCGCGGTGTTGCCGAGTCGGCCGATGATTACCGCTCCCTGAAGACCGTCGTGGCGTCGGAGCTCCCATCGGAGCTGCGGCTGACCCAGATGGATATTGCCCCACCCATCGCCGATCCATTCACGTTCGGTGTCGAGTACAGAAGCGGCACGCTATCCATGACGGGGCATATCCCGAGCGAAGACGTGCGCAAGTTGCTCGTTGACAGCATTGCAGCGAAATTCGCGGGCCAGGAGATCGCGGACCAGACAGAATTGGCTTCCGGCGCGCCCGAACAGTGGCTTGTTGCGGTGGAGCGCGGACTTCAAGGTCTGAGCCGGCTCACGCAGGGCAGTTTGGCGGTCAAGGGCGAGGAAATGGTCTTTACCGGCGTCGCGCCCAATGACGTCACCGCGCGGTCCGTAAGCAGCACCCTCAGGAGCAGTCTGCCCAAATCATATCGCGCGCGGCAGGACATCGTTGCGGCCGGCGCCGACGGCAAAAAGAAACTGGCCATCGCCGGGTTGGTTGAAGATTCGCAGGTGACGGGATCAATCCCGGATTCTTTTTCGTGGCGCGCCGAGCGTCGTCCGGGCGTCCTGACACTGGCGGGCGATGTTCCGTCCGAAACAGCACGCAATCAACTCCTTGCTGCGGTCCGTGTCGGCTATCCCGGCTCTCTGGTTGAGGATAGCATGATTGTGTCGGCAGGCGCTCCGGGCCGCTGGCTGGACGCCGCTGCGCTGTCGGTTGAGCAGTTGGGCCGTCTCGAAGAAGGTTATGTCTTCATGACGGATCGGTCGCTCAGCATTGTCGGCCGACTCAATCCGGGCGAAGACGTTGCTGCATTCGAGCGTTCCTTCGCAGAGGCGTTGCCGACCGGATTTCGCGGATCGCACGCCCTGGCGGTGCAACGCCCGGAACAGGTAGAGAATGCCGAGCGCTGTCAGAGCATGATCGATGGGGTACTAGGCGAGAACGCGATTTCTTTCCATGGCGGCAGCGCCAAAGTGCTCTCCGAGAGCGAACCTGTCCTTAAGCAGCTGGCCCGCATCGCGGGCACATGTCCGAACTCCGTCATCGAAGTCGCCGCCCGGCCCGACGCGGGGGCCGATCCCATAGATCGGGATCTGGTTCGCGAGAGGGCGCAGTCGGTTCTCGAACATCTGGCGGATGCGGGGGCGCATAACGCGCGCCTGGGCATGCACGCCCGGACCGATCCCTCGAATGGCGGGGCGGCGCGCGGTCCCAATGAGAAGCTCGCCCGCCTGCGCATCGAGTTCCACGTCCGGGTGAACTGAGCCGACCTCCGATTTGGCAGGTTGGCGCGCAACGCGGGCTCCACATCTCCGTGCGAGCGTGTCTTCCAGGCCATAGTCAGACGGTGCGGCCTGAGGCACGATGCGGGGGTGGCGTTTCGGACCACATCATTGCTCAAACATCGAGTCCGGTCATTTTCGTGACTTCAGATTGATTCAATCGGAAGCCATCGTGATCGAGCCGTAGATGCGACCCAGGTCGGAGCGGGGCCCCATGGAATTCGAGACGTACGAAATCATTCTGGTCATTCTCGCAATCGTCGCGACCGTCGCGCTCATCTACTGGGCGCTCAATCGCGGTGCGCAGGCGCCTGGTGACGCTGGGGACGCCAAAGGCGGCGGCTCTTCGGGGCACGAAGCATCCGCTGCCAATCCCGAAGCACCTGCCGCAACCGGCGAAGGGGATTCGCTTGCGTCGGCCTCCGGCGTGGCGCGGGCGCGCGACGCCGCCAAGAGCCGATCGGGCAGCGCCCGCCGGACAGCCAAGCCGGGCGCATCTTCCGGTCGGGCGGCCGGCGCTCCGGCCGCCGGCCAAGCCTCACCTTCGGACGAGACATCGGGCCAACTCGGATACGATGCCGTTCCGGCGCCAGAAACTCCGCCCGCTCCGGAACCGCAGCCTGTTCCGGATCCATCCGCTTCCGACGCCAAACCGCCCGAGCCTTCAGAGGCGCCAGCCGCACCTGTGGTTGAATCGGTTGAGGCATCCCCTTCGCCGCGGCGCGACAATCTCACGGTCATTCGCGGGATCGGGAAGAGCATCGAAAAGAAGCTGAACACCATGGGCATCACAACCTTCGAGCAGATTGCAGCCTGGACGCGGGAAGATCTCGATCGCGTGGATGCGGCGCTGGCTTTCCCCGGCCGCGCACAGCGCGAGAATTGGGTCGGCCAGGCCAAGACGCTTGCCAACAAGAAATAGGACTCGCCTTGGCGTGTCGGTGCTACTCGGCCCGAGGTTCGTTCGCGTCGTCCAGAAACCGGCGGATGGCGTCGAGCGCAAACGCATCGCGCAGCAATGGCGCATGACCTTCGCGTGGAATT
>JBKJVQ010000173.1:0-7638 GCA_046717125.1 Methyloligellaceae bacterium
CGGTATCCTCGCCGAAGATGAGATCGACCTTGGAGAAAGCCGAGACCGCGTTCGAGCCGAACAGGAACGTGTTGGTGCCGAGCGAGACCTCGCCCCAGCTATCCTCGCGCTCGTCGGAGAAGCCGAACCGGGCGCCGTTGGAGACGAGGGTCGCGCGGTTGTCGTCGTCGGACAGTTCGCCCCAGAGGGACGCGATCACGAACGGCTCAAACCGGGCCATCCCCATCGTCAGCGACGTCCCGGCCCTGAGGCCCACCCGGCCGCGCAAGCTATCCTCGGCCTGGAACGAGACCGTGTTGCCGGCGAACGAGAACCCGTCAATGTCCGTGTCGACATAGGCCAGGGTAAGCAACGGCTCGAAGAACAGGCGGCCGCGCTCGAAGCGGTAGCCGGTATCGACCCGGAAGCCGTAATTGTCTGCGTCGAGGTCCTGGTTGAAACCGCCCGCCTTCGGCTCGATCTGCAGGAACTGGGCGTTGAACAATGCGTCCACGAACAATCCGCCCGAGAGGTACGTCGCCGCGACCCCGACCTGCCCGCCTTCATAGTCGAAGCGGCGTCCATCGAGATTGTCGTATTGCAGATTGGCCGAGATGCCGCCGCCGAACACCGACAGCAGCAGCACGTCGGATGGGTTCATCACCCCCTTCATGGTGAAGTCGACGCCCGACTGGACATCGATGATGTAGAGCTCGCGGTCGAGGTTGAAATTGAAGGTGCGGCCGAAGGCGGACGTGCGCGCCGAATCGTCATGCTCCAATTCGCCATGGCTGACTTTCGCCCAGACCGCCGGCGACAATCCGCCGGGAACCGCGACCGGCGCATCCTTGGCCGAGCCGCCGGCATAGACATCGCCATGGCGCATCGCGCTGCGCAGATCGGCGGACCGATCGAACCAGGTATCGGAGGTCTGGTGCCAGATATCCTGGGACGCCGTGATCAGCTGCGGCAGCAGGAACGCGCCGCCGCCGGGGAAGGACCTCAGCTCGAACTCGTCGAACGGATCGCCCGCGCCGTCGCGCCCTTCGAAGAACAGATCGAAATTGAAGAAGCCCGTGTCGATCGGCCCGTTCGCCAGCCGGAACTCGTTCGGATCGACGTCGCCCCGCACCTGTACCACCGTGATGCCGTCCGGATTGAACGTGCCGGGTAGCGGGTTGGTGTTGGTCACGCGCACGTCGGTCACGTTCTCCACATTACCGTCGACGCGGAAAATGTCCGAGCGGGAGCCGGGTCCGCCGAGGAAGGCGTCGACGGCAAGGAAGCTGTTGGCCTTATAGGTCAGGTCCGTCCCGCCAGGCGTATTGGAGATGGTGAAGAGATCGCCCTCAGCCCCGTCCAGCAGCGAGATCGTGCCGAAATTCTGGAACGTCTCGAGACGGACGAACTGGACGCTCTCGTCCGCGTTCGGATTGTTCGCGGTATCGACCACGCCGCCTTCTTTGTTCTGGAACAGATCGTCGCCCATACCAAATCGGAGACACCGAACGCCTGAAACACGCCACCGGACTGGTTGACGAACAAATCGGCATTGTCGGTCAGGTCGACGAAGCCCGTGATCAGGCCGGCGTTGAAGATGGAGGAGGACGTGCCCGGATCGACAATGTCGATATCGATGGCAAGACCCGACCCCGCCGAGATCGACCCGCCGGAGAGATTAGCGATAACGGTCGTCGCGTTCACGCCGTAGGTTGAGATACCTGTCTCGGCTCCAAAGACGTCGCCGCTGTTGACGATGTCGATCGTGGCAGCCCCCGCTCCGCCATTGATGAGAATTGCGTAGATGTCGTCGACGCCAGCTGCGATGTCGCCGCTGTTGACAATGCCGATTTGGGCGTCGCCGCTGGCGATATTGACGATAATGGGGATGATGCCGTAGCCGCCAGCTTCGATGTCGCCGCTGTTGGCGATGGAGATTGCGGCGTCGCGGCCGGCGACGTTGGTGGTAACGGCAATGATACCGTCATAGCGCGCTTGGATTTTACCGCTATTGCCAATGTCTATTGTGGCGTCGGAATTAACGTTGGTGAGGCCGGCTCCGATGCCGTTGTCGCCTGCTACGATGTCGCCGCTGTTGGCGATGCTGATTGTGGCGTTTCCGCTAACGACGTTGATGATGAGGGCATAGAGACCGTTGTTGCCGGCTGTGATGTCGCCGCTATTGTCGATAGTTTTGTGGCGTTTCCGCTACCGCCGTTGATGATCGCCGATAGGATGCCGTCGTCGCCCGCAGCAATGTCGCCTCTATTTGTAATGTCGATGGCAGCGTCGCCGCTGCCGACGTTGGTGATGCCGGCGTAAATGCCGTCGTCGCCGGCGTTAATGCCGCCGGTATTGTCGATGGTGATTGTGGCGTCGCCGCTCGCGGCGTTGACGATTACGGCTTCGATGCCGTCGTCGCCCGCCGTCAGGTATCCGCTGTTGGTGATCGTGATATAGGCATCGCCGCCGCCGGCATTGACCACGACCGCGGGGATGGCGTCGCCGGGGTCAGTGATGTCCATGGAGTTGTTGATCACAACCTGCGCCTGGACCGCAGTCGACGTCAGCATCGGCAACGCGATCAGCGAGGATGCCAGCGCCGTGCCCAGCAGCAGCGCCCTGCGGCTTACCGGGCGCGAAGACCCCGCCGCTCCGCCGCGCACATTCAGCTTGTTCATGGACGCCCCCCGGCCGTCGGGCCGCGCATGTTCGGTGTGCGTACGGCCTTCCCCACCGTCACAAATAGCGTGGCAGGTTACCCAGCCGCTATCGCTTTTTGGCAACAGTAGGGAATGAATCCCAAGTCTCGCGTGAGCTTCGACGGGTTCAGCGCAATGAAATTCCTTACTTCTTCGTTACGCCGAAGCAGCGCGTAGCCCGGATGGAGCGAGGCGAAATCCGGGGGGAGGCGCGGTTTGGACTCTGGTCCCGGATTGCGCTTTGCTTATCCGGGCTACGAAGCGCCGCGATTGGCCAGACGGCGCAGTGGCTCGCGCGGGCCGAGATGTCAGCCGGCGGCCTGCATTTCCTCGGGCATAGCGCCCGCCGCGCGCAACGGCAGCACGCAGGTCACAGTCGTGCCGAGCCCTTCGCGGCTGGCGATCTCGAGCATGCCGCCATGCAGTTCGAGCAGCGAGCGTGAAATGGCGAGTCCGAGGCCCGATCCCTTGTGGCTCTTGGTGAACTGGTTCTCGACCTGCTCGAACGGACGCCCGAGCTTCGCAAGATCGACCTTCGGAATGCCGACGCCGGTGTCGGCGATCGCGATGCGCAGGAAGCCCTTCCACTTGGCGAGCCGCACCGTCACCTCGCCGCCATCGGGCGTGAACTTCACGGCGTTCGACAGGAGGTTCAGCAGCACGTGCTTCAGCGCGCGGCGGTCGGCCTCGATATCGGCGCGCGCAAGACCCGCGCGGCGCAGCTCGATACCGCGCGCGCGCGCGGCGGGCGCGACGATGCGCAGGGAGTCGTCGCAGATTTCGCCGATATTGAAGCGCGAGACATCGAGGGTCATGCGGCCGGCTTCGATCTTCGACATGTCGAGAATGTCGTTGATGACTTCGAGCAGATATTTGCCGCTCTCATGGATGTCCTTGGCGTATTCGACGTATTTCCGGTTGCCGATCGGCCCGAACAACCCGTTCTGCATCACCTCGGAAAACCCGATCACGGCGTTCAGCGGCGTGCGCAGCTCATGGCTGATATTGGCGAGGAATTCCGACTTGGCGCGGTTCGCCTGCTCGGCGCGGTTCTTCTCCGCCGCATATTTGTCGGCGAGATCGGCAAGCTGCTGCTTCTGCTGCTCGAGCTGGTGCTGGGAGGCCTGCAGGCGCTCAATGCTGTCCTTCAGCTCGCCTTCGCGCGCGGCCAGCCGCTGCTGACTTTCCTTGATGTCGGTGATGTCCGTGCCGACGCTGACAAATCCACCCTCACGCGTGCGCCGTTCGGAAATGCGAAGCCAGCGTCCGTCTTCGAGCTGGGCCTCGTAGGCGCTTCCGGCCTCGCCGTCGACCGCGATCTGCGTCTGGATGACGGGATGCGTGGCGGCTTCGAGAACGGAATCGTACTCGGCGCCGAGGGATGTCGCCGAAATCGGCAGACTATGGAACTGGCGGTACTTGCCGTTGCAGAGCACGAGCTTGTTCTGGGCGTCCCACAGCACGAAGGCTTCGGACAGCGCCTCGACCGCGTCGCGCAGCAATCCATCGGCGCGGTCTTCCCGGCCGGACTGGACGGCGGGTCTTGCGGCGGGAATGTCGGCCGCGACAGGTGCGGGGAGGGCGGCGACGGCGTCGAGGGCGGGGGCGGGAACCTTCGGGTCGTGCGCCGATACGATCGACGCGAGTCCGGTCAGGATCGGCTCTTTGGTGCTGCCGCAGCGCGCAATGCGCCCTTGCAGGCGTAAAGGCGTCCACGCGCCTTTCGCATTCTTGAAGCGGAATGCGGCGTCGAACTGCGTCGCGCCGGAAGCGAGTGCGCGCTGCACCGCGCCATAGAGATCGTCGTCCATGTGAACGGCGCTGGAGATGTCCTTGAAGGACAGGATGGCGCTCGACGGATCGCCGCCGAGGAGTCGATACATCGAGGGCGACCAGTTCACGTGACCCCGCGCCAAATTCCAGCGCCACAGCCCGGATCCGGTCTCGTCGAGGGTGGAGTCGAGCAAGGCGGACTTGTCTTCTTCCGTGACGGGACGCGGGCCGACTTCCTTGAGCCAGCGCAGTCCGATGCCGAGCAGGACGAGGACGCCCATGCCGAGCGCAAGAATCAATCCGTTGAGGATCGAGGAACGCCACCAAGGCCACAGCGCGGCGCCCGGCGATTGGATCAGCGCGACCTGAGCCGCGGGCGACTGCACGGAGCGAACGGTCACGAGCATCTCGCGTCCGTCCCCGAGCAGCACGCGTTGAACGCCGGCGTCGAGTCCAAGCGCAGTCAGGGCCTGGTCCGGGCCCAGCACCGCGTCGAGCTTTTTGCCCTTCTCGGGCGCGTCGATGGGAACGGTCGCCTGAATGGTTCCGTCCAGGTCTGCGATCAGAATCGAGCGGCCGTCGGATGTGACTCCCGGCTCGATCGAGCGGGCCAGCGCGTTTTGCCAGCCTTCGGGCTTGAGACCCGATGCGTTGTCGCCGAAGCGCGCCGCCGTGATGTCGGCAAAAAGGGAAAGCTGTTTCTCGGCGTCCGCGAGTGCGGCGTTCCGGCCGATCGTCAGATGCAGCAGAATGCCGATGCACGCGAGCGCGATGAGCACGCAAGCTGCCATCGGAATGATGCGACGAAGCACGGGTTCCGGTGGAAGGTGACGCGAGACGAGTTCACGGAAATTCCGCCAATGTTTCGCCGCTACGCGCACGCGCAAGCGTTCGCGCACGGACGATGTCCGCGTCATGAGTGAGCCTCCCCCGAAAGCTCTGTTCAGTTACGATCGTAGATGTGCCGCATCTCCGAATCACTCCGATTGGAATCGATTCGGCTCTGTCTTGTCCAGAGATAAAGTGCGAACAACGCGCCCTATCGGTTTGATTTTCAGACGAAGATCATCGCCGGCCGGGGCGTTATTCGCGTTCTGGCGAACGATGTTGTCCGAAGAGACTGCACCCTTTCCGCATGAGGCGCGCCTCAGTCGATCGAAGCCGGCTGATCGGGCGGCCTCCGCATGATCAGCACCTGGCCGGGACCATCCATCCTGATCATGTCGCCGTGAACTTCGACCGGCACGCCGCCAGCCGTCACCGCAATCTTCTCGGCGGGCCATGGCATGGCGAAGAAATAGCCGCCCGGCGGGCGCGCATCGCCCGAGATTTTGACGAGCAGGCCGTTCTCGACGGGACGCGCCTCGTAGCTCACGATCCCATAAGGCGTCGTCAGACCCGAGACCGAGACGCCATCGCGATCGAACCAGGCGGAAGGAACGCCCGCGGCGAGCACGAGCGACTGGTCGTGCTCGCGACCGTACACGAACAGATTGAGTGCCGAGCGGATATAGTCGGACGCGACCCACGCATGGGGCATGTCGCCGATGAATCGCGGCCGGCGCGCTTCGCGGCCCACGACCTCGGCCCATTGCAGCCAGCCCGCGGGCCGCTGATCGGCGAAGAAGAAGTCCATCAATTCGCCTGCGCGCTCGCGCCAGCCGAGCTGAACGAAAGCGCCGATGTTGCGGAGCTCGTAAGGCGTGTAGTCGTTCCACACCTTGTTCTCGTCGCGCCGCTTGAGGAAATTCGTCCAGTAGCGCTCGAACGTCGCCAGCATCAGTTCGGCCGGCAGGTTCTGCTGCGCTCCGCCGGGCGACAGCGCGATTGTGGTCGAAGTCGCATCGAAATCGCCGAGATCGGCGGCGCCGGGAATGTAGCCGATGCGGTGCGCTTCGGCGGCGAGCGGGATCGAGGCCATCAGATCGCGGGAGAACTCGTCTCGCGAGGCGATCAGCTCGGCCAGCTCGGGCTTCTCCAGCGCCGTCGCGATCATGACGGCGTCCTTGTAGCCGCGCAGCGACCAGAAATTGTCCCAGTACGAGTAAGCCGGCTTCTCCGAATACCCCTCGTGGCTGATCGAGGGCGGCATAAGCCCGAACAGCATGCGGCGCTCGGGTGTCTCGTTTTCGGGGGTGCGCTCGGAGCGCCGCAGCGTGTCCATGTAGCGCACAGCGGCGAGGATGCGCGGCCAAACTTCCTCGAGCAGCGCACGATCCTTCGTGAATTGCCAGACCTCGGCCGCGAGAAAGATAAATGCACCCTGGCTGTCGTTCTCGGGAACCGGGTCAGCGCCGCGCCCATCGACGCAGCACGGGATTTTTCCGTTCTCAAACTGATGTTTTGCAAACCAGCGCAGATAGTCGGCGGCTAGCCCCGCATGGCCAAGCCGCACGAGAGATTCCGAGATCATAGCCCCGTCGCGAATCCAGGACCGGTCGTAAGCCCGCGATCCCGGCTTGAGGGCGGCCTCGTCGCGCGACATCAGGATATGCGCCAGCGCCATGCGGATCGAACTGACGACGCGCTTGCCTTCCGGCGGCGTGTCGATCGTGATCTTGTCGAGCTTTCCGCTCCATTCCTCGGCGGCCGCCTGTTCCGCCTTGTCGAGCACGTCGCGGGCGTGTTGACCCTCAATGGCGATCGGACCGGGCGTGTTCGTCAGCGGCGACAACCAGCCGAAGGTCGCGCTTTCTCCGGGGTCGATCTCCACCGGATACAGCATGGAGCCCGAGGCGAGACCCGTGCTGTCCGAAACCTCGTGACGCACCATCGGCAATCCCGATTCGAGGAGTTGCGGGAAGCGCCCGGCATCGAATGTGGAGAACGAGATTTCGCCGGGCGGCGACAGCGGGGTCAGTCGTGGCTGACCGTTGACCGACACGACCTTGCCATCCCAAGCGATGGTTTCGATCGGCGACACGCCGCCGATAATGTTGAGTTTTTGACTCGGCGGGTTGACCTGGAACGGGCGCAGGGCAAGCGCGAGCGTCAGGCGCTGTTTCTCGTCGGTGCGGTTTGTGATCTCGTAACGCCCAAAGAGCCGTGCGTTCTTCGGCTCGCCTTGCGCGATTGCCGTGATCCGCAGGTCGAATTTCGGGTGGCGCCACGACACGCTCGGGATCGGGAGGTCGCCGTCGCGCAGCGTCTGCTTCGTCTCGACATCGGCCCAGGTCACGACGCT
>JBKJVQ010000174.1:0-7808 GCA_046717125.1 Methyloligellaceae bacterium
CCATCGGCGAGGCCATTCTGCTGGTCGTGCTGGTGATCCTGTTCTTCCTGCGGTCGCTGCGTGCCTCCCTGGTCCCGATCGTCACCATTCCCATTTCGCTGATCGCGACCTGCACCCTGCTGTTCGCGATGGGATTCAGCATCAACACGCTGACGCTGCTCGCCATGGTGCTCGCCATCGGCCTCGTGGTCGACGACGCCATCGTCATGCTGGAGAACATCTATCGGCACGTCGAGGACGGGATGCATCCCGTCCGCGCTGCGATCCAAGGCAGCCGCGAGATCGGCTTCGCCATCGTCGCCATGACGCTGACGCTGGCCGCCGTGTACGCGCCGATCGGCTTCATGGAAGGCACGACGGGCAAGCTGTTCGGCGAATTCGCCCTGACGCTCGCGGGCGCGGTGATCGTGTCAGGCTTCGTGGCGCTCACGCTCTCGCCCATGATGTGCTCGATCCTGCTCAAGCACGACCAGAAGCACGGGCGCATTTACATGGCGGTCGAACGCGTGTTCGATGCGATGAACGCGGGCTATCGCGGACTGCTGCGTGCTTCGCTTGCGGCCCGGCCCGTGATTCTGCTGATCGGGGCCGGCGTCGCCGCATCGAGCTATTTCCTGTTCAACAATATCAAGGCGGAACTGGCGCCGATCGAGGACCAGGGCACGATTGTCGCGCCTTTCCGCGGTCCCGAAGGGGCGACGATCGAGTACACGGCCAAATATGCGCAGCAGCTTGAGGATATCTTCCTGAGCATCCCGGAAGCCGACCGTGTGTTCGTCGTGTCGGGCTCGCCTACGGTTTCGCAGGGCATTTCCTTTATCCGCCTCAAGGATTGGGACGATCGCGAGCGGACGCAGCAGGAGATTGCCAAGGCGATCGCGCCCCGGATGTTCGCCGTGCCCGGCGTGACGGCCTTTCCCTCCAATCCGCCGCCGCTCGGCCAGAGCGTTCGCTCCAAGCCGATCGAAGTCGTCGTCCAGACGACCAAGCCTTACGAAGAGCTCGCCAAGCTCGTCGAACAGATCCAGGCTAAAGCCCGTGAGAACCCGATTCTTGTCGATCTCGACACCGACCTGAAGCTGAACACACCGCAGCTCGACGTCTCGGTCGACCGGGACAAGGCGTCGGCGATGGGCATCAATGTCGAAACGCTCGGCCGCACCCTGGAAACAATGCTCGGCGGCCGGCAGGTGACGCGTTTCAAGCGCGACGGCCAGCAATATGACGTGATGGTCCAGATCGCCGATATCGACCGGCGAAATCCTGAAGATCTCCGCCGCATTCATGTGCGCGCTGGCGACGGGTCCATGGTGCCGCTCTCGAACCTGATACAGACGAAGGAGAGCGTTGCGCCGAAGGAGCTGAATCATTTCAACCAGTTGCGTGCGGCGACCATTTCCGCGCAGCTCGCACCGGACGCGACGCTTGGCGAAGGGCTGGCGTTCCTCGAATCCGTCGTGCGCGAAGTCGGCGGCAGCGAGGTTCAGCTCGATTATTCCGGGCAGTCGCGCGAGTTCAGGCAATCGACTGCGAGCATCTATGTGACGTTCCTGCTCGCGCTTGGCTTCATCTATCTCGTGCTCGCCGCACAGTTCGAAAGTTTCCGCGACCCGTTCATCATCATGTTCACGGTGCCGCTTTCGATCACCGGCGCGCTGTTCGCTTTGTGGATGACCGGCGGTACACTGAACATCTACAGCCAGGTCGGCCTCGTGACGCTGATCGGACTGATCACCAAGCACGGCATCCTGATCGTCGAGTTCTCGAACCAGCTTCGCGCCGAAGGCAAGTCGATGAAAGACGCCGTGATAGAGGCATCGACAATGCGGCTGCGCCCGATCCTGATGACCACGGGCGCCATGGTGCTCGGCGCGGTGCCGCTCGCCATCGCGGCGGGGGCCGGCGCGGAAAGCCGTCAGTCAATCGGCTGGGTGATCGTGGGCGGGCTCTCGATCGGAACCTTCTTCACGCTGTTCGTGATCCCGGTGGTCTACACCTATCTCGCGGGCGCGCCGGGCAAGGGCGTCAATCTGGACGCGTTGCCGGACGATGCGCCGGCCCGGCACGGACAGGCGCATCCCGCTCCGGCGGAGTAGCCGCACCACGCAAAATGCGGCGCGGCTAACCTATCAGCACCGGGGTCTTGCCGATCAGAGTCGAGCCTTCGATTTGGCTGACCAGAAACGCGGCGAGATCCGCACGCGGAATGAAGCCGGCCTCCCATTCGGCAGGCTCGGCCAGCACGCGCCAACTTCCTTTCGCAGGCAATCGCGTCAGCACGCCCGGACGCACGATCGTCCAGTCGAGCCCGGAGTCGCGAATGATGCGCTCCTCGCGGTCCTTGTCGGCATAGACTTGGCCGAGCAGGAGCGGCCGCAGCAGCTTCGTCAAATTGTCTCCGATATTGCGGCTGTCGCCCGCGCCGAGGCCGGTGACGGCAATCAGTCGACGGATGTTTTTCGCCTTCATGGCATCGACCGCTGCGCGGGCGGCACGGGAAAAGAGGTCAACCTGCGCAAGGCTCGGCGGATGGCCGAGGCATGTGACGACCGCGTCCATGCCCTCGACGGCAGCAAGCATTGTGCGGTCGTCGGTGGCGTCGCCCGCGATCCAGTCCGCGCGCGCATCGGCGGTTTCGGGCTTCGTCCGGGATAGCGCGCGCACCTCGTGCCCGGCGTCGAGCGCGGCGGTGACTGCCGCGCGGCCGAGGCCCCGGCTCGCGCCGGTCACGAAAACACGCGCCATCAGTCAGCTCGGCCGAGCTGCGCCCTGATCCTGTCTGCGTTCGCCTCCAGCACGCCGGGGTCTTCCATCTTCCCGGGCGGCCGCAGACCGACGCCGTCTCGGCACGGGATGATGTGAAAATGCAGGTGAAATACCACCTGGCCAGCCGCCGCCTCGTTGAACTGCTGGATGACGACGCCGCCCGCGCCGAACGCATCGCGTACAATGGGCGCGAGCTTGCGGACGGTCTCGACGGTGCGCGCGAGGACGTCGGGCGTGACGTCGAAGATATTCACGGCGGGCCCTTTCGGAATGACGAGCGTGTGCCCGTCGGCGCGGGGCATGATGTCGAGGAATGCGACGCTGTGCTCGTCCTCGTAAACTTGCTGGCTCGGGATCTCGCCGCGCAGAATCTTCGCGAAGATGTTGCTGTCGTCGTAGGTCATGTCTCCTCCGCGGTGAATGCCGGATCAGCGGTCCCGCGCTAATCGCATTTCCGGTATGGACTGTCTTCCTGCAAAAATTCGGTCTCAGCCGCGACAGCCTCGCGTTCATGCACGAGATATTTGGCGACAGCAGAGCGCAAGCCCTCATCGGCGATGTAATGCGCACTGAACGTGCGCTGGGGGAGGTAGCCGCGTGCCAGCTTGTGCTCACCCTGCGCGCCGGCTTCCACGCGCCCCAACTGACGTTCGATCGCAAATTCGATCGCCTGATAGTAGCAGGCCTCAAAATGAAGGCCCGGACGGTAGTCGATCGCCCCCCAGTTCCTTCCATAGAGCGTGTCAGCGCCGATGAAATTCAGCGCGCCGGCGATGGGCCGGTCGCCGTCGAGGCACATAACCAGCAGGATCGCATCGGGCATCGATTGTCCGACCAGACTGAAAAACTCGCGGTTGAGGTAGGGGCGGCCCCATTTGCGCGATCCGGTGTCAGTGTAGAAATCGAAAAATGCGTCCCAATGCGCTTCGGTGATGTCGGCTCCGATCAGACGCTCGATGCGCAATCCGTCTGCTTTGGCGTCACGCCGCTCCTTGCGGATCGCCTTGCGCTTGCGCGAACTGAGGCGCGCGAGAAAATCGTCGAAGTCCGCGTATCCCTCATTGATCCAGTGATATTGCCGATCCTCCCGCAGGAGGAGACCCATCGCGCCCATGCGGGTCCATTCGGCTTCGGTCGGAAACGTCACATGCAGCGACGACGCTTCGCGCCGCTCGGTGAGGTGCAAAGCGCCGGCGATGAGCGTGCGCTCGCCCGCGTCCGTGTCGACGCCGGGGCGCACCAGAAGTCGCGGCCCCGTCACGGGCGTAAACGGAACCGCGCATTGAAGCTTGGGATAATAGCGCCCGCCCGCCTGCATGTACGCGTTGGCCCAGGCGTGATCGAAGACGTACTCGCCCTGACTGTGACCCTTCAGATAGCAGGGCATGCAGGCGAGCACCGCGTCGCCGGATCGCAGCACCAGATGCTGGGGCATCCAACCGGTCCTCGGCGCGACCGAGCCGCTCTCCTCGAGAGCGTGCAGGAAAGCATGGGACACGAACGGATTCTTCGGATCGGCGCACCCGGGTCTCAGGTCCCCCGCACGCTGCGCGCAGGAATCCCACGCCGCGGCATCGATTTCTGCAATGCGCGAATGGACGTTAAGGATCTGCTTCTCGACGTCGCCCATCACTGCACTTCCGGCCGGAACCCCTCGAAGATGATGGCGTCGGCATAGCGGGCCGCACGCATACGCTCAGCCTCGGTTCGCACCGTCCAGGTCAGGATCTTCCAGCCGAACATGCGCCGGCCGAATTCGGGCGCGAACGCCGGTAGCGCCCTTATATCGTATGCAATGAAGTGGGGCCTGACGCGCACCGCGCCAAAGAGGTTGCGCATGGTGAAACGCCGCACCGCACCGAGCCTGTTCCAGCACTGCGCGTTGTCGAACCGTTCTGCCACCAGCCCGCGCGGAAGCTCAGGCGCCGCCTTTCTGAATGCCGCCATCAGCGCAGGGTCGAACGACATGGCGGCGGCGTATCCGCGATGGGCGCGCATGATTTCCGCAACGCGGATGGCGAATGCGCCAACGCCGCTCCAGTCGCTCTTGATTTCGACCAGCACGGGCGTGCGGTCGGCTACCTGCGTGAGCAGCTCATCGAGCGTCGGAATGCGCGCGTCCGTGCCGCGCATTGCGACACCCCGCAAGGCGTCGGGCGTCATCGCGGCGACAGACCCAGCCGCCGTCGTCAGCCGGTCGAGCGTAGCGTCATGGAAAACAACCGGCTCGCCGCCACGCGCGGGACGAACGTCGATCTCGACTCCATAGCCGCGAGTGATCGCGGCTTCGATCGCAGGCATCGTGTTCTCAATCAGGCCGCGCGACGCGTCGTGCAGACCGCGATGCGCGATTGGGCGGATCAGCCAGTCGATGTCGCCCATGGCCGCTTCAGACGATCTCGAACGTCGCGTCGATTTCGACCGCGGCGTCGAAGGGAAGACTCGAGACGCCGACCGCAATCCGTGTGTGCGGGCCTTTCTCGCCGAGCGCCTTGATCATCAGGTCGGATGCGCCGTTAATCACGGCGGGATGTTCGGTGAAACTGGGCGCGGCGTTAACGAAGCCGTTCAGCCTTATGCAGCGCACGATGCGGTCGAGCGTGCCGAGGGCGGCCTTGGCCTGGGCCAGAATGTTCAGCGCGCAAAGCTGGGCGGCCCTTTGCCCATCCGCGATCTCGATGCTTTCGCCAAGCCGGCCCCGGTAAGCCAGGCCATCCGGCCCCATCGGCAACTGCCCTGAAATGAACAATTGTGATCCGATCACGAGATAGGGCACATAGGTCGCTGCCGGCGCGGCGGCTTGCGGAAGCGCCAATCCCAGGGCAGCCAGCCGTTCCTCGATTGCATCCATGATCGGCTCCCGGCCCTGCGCCCCGTGTTTCAGAAGTTGTCGCGGAAACGCGCTGTCTGTCCGCATCGGCCAGACTTGTCCATTATGGGCGTTGGTGCAAACAATGGCGGGTACGGGGGGACGCGAGGTGCGGAGCAAGTGATCAGCGTGTCGGAAACCGGCTCGATCCACAAGATGAGCGCGCGTCGCGCTCTGAAGGCGATCTGCGCCGCGGCGCTGGCCTGCGCTTGCCTGCCGCCACCAACTGCGCACGCCGTGACCGTTCGGCCGCCGGTCATGGCGGATGTCAATCTCGCGCCGCATCGCGCGATTTACGACATGGTGCTGGGTGAGACCCGCGCGGCGTCGGGCGTAAGGGGCGTCGCGGGGCGCATGGTGTTTGAGTTCAAGGGATCGGAATGCGATGGGTACTCGCTCAATGTGAGGCTCGTTACACAAGTGACCGATTCACAGGGGCAGTCCACGCTGACCGATCTGCGCTCCTCGAGCTGGGAGGAGGGCAATGGCCATAAATTTAAGTTCAACTCCAAAGAGTTCCTCAATCAGAAGCTGAACGAGGAAACCGACGGCCGGGCCGAGCGCGCAGGGCCACGCGCACCGATCAGCGTGAATCTGAGCGAGCCCGACAAGGAGGTGCTGAGCTTCCCTGATGGCGTCCTGTTCCCGACGCAGCATTCCCGCGCACTGCTTGATGCGGCGGAAGGCGGCGAAACGGTGTTGCAGGCGCGGGTCTATGACGGATCGGAAAAGGGCCGCCGGGTCTACGAGACCACCTCGTTCATCGGCAAGAAGGCCGCGCCCGAAAACAGGAAACTGGAGCCCGCCGCAGCGAAAGGCGGACTGGACAAGCTCGCGTCATGGCCCGTCTCGATCGGTTATTTCGAGCCGGGCAAACCGGACATGACAGCGCCGGCTTATCAGCTTGATTTCTGGCTCTATGCCAACGGGGTCAGCAGGAAGCTCCTGATCAATTACGGGGAGTTTTCGATTAATGGCACTCTGCGTGAGCTGGAATATCTGAAGGCCAAGCCCTGCGGCTGACGTCTCGCACTTTCGCTCATTTCTTGTCCCAGAGCCGCGCCGCGCCCCTGACGCCGCTCGCGTCGCCGTGCCTCGGCGGCCTTATGTCGACGCTGCTTCTGTCGGCGAAGATGTGCGGCGCTACGAGGTCCGGCAGTCTCTCGTAGAGGTGCGCGAGGTTCGAAAAGCCGCCTCCGAGCAAAATAACATCCGGGTCCAGCACATTGACGACGGCGGCGAGGCCGCGCGCCAGTCGGTCGGCATGACGCGCGAGCGTGGCCGCGGCGTCTGGATCTCCGGCGTTTGCATTTGCGACGATATTTTCAGCGCGGATGGATTGTCCTGTGACGCGCGCATGGTCGGCGGCGAGCGCCGGTCCCGACACCCAGGTCTCCAGGCATCCGTGCCGTCCGCACCAGCACAGGGGCCCGGGATATTCGTCCGTAGTCGGACGGGGCAGGGGGTTGTGGCCCCATTCGCCGGCGATGCCCCGGGGGCCGTCCACCAGCTTGCCGTCGACAATTACGCCGCCGCCGCAGCCCGTTCCGATGATCACGCCAAATACGACCCGGGCGCCGCAAGCGGCTCCGTCGGTCGCTTCCGACAGCGCGAAGCAGTTGGCATCGTTGGCGCAACGAACCGGCCGCTCGAGCAGGGCGGATAAATCGTCACGAAACCGCGCACCATTGAGCCAGGTGGAATTGGCGTTCTGGACCCGTCCGGTGACCGGAGAGACCGAGCCCGGCATGCCGATGCCGATCGACGCATGCGTCGCGCCCGTTGCGCGTTCGAGCGCGTCGATGAGGCTTACGATTTCCTCGATCGTTGCGTTGTAATCGTCGCGCGGAGCCGGTCGCCGCAGGCGCGCGCGTTCATCGCCCGAGCCGTCCAGAACGACCCCTTCGATCTTTGTGCCTCCGAGATCTATCCCTATACGCATCAGATCATCGACGCGGCTCCAACGCACGCAGGAGTTGCGGCACTAAGCGCTTCCTTAAGGGTTTGAGCGCATGCTGTGAACAGGACAGCAAAAAAGCCGGGCTGAACAGCGCAACGGCTTGATTTAACTGAAAAGCGTCATGGAATATTTCGCGAACATCACAGAAGATAGAGTCATCGAATCGGTAATTGCGCGGGCCATGACCAAGACAGTTCTGATCGTCGAGGACAA
>JBKJVQ010000175.1:0-13199 GCA_046717125.1 Methyloligellaceae bacterium
CTGCAGGGTCCGGCGGTGCATGTTCAACCGCCGCGCCGTCTCAGAGACGTTGCGGTTGCAGAGCTCGTAGACGCGCTGGATGTGCTCCCAGCGCACCCGATCGGCCGACATCGGATTTTCCGGCGGCGCCGCTCTCGCGTCGGCCGGAGCGAGTAGCGCGTTGTAAACCTCGTCGGCGTCCGCCGGCTTCGCCAGATAGTCGAAGGCGCCAAGCTTCACCGCCGTGACGGCGCTCGCGATGTTGCCGTAGCCCGTCAGGACGACCGACTTGGCCGAGGGGTTCGCCTCGGCGAGCGCGACGATGACGTCGATCCCGTTGCCGTCCTCGAGCCGCATGTCGACCACCGCGAAGTCAGGCGCGCGCCGCCTGATCTCGGCGAGGCCCTGTTCGACGCTTTCCGCCATGGCGACCTCGAAGCCACGCGTTTCCATCGCCCGGCCAAGCCGGTGGAGAAAGGCCTTGTCGTCGTCGACGATGAGGAGGGTGCGCTGATCGGACACGGGCGGGCCTTGAACGGAGCCAAGGAGACGGCTGCGTCGCAATGTATACAGCGTTCGGAAGCCGCGCCAATGCTTAAGGCGTAACCTCGGTTACCGTCAGCGGAGGCGCGGGGACGAGGGCCGCCATCTCCTCGCGCTGATCGAACGCAACCGCCGAGAGCCGCTCTGCCGGCCAGTGTATCTTGACTCGCGCGCCATGCTCGGGCCGCGGCCGGTTCCTGATGTCGAGCCGCGCGCCCGATCGTTCGAGCAGCGTTTTCGCGATGAAAAACCCGAGACCCATGCCGACATGGCCGTCCGTTTCGCCTGCCCGTCCATTGCCGGGCCGGGTGGTCAGGAACGGCTCGCCGATATGTTCGAGGATTTCGCGCGGAAAACCCGGTCCATCGTCCTCGATGACAACATCCACATCCCGCCGGTTCCAGCTCGCCGATATGTGTACTTGGGAATGGGCGAAATCGACCGCGTTCTCGACCAGATTGCCGAGCCCGTAGAGGAGAGCGGTGTTGCGCGCGATGATCGGCTGGGGGCCTTCCCCTGCTGCGGCCACTGCGACCTCGACATCGAAAGCCCGATGCGGCGTCGCGACTTCCTCCAGCAGATGGGTGAGGTCCACGCGCGAGAACACGGCGTCTGGCTCCTTCGCGTGCGAGGTGAGATTGGCGAGGATTTCCCGGCAGCGTTCCGCCTGTGTCCGCAGGAGGATCAAATCCACCCGGTGCGGATCGTTCGTGCTGCTATCGCGCAGGAGCTCCTTCGAGATCACCGCGATCGTTCCGAGCGGCGTGCCCAGCTCATGCGCCGCCGCCGCCGCTAGCCCGTCCAGCGCCGACAGGCGCTGCTCACGCGCGAGCACCATTTCGGTGGCGGCGAGGGCTTCCATCATGCGCCGCGCCTCGCGCGCGATGCGCCAGGCATAGTGCGCAATGAAGACGATGCCGCACACGAGGGCGGACCAGACGCCGAGCAGATAGGTCGGCGACACTTCGAACCGGGATCCCGGAAACCACGGCAGCGGCAGATGGAAACGCGCCAGAACGGTCGCGCAGACGATGGCGAGTGCGCCAAGCAGGATCGTCATCCGGGTCGGCAGCGTCGAGGCGGAGACGCTGACCGGCGCCAGCATCAGGAATGCGAACGGATTGAACAAACCGCCTGTGAGGTAGATGAGCGCCGCAAGCTGCAGGATGTCATAGGCGAGCATCATCGAGGCATGCGTCGCGGAAAGTCGATGGCTTGCCGGATAGCGGAGCCTCAGCGCGACATTGAGCCAGGCCGACGTCGCGATGCAGAGGAGGATAGGCACGACCGGCAGGTCGAAGCCAAAACCCCAATACACGGCGGCCACCGTCGCGGTCTGGCCGATCACCGCCAGCCAGCGCAGCCAGACGATCGTTTGCAGCCTGAGCATGCTCTGCTCGGCCCGAAGACCGAGCCGATCCATGTCGATGAGAGTGCTCATGCGTGTTCGTCCGGCGCTTTCGTCCCTGTTCCCATCGGCGGGCCGGGACCATATCACGGTGCGATGCTGAAGATCGCGCCAGAAAGCGCCTTGTCCGCCCCTCCCGCTGCCCCGGTCGAAGCGCGCGATCTTCGCAAGTGCTTCAAGGGCGTGAGGGCTGTTGACGGCCTTTCCTTCACGCTGGAGCCTGGAACCGTGACGGCGCTGCTCGGCGGCAACGGCGCCGGCAAAACGACGACCATCGCCATGATGCTGGGCTTGATCACGCCGACCTCCGGCGAGGTCCGAATTTTCGGCGCCGATATGGCGCGCGAGCGCCACCGCGTCGCTCATCGCATGAATTTCCAGAGCCCTTATGTGGACATGCCGATGCGGCTCACCGTCTGGGAAAATCTCGCCGTCTATGCCCGGCTCTATGGCGTCCTCAACATCGAGGCGCGTGTCCGCTCCCTTGCCGCGGAACTTGGGCTGAGCGATTTTCTCGACCGGCCGACCGGCAAGCTTTCGGCAGGTCAGAAAACACGCGTCGGTCTCGCCAAGGCGCTCCTGAACGCGCCTGAGCTTCTCCTACTGGACGAACCGACCGCCTCGCTCGATCCGGACACCGCCGACTGGGTACGCGCGAAACTTGCCGCGTGGCAGGCCGAACGCGGCGCGACCATCCTGCTCGCTTCCCATAACATGGCCGAGGTCGAGCGCCTCGCCGACCGCATCATCCTGCTGGAACGCGGCCGCATCATCGCCGACGCCGCCCCGGCCTCGCTGCTCGAATCCTACAACCGCGCGACGCTGGAGGAGGTATTTCTGGATGTGGCGCGGCGCGGCGGGGACGTCGTGCCTCCGGAAGCGTTGCCATGAGCGTCGCGCCGGTTCTCGCACCCGCCTCCGGCTCGCGCGCCTCGCTGCGGCGCATCAGGGCGCTGATTCACCGCTACGTCTATCTCCTGCGCAGTTCATGGGTCCGCGTCATCGAACTTGTCTACTGGCCGTTCCTGCAGATGCTGATGTGGGGGTTCCTGCAGGAATATCTGACCCAGACGTCCGGTCCCGCCGCGAAGGGCGCCGGGCTCCTGATCGGCGGCGTGCTGCTCTGGGACATTTTTTTCCGCGCCAATATCGGGTTTTCGACCGCGTTCATCGAGGAGGTCTGGTCGCGCAATCTCGGCAATTTGCTGATCAGCCCGCTCAGGCCGAACGAACTCCTGCTCGCTCTCAGCGCCATTTCCATCCTGCGCCTTATCGTCTCGATGGTTCCCGTCACCTTTGCCGCCTGGCTGTTCTTCGGTTTCAACCTGTTCGGCCTCGGCCTCGCTCTCGGCGCGTTCTTCGCCGTGCTGATTTTGACGAGCTGGGCGCTCGGCCTCCTCTCGTCAGGGTTCATCCTGCGTTATGGCCTTGGTGCGGAGGAACTCGCCTGGTCGCTGGCGTTCCTGCTATTGCCGCTGGCCTGCGTCTATTACCCCGTCAGTGTTCTGCCGGGCTGGCTGCAGCCGATCGCGCTCGCTTTGCCGCCGACGCATGTGTTCGAGGGCATGCGCGCTGTGCTGCTCGATCATCGCTTCGAACCCGCACACATGCTCTGGGCGCTCGGCCTGAATGCGATCTATCTGTTGCTCGGATACGTCGCTTTCCGGCTTTTCCTGCGCAGCGCGCGAACCAACGGCACGCTGATTCAGTTAGGAGAATGAGACAAAGGGACGGATTGACGCCAACCCTGTCCCGTCCAACGTTATTATCGCAAGTTAAGATAGAAAGATCATGAAGACTCGCCTCGCGTTCATCGTTATCGCGTCCTTCGTCGCCGGCGCCATTGGCGCCATCGCCGCCGTCGTGGACCGGGACGATGTCGGTGCGCCCGAGGTCGTGGTTGAGGACGGCAAGCCCGATATTGGCGGCGCGTTCTCGCTGGTCAGCCATGAGGGCCAGCGGATCACGGACTCGAACCTGCGCGGCCGCTACACGTTGATGATGTTCGGCTTCACCAACTGCCCCGATATCTGCCCGGCGGAGCTGCAGACCGTGATGTCGGCCCTGGATAAGCTTGGACCAAGGGCATCCAAAGTCACCCCCGTTTTCGTGACGCTCGATCCCGAGCGCGACACGGTCGAGACGATGGCGCGCTACGTATCCTATTTTGGCAACAAGCTGGTGGGGTTGACCGGGACGCCGGCAGAAATCAATAAGACGGCCAAGGCTTACAAGGTCTATCACGCCAAGGTGCCGGACAGGGAGGGCTCCGGCTATTCCATCGATCACAGCGCTATCGCCTATCTCATGGGGCCGAGCGGCGAATACGTAACCCATTTTGCCTACGGCACATCCGCCGACGCGGTGGCTTCCGGCATCGCCAAACATATCGGCTCCTGACCGGGCTTCTTCGGTTGCGGCCGAGCGACCGGACATAACACCTTGAATTAATTTCCTGATTTGAGTTTCTACGCGCGCTGCCCAGAGGGCTGCGTCCAAAACCCGCCTTGTGCTAGACCGGCCTGCGCCCATCTATGTTGCAGTGCAACATCGGGGAATCAGACGGGGCATGCTGTACCATCTCTTCGAAATGAACCGGCTGGCGCTTGGCCCGGCCCGCGCAATGGCGGATGCGTCCCGGCTTTGGCTTCGACATCCCCTGAACCCGCTGTCCCGCTCGCTCACGGGTAAGGGCATGGCGGCTGCCGGCGAATTATTCGAGCGTGGAACACGGCGCTATGGCCGGCCTTCGTTCAACATCGTCGAGACCGAAATCGCGGGGCGAAAAGTCGCCGTCTCCGAACGACGGATCTGGCGCGCTCCGTTCTGCGACCTCATTCATTTCGCGCGCGATCTGGCCAGCCCGCGGAAAGCGCCCGATTCGAAGATATTGGTGGTGGCGCCCCTGTCGGGTCATTACCCGACGCTGCTGCGCGGCACGGTCGAGGCGCTGCTGCCGCACCATGACGTTTACCTCACCGACTGGCAGGACGCGCGCATGGTGCCTCTGTCGCAAGGCCGGTTCGATCTCGACGACTGTATCGACTACGTCATCCGCATGATCCGCCTGTTTGAAGGCGATGTCAGCGTTTTGGCCGTTTGCCAGCCTTCCGTTCCGGTACTCGCGGCAGTTTCGTTGATGGAGGCGCGCGGCGAACCTCATCCGCCCAAAGCCATGGTGCTCATGGCCGGCCCGATCGATACGCGCGTGAGCCCGACCAAGGTGAACGCGCTCGCGGAGAGGAAGGGGATCGAATGGTTCGAACGCTCAGTTATCCATAGGGTACCGTGGCCGTACTCAGGTTTCATGCGCCAAGTCTATCCAGGTTTCCTGCAATTAAATGGATTTATGCAGATGAATCTGGACAGACATATGCGCGCTCACAAGGAGCTGTTCCAGAATCTCGTTAAAGGCGACGGCGATTCTGTCGAGAAACATCGCGAGTTTTACGACGAATATCTGGCGGTTATGGATCTGACCGCTGAATTTTTTCTTCAGACAGTCAGGACCGTATTTATTGATCATAACCTTTCGATGGAAACGATGTTGCACCGGGGCGAAATGGTTTCGCCGGCCGCAATCCGGCGCACGGCCCTGATGACGATCGAGGGCGAACTGGACGATATTACGGGGTTGGGGCAGACCGAAGCTGCACATAATTTGTGCAGAAGCCTGCCATCGAATAAAAAGCAGCACTATGTCCAGCCCGGTGTCGGACATTACGGCACCTTCAACGGAAGCCGGTTTCGCACTGAAATTCGGCCCAAAATCAGCGCGTTCATCGAGTCTCAAAGCCGTGGCCGCACAATCCTGAAAACTGTGCGAGCATTGATGGGATGACGCCCGGCGCTCCGGCTTGCTAGTCTCGGCAGTTGCCGATTCGAGGCCGAAACCAGCCTGCCGGGGGGGTGAGAGTCCAGATGCTGAAGCGTGTAAAGGACGAATTCGAGACACCACTGGAAGTGAAGGTGCGCGGTCTCGATTCGCCGGTCGTGATCCGCAAGAGCCTGCGCGCGCGCCGCTTCAGCCTGCAGGTTTCAGAAGCCCGCCGCGACGCCGTCCTGACGATGCCCGCCTATTCCAGCATCAGCGAGGCTGGCGATTTCCTCTCGCGCCATTTCGATTGGCTGAAGACCCGCATGGACCGGCTGCCGGAGCCGGTGCCCTTTTGCGCTGGCGCCGTCATTCCGATGCGCGGCGTCGCGCATGTGATCCGCTTCGTCGGCCCGGTGCATCGCCGCGGCGTGGTCTGGACTGAGCCCAACGAGGTCTCGCAATTGTCGCCCGCCTGGCCCGAAGGCGCGAGCATATCGCCGCGCCGCCTGCCGCGTCTTTGCGTCGCCGGCGACCGCCCCCATGCGCCGCGCCGCCTCGCGGACTGGCTCAAGCGCGAGGCGCAGAAGGATCTGAAGCAGCGGGTCGCGTTCCACGCGAAGCGCCTGCGGGTACAGCCGGCGCGCATGTTCGTGCGCGACCAGACCACGCGCTGGGGATCGTGCTCGACCAGCGGGTCGGTGAATTTCTCCTGGCGGCTCGTCCTTGCGCCTCCGCTCGTGCTGGATTACCTCGCCGCGCATGAGGTCGCGCATCTGCGCGAGATGAATCACGGACCCCGCTTCTGGCGACTCGTGTCCGACACGATGCCGCGCGCGGAAGAAGCACGCCGCTGGCTGCGTCTCAATGGCGCGGGCCTGCACCGCTTCGGCGCGGAACGGTAATACCGCCGCCGCCCGCCTACCAGATCAGCGCCGCAGCGATGGCCACAAGAGCCAGCGCCGCAATCCAGAGCGCGATGCGCTGGGGGCGGTCCTGCCGCCGCTGCGCCTCGGCGAGGCGCGCGACCGTTGCATCGTCGAGCCTGACGCCGTCCTGTGCCATGGACGCGAAACTGTCGCCGACCGCTTCGGCCTGCCTCAAGAGCCGCGGCACCTCACCCATGAAACGTCCGATCTCAGCCGCGCCCTGCGCCGCTTCCTGCATCCGCCCTTCCGCGCCGAGATTGTGCTCGACCCATTCGCGCGCGATCGGCTCGGCCGTCACCCACATGTTGAGCTTGGGGTCGAGCGAGCGGGATACGCCTTCGACGACGACCATGGTCTTCTGCAACAGGATCAGCTCGGGGCGCGTCTGCATCGAAAACACTTCCGTATACTGAAAAAGCTGGCCCAGGAGCTGCGCCATCGAAATGTCTTCGGCGGTCCTGTCGAGCAGCGGCTCGCCCACCGCGCGCATCGCCTGCGCGAATTCGGCCACGGACTGGGATTGCGGCACGTAACCCGCCTCGAAATGCACTTCGGCTACCCGCCGGAAGTCCCGCGTGATGAAGCCGTGCAGAATTTCGGCGAGAAAGCGCCGCTCCTTCAGCGTGAGACGGCCCATGATGCCGAAATCGACGGCGACGATGTCGCCCGAAGCGTCGACGAACAAATTCCCTGGGTGCATGTCCGCGTGGAAAAAACCGTCGCGCATGGCGTGACGCAGGAAGGATTGCAGTAAAGTCTGACCGAGCTTCGGCAGGTCGTGCCCTTCGGCACGCAGCCGCGCGTGATCCGAGAGCGGAATGCCGTCGATCCAGTCGAGGGTGAGCACGCGGCGTGCGCTGCGGGTCCAGTCGACCTTGGGCACAAGGAACCCCAAATCGCCGGCGACGTTCTGGGCCATCTCCGAGATGGCGGCCGCCTCCATGCGCAAATCCATTTCAAGCATTACCGAGCGGGCCAGCGTGTCGACCACGGCGTGCGGCTTCAGGCGGCGAGCGGGCGGATGCGATTTCTCGATCATGCGCGCGGCGAAATAGAAACTGTCGAGATCGCGCGCGAAGCGCTTCTCGATGCCCGGCCGCAGCACTTTCACCGCTACGTCGCGCAGCGTGCCGTCCGCATCCTTGACCTTCGCCCGATGCACCTGCGCGATCGAGGCGGCAGCGATCGCGGGGCTGAATTCGACGAACAGCTCGGACAACGGGCGCTCCAACGCCTCGGCCACGGCGTGCTCGGCTTCTTCCTGGGGGAAGGGCGGCAACCGGTCCTGCAATTGCGACAGGTCCGTCGCCAGAGCCGGACCGACGATATCGTCCCGCGTGGCGAGGAACTGGCCGAGCTTGATGTAACTCGGCCCGAGTGTCGTTAGCGCCGCGGGTAGGTCGCGGCCGCCGCCGATTCTATTGCGCAGGGATGCGATCCGGCGCAAGGGAGCCGGCATGCCGCGCCACTCGCCGAGCGTGCCCGCGCCGCGCCATGAAAGCAGGAGGCCGGCGCGCATCAGCCGCGCGGCGTTGAGCACCGGATTGCTCATGGTCAGATCCGCCAGCCGGAATGGATCGCAGCGATGCCGCCGGTGAGATTGCGAAACGAGACACGGGCAAAGCCTGCCGCCGCAATCATCTGCGCAAAGCGCGCCTGATCGGGAAATCTGCGGATCGACTCGACGAGATAGCGGTAGCTGTCGCGGTCGCCGGTGACGAGGCCACCGAGAGCCGGGATGATGTTGAATGAGAACGCGTCATAGACCGTGTCCAACATGGGCATGTCGACAGTGGAAAATTCGAGGCAGAGGAACCGGCCGCCTGGCCTCATCACGCGATAGGCTTCGGCGAGCGCGCGGTCGATATGGGTGACGTTGCGGATGCCGAACGCGATCGTATAGGCATCGAAGTTGCGGTCCTGGAAGGGCGCGTGTTCCGCGTTCGCCTGCACGAAACGGACATGCTCGCGGCCAGCGAGGCGATGCTTCCCCTCGTCCAGCATCTTCGCCGAGATGTCGCAGACCGTAACAGATGTCCTTTTGCCGCCACGCTCCAGGATGCGGACGGCGATGTCGCCGGTGCCCCCTGCCATGTCGAGCACAGCGAACGGAACCTCGCCCTTTGGAAGCGAAAGTTCGGCTACAAAGGCGTCCTTCCACAGCCGGTGAAGCCCGCCCGACATGAGGTCGTTCATCAGATCGTAGCGGCCGGCGACGCGCGAGAAGACGCCGTTCACCAGTCTCTGACGTTCGGCAGCGCCCACGGTCTTAAAACCGAAGCTGGCCTTGTCGTCTGTTTGTGTGTCGCCGGGGGCGGGGGCTTGCATGGCGTGGACGATAGCCGAAGCGTTTGCCCCTCGCTATGGTTCGCCGCCCGATCGTGAGGACCATCAGGGGACACAATGCCGGAGCTTCCCGAGGTCGAAACGGTGCGGCTCGGCCTGACCCCCGCGCTTGTCGGACGGCGGATCGTATCGGTCGACCAGCGCAGAGCCGATCTGCGCTTTCCGTTTCCGGAGGATTTCGCGCGGCGTCTGACGGGGCGACGCATCGAGCGGCTGGACCGGCGCGCAAAATACATCCTCGCCCATCTCGACAACGGCGAAATCCTCGTCATTCATCTCGGCATGACCGGGCGTTTCACGGTACGTCGGAACGGCGCGATGTCGACGCCGGGCACATTCGAGCACGAGGCGCCGACCGATGCCGCGCACGAGCATCTGGTGCTGAAGCTCGATGACGGCGCGCGCGTCGCTTATGCCGATGCGCGCCGGTTTGGATACATGACGCTCGTCGGCGGTGCCGAGCTTCCGGCGCATAAATTGTTTCGGCATCTCGGGCTCGAACCGCTCGGCGGCGAAATGTCTGCGGCGGCGCTGGCGGCGGCGCTCAAGGGCAAAAAAACCAGCATCAAGTCTGCGCTGATGGATCAGCGAATCATCGCCGGCCTCGGCAATATCTATGTCTGCGAGGCGCTGCACCGGGCGGGGATTTTGCCGAAGGTGAAGGCCGGGGCGCTCGTTACACCGGGCGGGCGTCCGCGCGCGACGCTCGAAAGGCTCATCGCCTCCATCCGGGCCGTGCTGAGCGATGCGATCCGCGCGGGCGGGTCGACTTTGCGCGACTTTCAGAACGCGGAAGGTGGATCGGGGCTTTTCCAGCACGATTTCGCCGTTTATGGACGGGAAGGTGAGCGTTGCGTTAGGCCGGGCTGTCCGGGGACGATCCGGCGCATCGTGCAGGGCGCGCGCTCGACCTTCTATTGTCCCGCCTGTCAGCGCTGACATCCCAAAGGAGCAAGAATGGCTTTCGAGACCATCTTCGTCGAGACAAGGGGCCGGGTCGGCCTCATTACGCTCGATCGGCCCGAGGCGCTGAACGCGCTCAATACCCAGCTCATCGCTGAACTGTCCACCGCACTCGACGATTTCGAGGCCGACGACGAGATCGGCTGCATCGTCATCACCGGCAGCGAGAAAGCGTTCGCGGCTGGAGCCGACATCAAGGAGATGGCGTCGAAATCCTTCGTCGAGGCCTACGGCGGCGACTTCCTGGGGCCATGGGACCGGCTGGCCCGCTGCCGCAAGCCGACCATCGCGGCGGTGTGCGGGTTCGCGCTGGGCGGCGGCTGCGAACTGGCGCTCATGTGCGACATCATCCTTGCAGCCGAGAACGCCAAGTTCGGCCAGCCGGAGATCCAGCTCGGGATCATGCCGGGCGCCGGCGCGACGCAGCGGCTCACGCGCGCAGTGGGCAAGGCGAAAGCCATGGAGATGATCCTGTCGGGACGGCGGATGGACGCATCCGAAGCTGAGGAATGCGGGCTCGTGACCCGGGTCGTGCCCTCGGCCGCGCTGATGGAGGAAACCATGATCGTCGCGGACAAGATCGCCGCGAACTCACGCACGGCGGTGATGATGGCGAAGGAGGCCGTGAACGCGGCGTTCGACATGCCGCTCAGCCAGGGCATTCAGTTCGAGCGCCGCCTGTTCTATGCGCTGTTTGCGACCGAAGACCAGAAAGAGGGCATGGCGGCGTTCGCGGAAAAACGGAAGCCGGCCTTCCGGAACAGTTAAAGCGCGACCGGGCGATTGCCTAGCCATCTCCCGCAAGCGCGCCGAACAGACGCCGGAGCAGGTTAGGCTCATCCTGCGCCGCCTCGACAGGCTGACGGCCGAGACCGGGCGAGGCGATCAGTGGCTCCTCCGCAGGGCGCGTCAGACCCGGCAGATGGGCGGGCGCTTCGCCCTCATGCGCGACCGTCATGATTTCGCGCCACAGCTTCGCGGGGAGGCCGCCTCCGGTCGCCTTGCGCATCGCCGCATTGTTGTCGTTGCCGATCCAGACGCCCGCGACGTAGCGGCCGGTGTAGCCGACGAACCACGCGTCGCGGAAATCCTGGCTCGTGCCGGTCTTGCCGCCCACGGCATGGCCGGGAAGCTGCGCCGCGCGGCCGGTGCCGTATGAAACTGCCGCGCCCATGAGCTGGTTCATGCCCTCGACATAGGGCAAGGCCACCACCAGTTGCGCCTGCTGCGGCTTGCGGTGGTACAGCACCTGCCCCTCGCCGCTCTTTACATGCCGGATGATATGGGGCTGGACGATCGCGCCCTCGTTTGCCAATGCGCCATAGGCGCTGGTCAGTTCGAGCAGCGTCACCTCCGCCGTGCCGAGCGCGATCGACAAATTGTCGTGCAGGGGCGCGGTGATGCCGAGCCGCCGTGCGGTGCGCACGACCCGCCAGACGCCGGCCTGGTGCGCGAGGCGCACCGCGACCGTGTTGATCGAGCGCGCAAAGCTCTCCTTCAGGCTGACCGCGCCGCGATACTCCTTGTCGTAGTTCTTCGGCGACCAGCCCTTGACGCGGATCGGCTCGTCATAGGCAACCGAATTCGGCGCATGGCCCGATTCCAGCGCGGCGAGATACACGAACGGCTTGAACGCTGAGCCGGGCTGGCGCAGCGCCTTGACCGCGCGGTTGTAGGGGCTCGATTTCCAGGACCGTCCGCCGATCACCGCGTTCACGCCGCCCTGCCGGTCGAGCACGATGGCTGCGCCTTCGCTCGCTTTCAACTTGGCGCCCTCATGCGCCAGCCCGGCCTCGATCGCGGTTTGCGCGATTCGCTGCAGATGCGCATCGATCGTGGTTTCGACGATCAGGTCGCCGTTGGTTTCGCCGATCAGTCCGGGCAGTTCCTCCGCCACCCAATCGACGGCGTATTCGTATCCAGTCGAAGCGGTGGCCTGCACATCCGCCGGATCGGCCATGGCGCGGTCAGCTTCGGCTTGCGAGATCGCCTCCGCATCGACCATCCGCGCCAGGACGGTTTCCGCGCGCGCATGCGCGAGCAGCGTGTTGTTGCTTGGGGAATAGCGCGACGGCGCTTTCAGGAGCCCCGCAAGGATTGCCGCTTCCGGCAGGGTCACGTGCCGCGCCGACTTGCCGAAATAGCGCCACGATGCGGCCTCGACGCCGTATGCGCCGCCGCCGAGATAGACGCGGTTGAGGTAGAGTTCGAGGATCTCGTCCTTGGCGAAGCGCTGTTCCAGCCAGAGCGCATAGACGAGTTCCTTCAGCTTGCGCTGGATGGTCCGGTCGGCGCTGAGAAAGAGGTTTTTCGCGAGCTGCTGGGTGATGGTCGAGCCGCCTTCCACGACGCCGCCGGCCATCGCATTGGCGAGCATGGCGCGGGCAAGCCCGAGCGGATCGATGCCGAAATGGCTGTAGAAGCGCTGGTCCTCGGTCGCGAGCACCGCGCTTACCAGATAGGGCGGAAGCTGCGCGATCTGGATATGGCCGCGTTTCAGCCCGCGCTCGGCGAGCACAGTTCCGTCTGCTGCGAGAATTGTGAGGTTCGGCGGCCGGTCCTGGAGCGTGGCGAGGATCGGATCCGGCAGGCGCGCGCTCATCAAGACCATCGCGCCAAAACCGATGATGCAGAGCCAGATCGACGCGACGATGCCGAACCGGAACAGCCGCCACGTCAGCGAACGTCCTGCCGGCGCGCGCGCCTCTTCGCGCCGCGTCTTGCCGCGCGTATTGCGTTTCGTCTTGCCGAAATGCGGTTCGACCCGCTCGCCGCGGCGCTTCCTGGCCATCGCTTCCCTCAACACCCTGGGAAACCCTAGCCATGGCCGGGTTGCGGCGAGGTTAAACTGGAGCGCTACGGCTAAGGGCGCGTCCGAAACTCGGCGGCCGTGAACAGCGGCACGAGCCGGACGCCCTCCCCGGCAAGCGTCTCGGCGGCGCCCTCTTGCCGGTCGACGATCGTCATGACGAGATCGACGAGGCCGCCCGCTCCGCGCACGCGCGCGATCGCCTGCATCGCCGACCCGCCCGTCGTCGTCACGTCTTCGACGATCAGCGAACGGCAGCCGCGCAGCTCGGCGGCGTCGATGCCCTCGATTGTCGCCTGCGTGCCGTGATCCTTCGGCTTCGGCCGGATCCAGAAAGACGGGATCGGCGCGCCCTTCGCATAGCTTTCCAGCGCAACAGCCAGCGACACCGGCACCGCGCCCATGGCG
>JBKJVQ010000176.1:0-8109 GCA_046717125.1 Methyloligellaceae bacterium
GGACAGGGCGATCAGCGGCGTCTCGCGCCAAGAGATCGTCCATCTTCCGCCCGTCAACGCCGTACGCACCGCCGCCATGCGGAACAAGCGCCAAGTTTCGCGCGATAGGATTGACGATTGGTTGAGGCGCAGTCTCAAACCATTCCTTCGGCGCGATCCGAGGGTAAGACGCGGCGTTCAGGCGGGACTGACGGCGAACACCACGTCGGGTCCATCGAACGAAGCGTCGATCCGCATCGACGCGGCGCGCGCCACCCGGCCGGCGTAATGCGGCTGGATGGTATGGCTGTCGATGTCATGCCCGTTGCCGCCCGCCAGTTCCGCCACAACGGCCTCGTTCAGACGCGCGGGCTCGCCCTTCGCGCGCACTTCGAACTGGGCGGTCAAAACGTCGAGGCCGATATTCACCGCGACCGTGCCGCCGCGTGGCAGCGCGTTCATGCTGAGCGCGATCAGATTGAGCAGGAGCTTGACCCGGTCCTTGGGCAGCGCGGCGACCGGCCCCTGCCACGAGAGCTGATGCTTGCCGAGTTCGACGAAGCCGCGCGCCACCTTCTCGGCGTCGCGCAAGTCAATCTCCGCACCGGCGGACCCTGCCGCACCAAAAGCGAGCCGGGCGAATTGCAGCTTGGCGGATGCCTGCCGGGCGCTGTTCCGTATAAGGTCGAGCGCCTGCTCGCGCATCGCCTCGTCCTGCTCCTCGCCGAGAAGCTCAAGACCATTCGCGATCGCGCCCACGGGGCTGATCACGTCATGGCAAATGCGACTGGCGACCAGCGCGGCAAGATCGAGATCGGACGGCTCCGTTAGGTTGGCCGGTGTCTGTTCTTCCATGCGCTGACCCCTGTCCATCAGGCCGCCGCTTCCGATCAGCCCAAGACCTCTGTTACACAAACCCGCCCGAGCACCAAGGCCGGGTTGCCGGCCTGAACCAAACGCTTGACCTCGAACTATTTTTTCCTCCAGTCGGGCGAACGGCGCTTGGGGCTTTTCGGCGCGAAAAGGCGAATCAATTTGAGTACGGCAATTCAGTTCGGCGACCTCGCGACGCTGCTGACCCCGGTCGCGTCGAGAGCGGGCGCGGCGATCCTCGAATTGTACGGGCGTCCCGTGGCCGTGGACGCCAAGGCCGACGACAGTCCCGTCACCGAGGCCGACCGACGCGCGGAAGCGATCATTGTGGCGGCGCTGGCGCAGCACTGGCCGGACACGCCCGTGATCGCCGAGGAAGCCATTGCGGCCGGAGCGCGGCATGATGCGGAGCTACGCCGTTTCTTTCTCGTCGATCCTCTCGACGGGACCCGCGAGTTTATCAAGCAGCACGACGATTTCACGGTGAACATCGCGCTGATCGAAGACGGAACCCCGCGCTTCGGCCTCGTCTACGCGCCGGCGCGAAAGCTCCTCTATTTGACAATAGGGCCGGATCACGCGGTCGAAGCAACGCTTGAGGCGACGGGATCGGCATTAGGCGCTGACGCGGGAACAGAGCGCCGGATCAGGGTGCGCAAGGCTCCGGAGAACGGGCTAGTGGCCGTGACCAGCCGCTCGCACATCAACCCGGAGACGGAGGATTTCCTTGCTACATTGCCGATAGTTCGCCGCACGGACGCGGGCTCGTCTCTGAAATTCGCGCTGGTCGCGCGGGGTGACGCTGACGTCTATCCGAGACTGGCGCCAACCATGGAATGGGATACGGCGGCGGGTCAGGCGGTGCTCGCCGCTGCGGGCGGAACTGTCGTGACGGAGACCGGCGAAGCGCTGACATGCGGCCACGCTGAGAGGGGCTTCCGCAATCCCGGCTTCATCGCCTGGGGAGATCGGGGGCGTGCGTAGGGCTAACGGAAATTTTGACCACCCACATGCAATCCTGCTAGGTTACATGTAACTATCATGGAGCTTCAAATGGTTGCCGAGCCAAAGCCGTCGCGGGTAAAGGTCCGTGCGCATCGTGACCGACTACGCAGCCAGGGCCTGCGTCCAATCCAAATCTGGGTGCCTGACGTGCGTGCACCTGCGTTTCTTTCGGAAGCCCATCGCCAGTCACTGGCAGTCGCGGCGAGCGCCCATGCGCGAGAAGACCAGACTTTCATTGATGTTGTGACGGATTGGAGAGATGGATGAGGCGTGGCGACATCTGCACCGCATCGGGCGGGACCTATACGGGAAAGCCACGGCCCGTGGTCATCGTCCAGGAGGACAGCTTCGACGCGACGGAATCGATCACGGTTTGCGCCTTCACAACCGATCCGACAGAGGCGCCGTTGTTCCGGCTTGAGATCGAACCTAATGAGCGCAACGGCTTGCGCGCTCCCTGCCGCCTTATGGTGGATAAGATGACCACCGTTCCCAAATCCAAAATAGGAGAGCGCATCGGTCGTTTGGATGCCCAGGACCTCCTGCGTCTTAATCAGGCGATGCTCGTGTTTCTTGGACTGGCGGTCTCGCCGAGAGCCAAACCAAAATCCTGAAGGAGTTATGCTTCAGCGATCCCGCACGCCCGCAAGTTGCGCCCCAACGACGGGCCAGTTGTTGGCAGCCTCCTTGGCGATGCGCGCGGCATCGGCCAGGAAGGCCGCGCGGTTTGACGCGCGATAGAACAGATAAAGCCCCGAAGCATCGACATGCCAGTGGATCGGCACGCCCGGCGCCGGAGTCCCGCGCGCGATGGCTATCGGATCGAAGCCGAAGAAGCGCGGCGCATAGACCTGTGGCGCTTCGGCGAACGCTGCACGGTTGCCTTCGTTCTCGAACGCCCAGGCTGCGCCGCCCCAGCGATGCGCAAATCGCGGTTGGCCCTTGACGGCGGCAGCGCGCGTTCGGAACGCAACCGGATCGTAACCGCCGATCGCGTAACCGGTGGCGGGATCGCGCCAGACCCCCGCTTTTTCCTGCGCGCCGGCCGGCAGGGCCAGCGAGAGGAGCACCAGGAGACAGATGGTTCGAAACAGCAGCATGGCGCGAGACTACCGGTCCGGCCTTAAAATTCCCGGAACGGACTCCGCCACAGTTTGGCACGTTTTTGCGGGCATCCTCGGGCTTGCGCGCAGAGTTCACGATGCGCATGCGTTCGGGGGAACGCCAGCATGGCAGGCTTCAGGATCGGGAGAGCCGCTTCCGCGTGCCTTATCGCGCTCGCGATACTGTGCGCGCCGAACGTTTCAATGGCGCAGTCCGGCGAGCCGATGGACATACGGCCGAGCGGCCGCGGCGAGGGTGATCGGGCGCAACGGGACCGCTACCAGGATTACGAACCACCGCGCGAACGCTACGATCCGCCATCGCAGCGCGAAGGCGAGCCCTATCGCGGCGAGCGCTATGGCGGCCCGGACGTGCCGCAGGAAGACGGATTCTCGATCGAGGAAGTCAACGAAACAGGGCACCGCTTCTTCGGCAAAGTCTCGATAGGTCTCGCGCGGGTCATCGAATACGCGTTTTCGCGCCTCGGACGCCCCAACGGCTACATCCTGGGCGAGGAGGCGGGCGGCGCGCTTATCGTCGGGCTCCGGTACGGCGAGGGCACGATGTACACGCGCGACGCCGGCGAGCACAAAGTGTTCTGGCAAGGACCGTCGTTTGGATACGATTTCGGCGCCGAAGGCTCCAAGACGATGATCCTCGTCTACAATATTCGTTCGCCAAGCGACATTTACCGTGCTTACGCCGGCGTCGACGGTTCGGCCTATCTGATCGGCGGCATCGGACTGACCTTCCAGACTTCCGGCAGCCAGGTCGTCGCGCCGATCAGATCGGGGCTGGGACTGAGGCTTGGTGCAAATGTGGGATACCTCAAGTTTACGCGAGCGCCCACGTGGAACCCGTTCTGACCGGCAGGCGCTCTAGTCAAATGGCCGAAGCGGTGGCAGTGTCGGCGCGGGCGCGACAATTGCGCGACCGGAGCTGTGCATGATTGAGATGGTAATGCTGGTCGCGCTGGGCTTCCTGATCGGATGCCTGGTAGCGCTGATCTTTGCTCGCCCCTTCTGGCGGCGCACCGTGGCTATGACCAGGCACAGGGTCGAGACCACTCTTCCCACGACGCTTTCGGAAATGCAGGCCGACAAGGATCTGTTGCGCGCGGAGTTTGCGCTCAAGGTGCAGCGCCTCGAAACCATCGCCGAGAAGGCGAGGGAAAAAGAGGTTCGGCAGCTTATCCAGGCGAACAAGCGGCGTGCGGCGGTCAGCGTGCTGGAGCGGGAGGTCGCGGCTCAGAAGCGCCGCGCGCAGGAACTCGAGAACGCCAACCTTGTTCTGTCGGAGACGATCGATCGCCGCCTGCCCGACCTTGAGGCCCAGATGCAGCGCACCAATGCCGATATGGCCGCGAACGACGCCGAGCTGGAAGCATTCAAGTTGGACTACGCGGCTCAGACGGCCGCTCTCTCCGCCGCTCGGGAGGAGACGCGACGCCGCGCCGAGGAGCTGGAGCGTCTGCGCCTCGCCATGAAGGCGGCATCCGACCCGAAGAACGCAGATGATCCGCGCCGGCTGAACGCGGAGCTGTCGCGGCTGCGCGAGGAGCTGCACCGCCGCAAGCAAATCGAGGCGCAGGAAACCGCAGATCTCATGGCTGAGATTCAGAGACTTGCGGACCAGATCATGGATGGCTCTGCCCGGCCGCAAATGGCCGAAGTCACGACCTTGCCGCGCCCTCCGCTCGATGTCGTCGAGCCGCGTCAGGCGGAGCCGGCCGAAACAGCCGAGGTGGAGCCGCAGGACCCTCGGTCGAGCCGCATTCGCGCGCTGCGCAGGATCGGCGGAGGCTTCAGTCGCCGGGGGAGTCTCGCGGAACGTCTCGGAACTGTCGACGGCGACTAAAGCGCAATCGATCTTGTTCGAATCGAGATTGCGCTTTGGTTATTGATTCCCGCTCGTCCCCCCCCCGGATCAAGTCCGGGGCAGGCTTTTTCTGGGTGATGCTCTGGAAACGCGACCGCCGAAAGAAGCTCCAATCTCGTCTGCGCTTGAATAGCGAGCGCGGCTCTCCATCTTGGCATCATGCTTCAGAATTTGGCGCCGCTCGGGGCGCGACTTCACCTTGATCGCGTTCTACCCGCCAGCTGGTTCGAGCCGCGACCCGTCGTTCCGGTACTGCGCTTTTCCGGGGCTATCGGCGCGGTTACGCCACTCAGGCCCGGTCTCACCATCGCGTCGGCCGCTTCCGCGATCTCGCGCGCCTTCGCCATGCCGAGCGCCAAAGCCGTCGCCATACAGATCAATTCGCCGGGCGGATCGGCCGCGCAGTCGATCCTGATCTTCAAGCGTATCCGCGCGCTGGCCGACGAGAAGAAGCTCAAGGTCTACGTGTTTGCCGAGGATGTCGCGGCATCCGGAGGTTATCTGATCGCGCTGGCGGGCGACGAGATTTACGCTGAGGAACCTTCGATCATAGGATCGATTGGCGTGGTGTCTGCGAGCTTCGGCCTCGACAAATTCATCCGCCGCTTCGACATCGAACGGCGCGTCTATACAGCCGGCGAAAAGAAATATGCGCTGGACCCGTTTCAGCCCGAACGCGAGGAGGATGTCGGACGCCTGAAAGCGGTGCAGCGGGACGTGCACGAGACGTTCATCCGTCTGGTAAGACAGCGTCGCGGTGACAGGCTCAAGGGCGGCGACGGCGACGAACTGTTCACGGGCGCATTCTGGTCCGGCCGCGAAGCGCTGGGGCTCGGGCTGATCGACGGCATCGATGACGTCCGCAGCCGGATGCGCAGTCTGTTCGGCGACAAGGTCCAGCTCAGGATGATCCAGCCGAAACAGAGCCTCCTGTCACGCCTGCGCGGCGGCCCGGCCTCACCGTCCATAACGGACTCCGCGCCATCAGTGTCGCATTTCGGCGACGAACTGATATCATCGATCGAGGCTCGGGCCCTGTGGGCCCGCTTCGGCCTGTGACGCGGGAGCTTTGTTCATGCCGGCCGTCGTGGTTTTCATCCTCGGTACCGGAGTTCTTTGGCTCGGCGTCCGCGCGGTGAACCGCGCGATGGAGCGCGTTGCATCGGACCTGCGTGCTGCGGAGAACGAAATATCGCAGCGGGATCAAGCCGCTATTCGCTTGGAAGCCGATCCCGTAACGGGCGTTTACCGCCCAAGAGCGGAGCGGCGCTCTTCTTCTCACTGACCAACCGAAACTCTTTAGTACTGGGAACTTTTCCCTGCCGCCCCTGTTTTGAGAGGGCCAGCCGAGGCGCTTCGCCCGGCGCACGAGCGCTGAAAAAATGGCGCCGTTCAGGAAACGCCCAGGAGGAACTCCTAATGAAGCGTAATGTGTTGATTGGCTCGGTCAGTGCCCTCGTGCTTTCGACTACGGCAGCATTCGCAGGAAGCGGATGCGGCGATAAAGCCGATCTCATGCAGCAGGCCGCGATGTCGGTCGGCTCCGGTGAGTACCAACTCGCTGGCGCCGAAAGCGACAAGACCCAAGTCAAGCCTGGCGAAGGTCAGGGCCCGACTGAAGCCGTAGGCGAGCAGGTCGAAGGCGCCGACAAGGACAAAAAGGCCGGCGAGGCTTCCGAGAAGGCGGGCCATGAAAGCCCGACAGAGGCCGTCGGAGAGGCAACGCCTGAAATGAAGCCGGATGGCGAAGCCCCGGCGGCTGGCGGAGCCGAGGCCCCGGGGGCTGGCGGCGCAGCTGCGCCGGCAGGCGACGCCGCCCAGCAGCAAGGCGACAAGACGGTAGTCAAGCCGGGCGAAGGCCAAGGCCCGACCGAGGCCGTAGGCGACGCAGCCAAACAGTCTGAGGACCAGCCCAAAGACCAGTCCGAGGTCAAGCAGGAAGGCGACAAGACGAAGGTTAAGCCTGCCGAGAGCCCGACACCTGCGCCGTAGTCTATTTGCATCTGTTGTTTGCGTTGTGGGGGCCCATTTTCTGGGCCCCCTTTTCTTTGCGCGTTCCGTGCCGCCTGGAAAACAGCGAGCGCTATGCGGGGCGCGTCGAACCGGGTTCCGTTCGGCGCCGAAACCGATTAGCGTGCGTCCGCGCAAATCGGAGCGGCGGCGCAAGGCGCGGCCGGATAGTTTCACATTCACGACATGGCACAGACTGCGGTTCCGCCTGCGGAAAGCCTCCGGCCGGACCGGTCCTTTCAGGACCTGATCCTCGCGCTCCAGCAATTCTGGTCGGCGCGCGGCTGCGTCATCCTTCAGCCCTACGACATGGAGGTCGGCGCGGGCACGTTCCATCCCGCAACCACGCTCAGGTCGCTTGGCCCCAAGCCCTGGAACGCGGCATATGTGCAGCCCTCGCGCCGGCCCAAGGACGGGCGATACGGCGAGAACCCGAACCGGTTGCAGCACTATTACCAGTTCCAGGTGATCCTGAAGCCATCGCCGCCGGACATCCAGCAACTCTATCTCGACAGTCTCGCCGCCATCGGGATCGATCCGCTCAACCACGACATCCGCTTTGTCGAGGATGACTGGGAAAGCCCGACGCTGGGCGCCTGGGGGCTCGGCTGGGAAGTGTGGTGCGACGGGATGGAAGTCTCGCAGTTCACCTATTTCCAGCAGGTCGGCGGCTTCGACTGCAATCCCGTCTCGGGCGAACTGACTTACGGCCTAGAGCGCCTCGCGATGTACGTGCAGGGCGTCGACCGCGTCTACGACCTCAATTTCAACGGCGGCGAAGGCGACGCGAAAGTCACCTATGGCGAGGTCTTCCTGCAGGCCGAGCAGGAATATTCGCGGCACAATTTCGAGCACGCCGATACCGAGATCCTGCTGCGCCACTTCCGCGACGCAGAAGCCGAATGTCGCGCGCTGCTGGGTGCGGGCGATCAGGGCGAGCGCCATTCGATGGCGCTGCCCGCCTACGACCAGTGCATCAAGGCCTCACACATCTTCAACCTCTTGGATGCGCGCGGCGTGATCTCCGTCACCGAGCGCCAGTCCTACATCCTGCGCGTGCGCGACCTCGCCAAGGCCTGCTGCGCGGCATGGCTCAACACGGCAGGCGGCGGGGCGTGATGGTTGGGCTCATCAAGCAGGCGCGTCGCCTTCGTAACGGCATGACAGACGCCGAGCGAAAGCTCTGGCGTGCGTTGAAAGAATGCGCGTTGTTCGGGAGGCACATCCGGCGGCAGGCTCCCATCGGACGCTACATTGCGG
>JBKJVQ010000177.1:0-2839 GCA_046717125.1 Methyloligellaceae bacterium
GCGATCACGGCCAACGCAATGGCGTCCGATCGCGCGCGATGCCTTGCGGCGGGGATGAACGATCATGTCGCCAAGCCGATCGATCCCGACCAGTTATTCAGCGTGCTGGTACGCTGGATCGGCGGCAAATCTGCCGCACAGATCACGCCGCCCGCCCCCCGCCAGGCTGGGGACGGAACGGTCGCGCATGAACTGGGCATACCGGGAGTCGACGAACGTGCCGGCTTGAGACATACGGGCGGCGACCGGGGGCGTTATGAGTCTCTGCTGCGGAGGTTCGCGCAGCAGCAGCGTGGGGCCGCGCAGCAGATAAAGGCTGCGCTTGGCGGAGGCGACACGACCGCCGCCGAACACATGGCGCATTCGCTCAAGGGCGCAGCGGCGACGCTCGGCATCGACAGTCTCTCGGAAGCCGCTGCGCGCTCGGAGAGATCGATCGGGTCCGGACACGGCGTGGAGGAAGCGACAGCGTCGCTTTCCTCAGCGCTCAATGCAGCTTTAGGCGCCATTGCCGCCCGCCTGCCTGAAGGCGAAACATTGTTCGACGATCAAGGCGCGAGCCCGGAGGAGGGGATCGCCACACTCAAGCGGCTGAAACATTTGCTCGAAACTGACGACGGCGATGCGGCCGATTTCATGCGCTTAGCCCAGCCCCGGCTGGCCCGCCTCCTCACCGCTGCCGAAATGCGGACGCTTTCCGATTGTGTAACTGATTACGATTTTGCCGCGGCGATGAGCTGCCTTGCCGCGATCGCGTCGCGGCACGCGTTGAATCTCGAAGGCGGGTGATGACCGAGCCCAAAAAGAAGCTTCTGCTTGTCGTCGACGATACGCCGACGAACGTTGCGGCCGTCTCGGGCATCCTGAAGGATCCGTTTCGCACCAAGATCGCCACCAATGGCGAGAAGGCGCTCGCGATCGCCGCCGCCCCGGAAAAGCCCGACCTCATCCTGCTCGACGTGATGATGCCCGGGATGGACGGTTTCGAAGTCTGCCGCCGGCTGAAGCAGGATCCCGCCACGCGGGACATCCCCGTGATCTTTCTTACCGCGAAGACCGACGCGATCGACGAGGAACGAGGCTTCGCGCTCGGAGCGGTGGACTACATCCACAAACCGTTCTCGACCCCGCTCGTGCTCGCCCGGGTGAGAATCCAGCTTGCCTTGCAGCAGGCGCTGAGGGACGCAAAAGAGGCGCAGGATCAGACGGACCAGCTTCTCTACGCCTTGCTGCCGCAGGTTGCGGCCGAGGAGATCCGGAGGGTCGGCACGGTGATCCCAAGGCGCTACGAGAACGTCGCCGTCCTGTTCTGCGACGTGACGAATTTTACCGCCTATTGCGACCGGCATGAGCCCGAAGAGGTCATTTCTCGGCTCGACTCGCTGTTCGTCATCTTCGAGCGAATCGCCGCCAAGCACGGTCTCGAAAAAATCAAGACCATCGGCGACGGTTTCATGGCGGCGGCGGGGCTGCTGCAGCAAACCGACGATCCCGTCGGCGCGGCCGTGCGTTGCGGGATCGAGATGACCTCCGCGTCGATCGACACCCATCTCGATTGGGAGGTCTGCGCCAGCGTTCATTGCGGGCCGGTCGTTGCAGGCGTCGTGGGGCAGGAGCGCTATCAGTTCGATATCTGGGGCGACACCGTGAATGTCGCGGCCCGCCTCGTCGGCATGAGCGCCCCGGGCAGCGTTGCGACCACAAAAGCGATTTGGGACCGCATCTCTTCGGATTTCGAGGGGAGCCCACTCGGCAAACTGGACATCAAGGGAAAGGGCATCATCGAAATTTACGGCATTCGTTCGCTGCCCTCGCCTTCGCAAGCCAGCAAATTCGCAAATTCCCGCTAGCACGTCGCAGCGACGGATTTCAGCTTCAGGCGTTTGCGCAGGCTTCGCGACAGCGCGTCAACACCGAGCGTGATCGCGGCCGTGACGACGATCAGGAACATGGCGCGGTCGAGCCTGATCTCGGCGATGGCGCTGTCGATATAGAAGCCGAGCGTCGCGATGCCGAGAATGCCGAGGATCGCGCTTTCGCGCAGGATGATCTCCCAGCGATAGAGGCAGAGCGCGAGAAACTGGCCGTACATCCGCGGCAGCAGCTCATAGAGATAGAGGTTCGAGCCGCCCGGCGCGTCGATCCTCAGTGTACGTACGGTCTCATCGGCGTGCCGCCCCATCAGATGTCCAATGATCGCGCCGTTATGCAAGGCGAGCGCGAGGATCGCGGGCAGCATGGACGGGCCGAAGATCTGCAGCAGCAGATAGGCCAGCATGTATTCCGGGGTCGAGCGCCCGACCACGAGGCCGATATGGCCGAACACCGCGCCAATCCGCCCCGCCAGCCGCGGCACGATCAGTGGAAAGCTCGCCAGCGCGATGAGGCCGGTGAGCGCGAGCGTGATCTGACCGACGAACAGCGTCGCCCATGCGCCGGGCACGGCTTGAGTGATCGAAAGAGCCGCGATCCAGTCCCACAGCCTTTGCCATGTCGCGGCATCGAGCAGATCGCCGTTGCGCAGAGGCGCGGGGACGATGTCCTGGGTAATGAAACTGATCAGGCTCGAGCCGGCGATTGGGGGCCCGCCATAGGCGATCAGCACTGCGACAGAAGCAATCAGATAAACCGGTATGAGCGGCCGCTGCACCCAGATGCGGATCGTCGCGATCAGCGTGAAATAGATGATGAGCACGGCGGCGGCGGCGCTGTAGGACCCCTGCTTGAAGAACGTGTCGAGCTGGAAGCCGAGCGTCGGCAGGCCGATGAAGCCGAGCACCGCGCTCGACCGCATGGCGCATTCGAGCCGGTAGAGCGTGTAGCTGCGCACCGCCGGAAG
>JBKJVQ010000178.1:0-5117 GCA_046717125.1 Methyloligellaceae bacterium
CCCTGACGGCGCTGCTCGACGAGCGGCGGCGCCGGCTGGCGGCCGAGGGCCTCTTCGATGCCGAGCGCAAGCGGCCCCTACCGTTCCTGCCGCGGGTCATCGGCGTCGTCACCTCGCCGACCGGCGCGGTCATCCGGGACATCCTGCATCGCCTGTCGGATCGGTTTCCGCGCCATGTGCTGGTCTGGCCTGTTCGCGTGCAGGGTGAGACCTCGGCGGCCGAAATCGTGGAGGCGATTGGCGGTTTCAACACGATGTCGCCGGGAGGCGCAGTTCCTCGCCCAGACCTCCTGATCGTGGCGCGGGGCGGCGGCAGCCTGGAAGATCTGTGGAGCTTCAACGAGGAGACCGTGGTGCGGGCGGTTGCGGCCAGCGCCATTCCCGTCATCTCGGCGGTGGGTCATGAGACCGACTGGACCCTGATCGATCTTGTCGCCGACCACCGTGCACCCACGCCGACCGCCGCCGCCGAACGCGCTGTGCCCGTGCGTGCGGATCTGATAGTCGCCATCGCCGGTCATGGGGTGCGGCTTGGCGCATGTCTCGTGCAGTCCGTCGACCGGAAACGGCAAGTGATCCGCGGACTCGCGCGCGGACTGCCGCGCCCTGCGGACATGCTGGCGTTGCCGCGCCAGCGATTCGATGCCGCCTCGGGAAGGCTCGGTCGTGCGCTCGTCGCCAATGCGCAGGCGCATCATCGGCGTCTCGACCGGCAGGCCGTGCGGCTGCGTCCGCAGATTCTTTTGCAGGGCGTCGGCCGGGGACGCGACCGGATGCAAACGGCGTTGCGCCGGGGTTCGCAGGCGATCCGTCAATTTGTCCTGTTGCGGCAGGGTAGACTCGACGCGCAGGCCAAACTGCTCGACGCGCTCGGCTATCAAGCCGTGCTCAACCGGGGTTATGCGCTCGTCTACGATTCAGACGGACGCATGGTTCGCCGTGCGTCGTCTGTCGGCGGCGGCGAGGCGCTCGCGATTCAGTTCGCGGATGGACGCATCGACGCCTGTGCAGATAGCGCGGCATCGGCGCCGCCACAGGCGAGGCCGAAGCGAAAAGTGATTGCACCGAGCGGGCAAGGGACTTTGCTTTGATCGCGATGACATCGTGGTCGAGAGCTTTGAAAGCGCGATTCCAAGTCCCGCGCTTTGCCGGTAAGGTTGGCATGACAGTTCTGGAATGGGTGGCATGAACAGGTTCGAACGCAGGCCGCAGCATGGCCGCGAGGCGCGGCTCAGATACGCCGATGGCGAGTTTCATATTCTCGCACCGGGCGATTTCGTGCTTTGCGCGGTGACGGGCAGGCCGATCCCGCTCGAGGAGCTGCGCTACTGGAGCGTCGAGCTTCAGGAGCCTTACGCGGATGCTAAAGTCTCGCTCGACCGCTACCGGCACATCGTTCTGCGCAAGCCGGCCTGACTTTTATCGGGCTAAGTCCTGCCACTTGCCCGCACGCGGTTGAGCGTATCGGTCACCATCTCCTGCAAGCGGTCAGGCTCCTCGAACACGAGCTGCATATTGAGCGGCCGCGATTTATGCCGCAGCTCGCCCAGCGGCCCGTCATCCTGTGGCAGACGCACCCAGTCTTTCTCAGTCGTCACCAGCATTGCCTTCTTCCCTGCCGCGCTTTTCAGCAGCATGTCCGCGTCTTTGGCGGTGTAAGCGTGGTGATCCGCGAACGGTACGGTTTCGACGACGCGAGCGAATTTTTTCAGTGTCCGGAAGAATTTCTCCGGCCGGGCGATGCCGGCGAAGCCTACCGTTGGCAACACCGTGAGCCAACGCGGATCGCTGACGGGTTCAAGCCGCGCTTTGAGTACCGGCAGATTGCGCGAAGCGGCGGCGCGTAGAACGGTCACCGCACGGTCGCCCTCGCCGATCAGTACGATGCCGCTCGCATGCGCGATCTGCCGGTCGAGCGGCGCGCGCAACGGGCCGGCGGGTATGTTCCGGCCGTTGCCGACGCCCGCGCCTGCATCCACACAGATCAGGGAGAGATCCTTCGCCAGGGCCGGTGATTGAAATCCATCGTCCATGAGGATCACGCTCGCGCCGCTGTTTTCGGCAAACTTGGCTCCGGCGGCTCGGTCTGCTGCGACGATGGTGCGCGCGGCGCTCGCCAGGAGCAGCGGCTCGTCGCCGACATCCTCGGCCCGGTCTTCGGGTCTGACGTCGATGGGCCCTTTTTCCTTCCCGCCATAGCCGCGGCTGAGGATCGCCGGGTTTTCGCCCATGCCATTCAACATGCGGGCCAGCGCGATGGTCGCGGGGGTCTTGCCGCCGCCCCCCGCCGTGAAATTGCCGAGGCAGATAACGGGCAGGGCGGAACGATGGTGCGGAGCTTGCGCCATGCGGCGCGCGCCGATCGCCCCGTATAGCGCGCCAAGCGGCGAAAGCAGCCAAGGGACGACGCCGGAGCCGTACCACCAGGCCGGCGTCTCAAGGCGCATGGCTGCTCTCGGTCTTCCTTGGAAGAAACGGCGCGAGCGCCTGGAGGGTGATGTCGAGCGCCCCGCCCATGGCCTCGATCGCATCATTTGCCCGCAACTGCATGGCCTCGCGCGATTCCGGATCGTCAAGCAGCGCAGCCGTCTCCCGCTCGAGCTCGTTTCTGTCGTTCACCTGCCGGCATCCGCCGCATGCGATCAATGCGTCATAGGTATCGCGGAAATTGTTCCTGTGCGGACCGGTCAGGACCGCCGCGCCCCATTTGATCGCCTCGACCGGGTTCTGCCCGCCATGCGGCACCAGCGATCCCCCGATAAAAGCCACATCGGCGAGCGAGTAGAACAGTCCCAGCTCACCGATCGTGTCGGCGATGTAGATGTCCGTTGCGCCGTTTAGCGATGCGCCTTGCGAGCGCAGCGCAGTGCGAAGTCCGCGCTGCCGCAGCACCGCGTCGATCTGCGGGGCGCGTGGCGGATGCCGGGGCACGATCACGGTCAGGAGGCCGTTGCGCTGCGCGGCGAGACTCCGGTGCGTATCGGCGACGAGCTCGTCCTCTCCCGCATGGGTGCTCGCGGCGAGGAACACGGTGCGGCCGCCGATGGCCGACTCCAGAACTTGATGCTGGCCGGGATCGGCGGGAGGACGGGGGGCATCGAATTTCAGATTGCCGATCGCGCGTACGTCCAGAGCGCCGAGCTCAGAGAATCGTTCGGCCAACCGCTCGTTCTGGGCGAGGACGAGGTCGAAGCTGGAGAAGAGCGGGCGGCTCATCGAAGGCCGCTTGCGCCAGCGCTCCAGTGAAGAGCGCGACATACGTCCGTTGACGAGAACCAGGGGTACGCCCCGCGCATTCGCCTCCGCCAGCAGATTGGGCCAGATCTCGCTTTCCACGAACAGCGCGATGTCCGGTCGCCAGTGATTGAAAAAGCGCATCGCATAGGCCGGGTGATCGAGCGGCACGTATTGGTGGATCGCGCCCTGTGGGAGGCGCGCCTTAGCGAGCCCCGCTGATGTGACGGTGCCCGTCGTCAAGAGGATCTTGAGGCCGGGGTCGCTCTGGCGCAGAGCGTCGATCAGCGGCATGACCGCCATTGTCTCGCCGACGCTCGCGGCGTGAAACCACGCGACAAATCCGTCCGGGCGTTCGCGCGCTGACATTCCGTAGCGCTCGTGGCGGCGCGCGGCGTCCTCCTTCCCCTGCCACTGCCGGATGCGCAGCAGCGCCGGCGCCAGAGGGCGCGCGGCATGTGTCAGGCCGCGATAGAGGGCGAGGCCCGAGCGAGCGGAAGGCTTGGACGTTTCGGTTGCCATCGGATCGGTCGCGCCCACCATGGCGTAGGCGCGCCCCGTGGCATCGTTCAGGCTGCGTTCGATCTCCAACCGCGCCCGCTCTTTTGCCACGGCGCCCGCTTCCCGATCGACGAAGATCGGATCGGCGATGACGGTGGCGAGCGGCGAAAACGGCATGTTGATCGTAAACCGGCTCCAGGACGAGAAAGCCCAGAAGCGCTTGGTCGCGACCGCCACCGGGACGACGGGCCGTCCGGACAGGCGGGCCAGCGTCACGATGCCTTCGCCCACCACGCGCGCGGGGCCGGGCGGTACATCGGCTGTCATGACGATGCTGTCGCCATCGGCCAGCGCACGCACCGCGCCGCGCAAGGCAGCCGCGCCGCCATAGTCCTTCTTCGTGCGGCCCTGCGCGCCCGCGCCGCGCACCGTCTTCACGCCGAAGCGGTGCAGCATCTGGGCCGCGACCTCGCCGTTCAGGTGACGCGAGGCGATCACGGTGATCGGCGCGGCGCGTTCTTCGGGGTTGGTCTTCACCGTCAGTAGGAACTGGCCGTGCCAGGTCGCAACGATCTGCGGATGGTTTTGCAGGATTTTGTCGTCTGTCTGCCGTCTGTCATGGACGAAGCGGCCGGTTTTCCAGACCAGCTGTACCCAGCCATGCAGCGCCGACGCCGCGACGCGTATCGCCATCTTCGAGCGCGACAGACGCTTCAACATCGCGGCAGATCAAGATGACTTGGGGTTAACACCCCAAGTCATGAACGTGATCGGTTCACATAGGTTGAGCATGATGTCGTCCGAAAACCGCTTCACACTGTTCGGCGTCCTGCTCCGCCCCTTACTCTACTCGCCGGCGACCGCGGCTGCGCGCCTTGGTTCGACCGGCGTTTCCTCTGCGCCCGTAATGCCGAACTGTGTCTTGTGCAGACGCGTATACAGGCCGCCCTTCGCAACCAGCTCGTCGTGCCGGCCCGTTTCCAGAATGCGTCCATGATCGATGACGCAGATCAGATCGGCCTTTTGCACGGTCGAAAGCCGGTGCGCGATCATCAGCACGGTTTTGCCGCGCATGAGCTGTTCGAGCGCCTTCTGCACCTTGGCCTCAGCCTCGGAGTCGAGCGAGGAGGTCGGTTCGTCAAGCAGCAGCACCGGCGCGTTCTTGTAGATCGCGCGCGCGATGGCGATGCGCTGGCGTTCGCCTCCGGACAGGGAAACGCCTGCTTCGCCCGCGCGCGTATCGTAGCCATGGGGCAACTTCTCGATGAATTCGTGAGCCGCGGCAGCCTTGGCGGCCGCAATAACCGCTGCATCGTCGACCCCGGTCGAGCCATAGGCGATGTTTGCGCGCAGCGTGTCGTCGAACAGCACGGGATCCTGCG
>JBKJVQ010000179.1:0-16033 GCA_046717125.1 Methyloligellaceae bacterium
ATCGCCGCCCGGGCGCACTACCGTGTCGCCCATCACCATGTGGTCGTACTGTTCCCAGATCCAGCGCCGCGAGGCGAGATTGGGCGAGCCCATCATGGTTTCCAGCACGCCGAGGATGGAGTTCGGCGCGGGCACGGACGCGGGATCGAGCGGGGCAGGTGGCGCTTTCCGCACAAACGGTCGTTCGTAGCGCGGGGCGGCATCGCCAAGGCCCGAGACTGGAATGTCCGCCTCGATCTGACCCTTGTGGCGAACCACCAGCCGGCCCGTGTCGGTGGTGATGCCGATCACGGCGAAGTCGAGCTCCCACTTGCGGAAGATCGCCTCGGCGCGGGCCTCGGAGCCCGGCTTCAGCACCATGAGCATGCGCTCCTGGCTTTCCGACAGCATCATCTCGTAGGCGGTCATGCCGGTCTCGCGCTGCGGCACCTTGTCGAGATCAAGCGCGATGCCCGAGCCGCCCTTGTCCGCCATTTCGGCCGAGGAGGAGGTGAGGCCCGCCGCGCCCATGTCCTGGATGGCGATGATCGCGTCGCCTTCCATCAGTTCGAGGCACGCTTCGAGCAGCAGCTTCTCCGTGAACGGATCGCCTACCTGCACGGTCGGGCGCTTCTCGTCCGAAGCATCGTCGAACTCGGCCGAGGCCATGGTCGCGCCGTGGATGCCGTCGCGCCCCGTTTTCGAGCCGACATAGACCACGGGCAGGCCGACGCCCTTCGCGGCCGAATAGAAGATGCGGTCGGTGCGCGCGAGCCCGACCGTCATGGCGTTGACGAGGATGTTGCCGTTGTAGCGGGGATCGAAATTGGTCTCGCCGCCGATGGTCGGCACGCCCATGCAGTTGCCGTAATCGCCGATGCCGGAGACAACGCCCGACACGAGATGCCGGGTCTTCGGATGATCCGCCGCGCCGAAGCGAAGTGCGTTCATGTTGGCGATAGGGCGCGCGCCCATGGTGAACACGTCGCGCATGATGCCGCCGACGCCGGTCGCCGCGCCCTGATAGGGCTCGATGAAGGAGGGGTGGTTGTGGCTTTCCATCTTGAAGATGGCGGCGAGCCCGCCGCCGATATCGACGACGCCGGCATTTTCGCCGGGGCCCTGGATCACCTGCGGACCTTTGGTCGGGAGCTTCGACAGCCACACGCGCGAGGATTTGTAGGAGCAGTGCTCAGACCACATGACGGAGAAGATGCCGAGCTCGGTTAGCGTCGGTTCGCGCCCCAAGATGCCGAGTAGGCGGTCGTACTCGTCGGGCTTCAGCCCGTGCTCGGCGACGAGAGCCGGGGTTATCCCCGAGCTACGCTGCGCGGCCTTCAGCGCGCCACTCAATTGAGCGTCCTCGCGATCGCGGCGAACATCGCCGCCCCGTCTGTGCCGCCCAGCGCCTTGTCCGCGAGGCGTTCGGGATGCGGCATCATGCCGAGCACGTTGCAGCGCGCGTTGATAAGGCCGGCGATGTTGTTGCGCGAGCCGTTAGGGTTCGCCTCATCGGTCGCGGCGCCGGAATCGTCGACATAGCGCAGCGCGACTAGCCCTTCGCCTTCGATGCGGTCCAGCGTCTCGTCATCGGCGAAGAAATTTCCGTCCTTGTGCGCGATCGGCCAGGTGACAATATGGCCCTTGGCGTAACCCTCCGTGAACGGCGTATCGGCGCGGTCGATGCGCAAGGTGACGTCGTGGCAGATGAATCGCAGTGAGGCGTTGCGCATCAGGACGCCGGGCAGGAGCCCGGCTTCGGTCAGCATCTGGAAGCCGTTGCAGATGCCGAGCACGGGCGTGCCCTGATCCGCGCGGCGCTTCACGTCCTGCATGATCGGCGAATGCGCTGCCATCGCGCCGGAGCGCAAATAGTCGCCATAGGAGAAACCGCCCGGCAGGACGATGAGATCGGTCGGGGGCAGGCCGCTCTCGCCGTGCCAGACCATCTGCGGTTCCGCGCCGGTCGCGGCCTCAAGCGCGACGGCGACGTCGCGATCGCAATTCGATCCGGGAAAGACGATGACGGCGGTTTTCATGGACGCAATTTCCGCTCCGCGTCGTTGCGAGGCCAAAGGCCAAAGCGATCCAGAGAAACAAGAAACCTAGATTGCTTCGCTTCGCTCGCAATGACGAATTTGGGACGAACGATGGTGGTTATGAATGCGCACGACAAGCCCGGCAATGACGCTGCGTCACTTGTCCACGCCATCCAGCCAGAGGTTGAGGACGGCTTCGGCCTTGCGGGCCAGTCTCGGGCCGTAAAGTCCTGCATCGCTGCGCAACTTCGGAACGTCGACGCCGGCTGCCGCCAACTCGACCGCATGGCCGATCAGCCAGCGCTCGAAGCCGGGCCCGCGCGCCTCGGGATGGAACTGGAAGCCGACGATATTCTTGCCGATGGCGAAGGCCTGATTGACGCAAAGGTCCGTCGAGGCCAGCAGCGTCGCGCCCTCCGGCAGATCGAATGTGTCGCCGTGCCAGTGCAGCGTGATGGGATCGTGCTCGAAGGGCGCGAGGAAGGAGGCGTGTCCCGCGTCTGTTAGTGTAATCGGACCAAAGCCGATTTCCTTCACGCCCGAAGGATAGACGCGCGCGCCTGCCGCCCTAGCGATCAGTTGCGCGCCGAGACAGATACCGAGTGTCGGACGATGGGCCGCAAGCCGCTGCGCGATGAACTGCGTCTCCTCGGCGAGGAATGGATAGGTCCCGTTCTCGTACGCGCCGATGGGGCCGCCGAGCACAATCAGCAGGTCGGGCTCCACCGCATCGCGTTTGTTTAGATCGTCCACGCCAACGTCGTGGATCGCGATCGCGCCGCAACGTCTTTCGAGCACGGGCGCGAATGCGCCCAGATCCTCGAACTGAACGTGGCGCAGGACGAGGACCTCGTTCATGCGCTGTCACCCGCGAAATGCGCTATCAGGCGGCCGCGATCTCGTAGCTGTAGTTTTCGATCACCGTGTTCGCGAGGAGTTGCCGGCACATGGCGTCGAGCTTGGCTTTGGCGGCAGCCTCGTCGTGCTCAGCCAGCTCCACCTCGATGAACTTGCCTTGTCGCACATCCGCGACATCGGAAAATCCCAGCGCATGAAGTGCATGCGCGATCGCCTTGCCCTGCGGATCGAGCACGCCAGGCTTCAGGGTAACGTGAATGCGCGCCTTCATGCCTCGTCCTATTTGGACTGGACCAGCACAGGGCCGGTCTTCGGGCGCACCGGATTATCGATGAGGATTCCCAGCCGCCGCGCGACCTCCTGATAGGCCTCGACCAGCCCGCCCATGTCGCGGCGAAAACGGTCCTTGTCCATCTTGTCCTGGGTCTCGATGTCCCACAGCCGCGCGCAGTCGGGAGAAATCTCGTCGGCAAGCACGATGCGAACCATGTCCTCTTCGTACAGCCGTCCGAACTCGCATTTGAAGTCCACCAGTTTGATGCCGACGCCGAGGAAGAGCCCATAGAGGAAGTCGTTGATGCGCAGGGCCAGCGCCATGATTTCATCGATCTCGTTGGGCGCCGCCCAGCCGAACGCGGTGATGTGTTCTTCGGAGACCATCGGATCTTGAAGCTCGTCCGACTTGTAATAGAATTCGATGATCGAGCGCGGCAGCTGCGCGCCTTCCTCGAGCCCGAGACGGGTCGACAGCGAGCCGGCGGCCACATTCCGCACGACGACCTCAAGCGGGATGATCTCGACTTCCCGGATCAGTTGCTCGCGCATGTTCAGTCGGCGGATGAAGTGCGTCGGCACGCTGATCTCGCCGAGACGCTGGAAGAGGTACTCGGAGATGCGGTTGTTGAGAACGCCCTTGCCCTCGATCTGCGCATTCTTCTTCGCGTTGAATGCGGTCGCGTCGTCCTTGAAATGCTGTACGAGCGTGCCGGGCTCAGGGCCTTCGTACAGGATTTTCGCCTTGCCTTCATAAATGCGGCGGCGACGGTTCATCGGATAGCCTCTCGCGGAAACTGGGAAAAGGCGCATCGCCCGAAGGCTTTGCAGTCGTACTTCTTACCCATCTAAGGAATCGGGGCTCTCAGGGGGCCAGCCGGAACCTATCCGAACGAGCCGGGGGAAACAATCGCCGCATCCAGCCCAGGTTGATCTGGCCCGGATGCCGGTCTATGCAACGGCCGATCACAACACAGGCGGCGCGCGGCGGAAGCGCCGCTATTTCATCGAGGAGGCAGTGCATGGCCGGTTTCGACGACCGCAAAAAGGCGTTTGAGCAGAGATTCGCCCAAGATGAGGAATTGCGCTTCAAGGCGAATGCGCGGCGTGCGCGGCTCGTAGGCCTGTGGGCGGCGGAGAAGATGGGCATTTCAGGCGACGATGCTCAGACCTATGCGCGCTCCGTCGTGAAGGCTGATTTCGAGGAAGCTGGCGACGAGGACGTGTTCCGCAAGCTGCGCAAGGATTTCGACGAGAAGGGCGTCGATGAATCGGACGAAGAGATCCGGCGCAGGATGGCCGACCTCCTGATCGAGGCCGCGGGTCAGATCGAGAAGGAAAAGGCCGCGGGGTAGGGTAGCCCGTGGAAGCGGGATATCTTCGAGAACGGCTGAAAAGCGGCCAGCCGCTCCTGACAGTGCGTCGCTGGGATCGTCGCTTTCGATCGAGCTCATGGGCTGCGCCGGCTTCGATCTTGTGGTAATCGACCAACAGCACGGAACCGGCGGCTCCGCCGAACTTCTAGCTCAACTGACGGCCGCGCGCGCCGCAGGCCTGCCGGCACTGGTGCGCGTCGCGGCCAATGAGCAGGGGCTTGTCGGGCGCGCACTCGACGCGGGTGCTCAGGGCATTGTCTGTCCGATGATTGAAGGGGCGGACGCCGCCGCGCGGTTCGTGGCCGAAGTGAAATATCCGCCACTCGGAAGCCGGAGCTGGGGAGCATATCGAGCCAGTCCCGTCGCGGAGTTTGCGTACGCGCCGGATACCGCGAACGACTGGACCATCGCGTGCGCGCAGATCGAGACGACGGGGGCGATCACCGGCCTCGACGCCATCCTCGCTCTGCCCGGAATCGACATGGTGCTGGTGGGCCCGAATGATCTTGCGATCTCCATGATCGGACGGCCGGACATAAGGGCGACCGCAGTGACGGAAGCGCTCGACAGAATCCACGAATGCTGCCGCGCGCAGAAGGTCATCGCGGGCATTTTCGCGAACGATATCGATTATGCCCGGCCGCTGATCGCCAAGGGCTGGGATGTCATCGCGGTGGGCGCCGATATCGGCTGGCTGGCGCGATCCGCGCACGAAATCGTGCGCGAGTTCCGAGCCTGACCTTGAGTGATTGCGTCTGACGCATTCGTAATCGGCGGGGCGGAACGAAGGGGGTCCGTGGACGGTTGGCCAGTGGAGACGCGAGCTGGGGTGCGGTCCCGCTCGCGCAATCCGCAATTTGCAAACCAAGGATGCGTCATGCGTTACTTCCGAACCCTCGGCCTTGCAGCGGCCATCCTCGCCGGCTCGGCCACGGCTTCGGCCGCAGCCATAGCTGAAGCCCCTCTAAATATACGGTCTGGCCCGGGTACGAACTATCCTGTCGTAGCCACGATCCCGGCAGGCGGCAACGTGAACGTCGGCGGATGCTCGGGAAGCTGGTGCTCGGTTGCGTATCGCGGCCGCGAGGGCTTCGCCAGCGCGTCCTATCTCGCGGGCGGCAGACGCGGCGCAGTCCGACAGCGCTACACCACCCGTTACTATGACGATTACGATTACGACGACGGCTACTATGGGTACGACGACGACTACCCGTCCTATGCGTACACCTACGGCTATTATCCGTCCTATGGCTATCGCCGCGGCGGAGGGCGTTACGGCTACAATCATCGCGGACGCGGGGACTATCGTGGCGGATATCGCCGCGGCAATCGCGGCTATGCCGGACGCGGCGATATCAGAGGCCGTGGCGACATGCGAGGCGGCCGGGCGAATCGCGGCGGCGACCGGATAGGCCGGGGTGGCGGTGACCGCGTGGGTCGCGACGGTTCCGGCGGCAGGTTCGCCGGCGGTGGCAGCGTGTCGCGGGGGCCGGCATTTCGTGGCGGCGGCGGGGGCGGCGCTGCATTCAGCGGCGGTCGCGCCTCCGGTAGCGGCGCTGCCTTCAGCGGCGGTGGTGGCGGCCGTGGCGGCGGAGGTCGCTAGCGATCATGCGCACGATACCTAAATAAGTAGTGCAGGCCGGCCGGCGAGAGCTTCGCTGGCCGATCTGCCGGGTTCGGAGAGGCTCGGAAAATGGCAGGAATCAGAGCAACGATATTGGCGGGCGGGCTTGCCCTCTTTGGCGCAACCGGTGCTGAGGCGCTGAGCGTTCCCGGCCCGACCCTGCGATCCACACCCGGCGCGGATCGCGTCCTGATCGATACTGGGCGATTGGTAGCAAATCCCAGCGGCGATTATCAGGAGACACGGCGGACGCTGGTTCCTGAAGTCCCCCGCCGGCACGTGAGGGGTGTGGCTCCGCAACTCGACCCCTACGATTACGGGCCCGCCTACAGGCGCGGCGCTCGATCGCGTTACAGCTACCGTCCGTACGGCTATCATGGCTATCGGGGATTGCGCGTAAGCCCGCGGCTCGGGCCGCCACGGCTTGGCGATTCGAGAGGACTGGGGAAGCGCAGCCTGAGATAGAAACTTAGGCTTCGCCCAACACCCTGGCGAAGATCGCGTCTACGCCGCGCATGTGGTGATCGAGGTCGAACAGGCTACGGATCGCCTGTTCGTCCAAGGCGGCGCGGACATCTTCATCCGCCAGAAGTTCATCGAGGAAGCTGGCATTTTCGTTCCAGACCTTCATGGCGTTGCGCTGCACGAGTCGATAGGCCGTCTCGCGCGCGACCCCGGCCTGGGTCAGCGCCAGCAGCACGCGCTGCGAATGGACGAGGCCACCGAGCCGATCGAGATTGGCGCGCATCCGGTCCGGGTAGACGACCAGCTTCTCGATCACGCCAGCCATGCGGTGAATCGCGAAATCGAGCGTCGCCGTTGCGTCCGGCCCGATCATGCGTTCGACGGATGAATGCGAGATGTCCCGCTCGTGCCAGAGCGCGACGTTTTCCATTGCCGGAATGACATAGCCGCGCACGAGCCGCGCGAGCCCCGTCACGTTTTCCGTCAGCACCGGGTTGCGCTTGTGCGGCATGGCCGACGAGCCCTTCTGTCCCGCCGAGAAATACTCCTCCGCCTCCAGAACTTCCGTCCGCTGAAGATGCCTGATCTCCGTCGCCAGCCGTTCGAGCGAACTGGCGATGACACCGAGCGTCGCGAAGTACATGGCGTGACGGTCGCGCGGAATGATCTGGGTAGAGACGGGTTCGGACTTCAGTCCCATCTTCTCTGCGACATAGGCCTCAACGCGCGGATCGACATTAGCGAACGTGCCGACCGCGCCGGAGATCGCGCAGGTCCCGACCTCTTCGCGGGCCGCGATCATGCGCGCTTTCGCGCGATCGAACTCGGCATAGGCAAAGGCGAGCTTCAACCCGAACGTCGTCGGCTCCGCGTGGATGCCGTGGCTGCGCCCGATTGTCGGTGTGAGCTTGTGTTCGTGCGCGCGCGTTTTGAGCGAAGCGAGCAGCCGGTCGAGCCCCACAATCAACAGGTCGGCCGCCCGCACAAGCTGGACGTTGAAGCAGGTGTCCAGCACGTCCGACGAGGTCATGCCCTGATGCATGAAACGGGCTTCCGGCCCCACATGCTCGGCGACGCTGGTCAGGAACGCGATGACGTCGTGCTTCACCTCCGCCTCGATCTCGTCGATGCGGGCGATGTCGAAAGCCCCGCGCTTGCGGATCGCTTCGGCGGCCTCGCGCGGGATCGTGCCGAGCTCGGCCATGGCTTCGGCGGCGAGCGTCTCGATTTCAAGCCAGAAGCTGAAGCGTGTTTCCGGCGACCAGTTCGCCGCCATTTCCGGGCGTGTATAGCGGGGGATCATCGGGGACGCACGCTGGCAAGACCCGCTCCCGCCGGGACGGGGAGGGCCGGGGAGGCGGTCCTAAGGGGCGGGAGCGGGGTCAACCTACTGTCCTACCGTCCATGCCGGATCGGACCGAAAATCGCGAGATAGAGTCCGGCAGCGCACAGAAGCGCGGCGAGGACAGCCGGGGGCGGGAACAGCAGATCGAGCGCGAAAGTGTAGAACTGGTTCATCGACGTTCCGTACAGCGCCGAAAAGCTCCAGTCGCTGGTCGGCTGCGCGGCGTAGCTCCGGATCGCGTTCACGAGGCCGCCCATCGACGCGAAGCTCAGGAGATAGACGACGAACCCGTAGACGAATCGTACGAACGCCGCGCGGTGGGCGGCAAAGTGCTGCAGCAGCCACGCAATGATGGCGGCAAAGCCGGCCGCCATGGCGGCGGCGTTGATCTTCTGCACGGTCTGGACGCTGAGCGTCCGGCCGGGAACGGAGTAGACGCCGGTGAGCGCGCCGGACACGGCGATGCCCATGACGAACGCGAACGCAATCGCCAAGAGAAAGCCAATGATCGGCGATCCTTGCGTCTTCGTTGGCTGCTTCGTGCGCAGCCCATAGCTGGATCTCATAGCGGCCCCGGATTCCGCCGTCACTTGCACGACAGCAGAACGATTTACCTGAAGTCACCGCGATCTAATGCCCGAAAGCGTTGCGTGCCGCAACGCGGGATGCCACCGCAACGACCGCTTGTTCAAACCGCGCATTCCGAAGATGATCCGCCGAACAGGGAGATATCCGATGGCGTTCGAAGATCTGCAGGCCGAACTCTCGTTGCTGCTCAATCAGATGGAGAACCAGCCAGAGGATCTGCCGGAGCTCTATCAGCAGGTGCGCGAGAAGCTGAACGAGATGCGCGCGTTCGGCATGCCGCTGCCGCAAGACCTTGTCGATCTGGAAAAGCGGATCGAAGCCGACATGGCCGCCGGCCGGTTTGGCTGACGCGGAACCGCAACTCCGTCTGGCAGGTTGATCGAATCTGCAAGACATTTGGAGTTGTCTACATGTTCCGCCTGATTTTCAACGGCCTCGCTTCGGTTCTGCTTGCGCTCAGCCTCTCGGGTTGCGGGGAGGAAGCCACCGTTCCGATCGAGAAGGGTTATGGCCCCGATCCGGTGCTTCCCGAGCCTAGCGAATCCTTGTTCCCGACGGTCAACATCGCGCCCGCGAGCGTGTGGGCTGAAGGCAAGAAGCCGGAACCGGCGGACGGTTTTGCGGTGAACGCGTTTGCGACCGGCCTCGACCATCCCCGCTGGATGCATGTGCTGCCCAACGGCGATGTTCTCGTCGCCGAGACGAACGCCCCTCCAAAACCCGAGGGCAGCGACACCGGCATTAAGCGCTGGGTGATGGGCCTGGTCATGAAGTCGGCGGGTGCAGGCGTGCCGAGCGCCAACCGTATCTCTCTTCTGCGCGACGCGGATGGCGACGGCACGGCCGAAACCCGCAGCGCGTTTCTGGAAGGCCTGAACTCGCCCTTCGGCATGGCGCTCGTGGGCGAGACGTTTTACGTGGCTAATGCCGATGCAATCGTGAGCTTCCCCTACAAGGAAGGGGACACGAAGATCACCGCACAGGCGACCAAGGTCGCAGACCTGCCAGCCGGCCTCAATCACCATTGGACCAAGGATCTGATCGCGAGCGAGGACGGATTGAAGCTCTACGCGACCGTCGGCTCGAACAGCAATATCGGCGAGAACGGCATGGACATCGAAGAGAACCGCGCCGCGGTTCTCGAAGTCGATCCCAAGACCGGGCAGACCCGCCTGTTCGCATCGGGACTTCGCAACCCGAACGGACTCTCCTGGAACCCGCAGAGCAAAGCGCTGTGGGTCGCGGTGAACGAACGCGACGAAATCGGCCCCGACCTTGTGCCGGACTACATGACATCGGTGCAGGACGGCGGCTTCTATGGCTGGCCCTACAGCTATTACGGGCAGATTGTCGATGAGCGCGTGCAGCCGCAGAAGCCTGACCTCGTCGCCAAAGCCATCAAGCCCGACTATGCGCTGGGACCGCACACGGCCTCGCTCGGCCTCGCCTTCAATACTGGCCAGCTACTGGGTGCGAACTTCGTGAATGGCGCGTTTGTCGGTCAGCACGGTTCGTGGAACCGCGAGCCCCGCAGCGGCTACAAGGTGATCTTCGTTCCGTTCACGGACGGTAAGCCCTCGGGTCCCCCCCAGGATTTCCTGACGGGCTTCCTCGATGCCGAAGGCAACGCGCAGGGGCGTCCGGTCGGCGTCGCCATCGATAAGGCTGGCGCGCTGCTGGTCGCCGACGATGTCGGCAACAGCGTGTGGCGCGTAGCCCCGGTTGGCGCGAGCGCTGCGGCTCCGCAGCCTGAACCGCCGACGGTTCCGCAAGATGCGCAACCCGTTCCGCCTCAGGCTGACGCTCCGCCGGATGCACCGCCTGCTGCTGCTTCGGAAGAAGCGCCTGCTTCCGAGTAAGAGCCGCTAAGCGCGCTTTTTGCTTGCTCCCCTCACCCCGCGCGGAACGCGCCGGGTGAGGGGAGCAAATCGAAGTGGCTGCTCTATTCCGAGATTTGCGCGTATTCGCCGTTGGACCAGCGAAAGACGGCGTAAGGCGGAAGGTTCGGATCGCCCTTCTCATTGAAGGTGAACTTGCCGATCACGGTGCTGAACGGGGTTTCGTTCAACGCCTTCAAGACCGGTTCTTTTGCGACCGACTTGGCCTTCTCGACCGCATCCTTCCAAGTCTCGAACGCGGCGTAGGTGTAGAGCACGTAACCTTCGGGATCGATGCCCTTCTCGCGGAAACGCTTCACGACCTCAGCCGCCTCGGGCAGTTTGCGCGGGTCGGGCGCGAACGTCATCAGTGTGCCTTCCCCCGCGTTCTGCACGATCTTCCAGTATTCCGAGGAGATCAGCGCATCGCCGCCCATGAGGATCGTATTCATGCCCTGATCGCGCATCTGGCGAACGATCAGCCCGCCCTCGGTGTGGTAGCCGCCGAGATACAGCACGTCGGCCTTCGCCTGCTTAAGACGTGAGACGAGGGCGGAGTAGTCGCGTTCGCCCGCGGTGTAAGCCTCGTAGAGCACCTCCTGCTTGCCTGCGGCGTTCATGGCCTTCCTGGTTTCGTCGGCCAGACCTTTGCCGTAGGCGGTCTTGTCGTGGACGATGGCGACGTTCTTGTCCTTGAAGTTTTCCGCAAGATATTTTCCTGCGACGCCGCCCTGCTGATCGTCGCGTCCACACATGCGGTAGATGTTCGGCCCTGCGCGCTGGTCAGTCAGCGCGGGGTTGGTGGAGGCGGGCGAGATGTTGATGAGGTCGGCGCGCGCGTAAACCTGGCTCGCGGGGATCGAGGAGCCGGAACAGAAATGTCCGGCCACAAACGCGACCTCCTCGCCGACCATCTGATTGGCCACATTGACCGCCTGTTTCGGATCGCAGGCGTCGTCCCCGACTTCGAGGACCAGCTTCTTGCCCATTACCCCGCCCGCCGCGTTGATGTCGGCCACGGCCATCTCCGCGCCATGGCGCATCTGCTCGCCGAACGTCGCGTAAAGTCCTGTGACGGGGCCGTTCATCGAAACGACGATGGTGTTCGGGTCCCGTTCCTCGCCGCAACCTGCGAGCGTCAAAACCGTGATGAGCGATGCAACGGCCGATAGTCTGAGCATCATGAATTTTCCCGATCCTCCGAAGTCCGATCCCGCATGAACGATTGGCGGTTTCACGCGACTTGGGCAAGTGCGCTTGTTCGGAGCAACCGAAGGACGCCGCTTTCCCCGGGGCGCTTCTTCGTTGCACGAGCCTCACACCGGCGCCCCAACGCCCTTGGCCCCGCCTTCGAGATAGGCTGACCGGACCTCGTCGCTTTCCAGCAGCGCCCGCGCGGAGCCCGACATCGTGATCTGGCCGTTGCGGATGACATAACCGCGATGCGCGAGCTTGAGCGCGTGATAGGCGTTCTGTTCGACGAGAAAGACCGTCAGCCCTTCGTCCTGGTTCAGGCGGCGGATCACGTCGAAAATATCCTTCACGATCAGAGGCGCGAGGCCGAGCGAGGGTTCATCGAGCATCAGGAGTTTCGGCCGCCCCATCAGTGCGCGGCCGATGGCAAGCATCTGCTGCTCCCCGCCCGACAACGTGCCGCCACGTTGGCTGCGGCGGCGATCGAGAACGGGAAACAGGCGCAGGACACGATCGAGGTCGGCGTCGAAATGCGTCCGGTCGGCCGCGAGCAGCGACCCCATCTGCAGATTTTCGAGCACGGTCATGCGCGCAAAGATGCGGCGTCCCTCCGGCGACTGCGCGATTCCCAGCCGCACGATCTCGTGCATCGGCATGGCGGTGATGTCGCGCCCACGCCAGGCGATCCGGCCGCTGGACGCGCGCGGCCTGCCGCACACCGTCATCATCATGGTGGATTTGCCTGCCCCGTTCGCGCCGATCATCGTGACGATCTCGCCCTCGTTCACATCGAGGTCGATGCCCCGTAGCGCCGGGATGGACCCGTAATAGGCCGACACCTGTGAGAGCGAAAGCAGGGGGGTCATGGAAGAAGCCCGACCTCCCGTTCGACGTCCTCCACCTCGGTATCTTCGACGCCGAGATAGGCGGCGATGACCTTCGGGTCGGAACGGATATCCGCGGGGCGCCCCTCGGCGATCTTCTCGCCGTAGTCGAGCACCACGATGCGGTCGGAGATCTCCATGACCACCGACATGTCGTGCTCGATCAGAAGGATCGACACGCCCTCTCGGTCGCGGATCGAGATGATGAGATCGTTCAGCTTGAGCGACTCGCGCGGGTTGAGGCCGGCGGCCGGTTCGTCGAGACAGAGCAGGTTCGGGCGCGAGCACATGGCGCGGGCGATCTCCAGCCGCCGCTGGGCGCCATAGGGAAGACTGCCGGCCGGATCGTCCGCGCTGTCGACAAGGTCGACGCGCTCGAGCCAGTGTTTGGCGAATGCGATCGCATCCTCCTCCGCGCGCCGATAGCTGCGCAGATTCAGCAATCCTGCAATGGAGAACGCGGAAGCGCGCATCAGGGGCACGTGCTGCGCGACCATCAGATTTTCGAGCACCGTCATGCCGGCGAACAGCCGGACGTTCTGGAACGTGCGCGCAACACCGGCTTCGGAGGAAATGCGGTGGCCGGACAGGAGGTCCAGCCGGTGCGGTCGTGGTCCGACCATCAGCGTGATGGTCCCGGAACTCGGCCTGTAGAATCCGGTGATGCAGTTGAAGACGGTGGTCTTGCCGGCGCCGTTCGGGCCGATCAGCGCCGTGATGTCGCGGCGCTTCGCCTCGAAGCAGAGCTCGTCGACCGCGACCAGGCCGCCGAAGCGCATCGTCAGCCGGTCGACGACAAGGATCGGATCGTGCAGCGCGCTCATCCACGGCCCTCGCGCACATATTCGTCGCCGATCGTCTTGGCCTCGCCGAGCGCCACGGTCGGCTTGCGTGAGGAGACGAGGCCGCGCGGCTTCCAGACCATGATCGTGACCATGGCGAGGCCGAACAGCAGCATGCGGTAGAGCGCAGGATCGAAGCCCGCGCCGAAGATCGCCTTCAGGCTTGCCGTGTTCCGCAAGGCTTCGACGCCGCCGATCATGACGAAGGCGGCGATGGCGATGCCGAGCTGGCTGCCCATTCCGCCGAGGACGACGATGGCGAGGATCACCGCCGATTCCATGAAGGTGAAGGATTCCGGCGAGATGAAAGTCTGCCTTGTCGCGAAAAATGAGCCGGCGATGCCGCCGAATGTCGCGCCGATCGCGAAGGCCGCGAGCTTCGTCGTGACCATGTTCACGCCGAGCGATCGCGCCGCGATTTCGTCTTCGCGTAAGGCCTCCCATGCGCGCCCGACCGGCAGCCGCCTGAGACGCAGCGTCACCGCATTGGTGAAGAGCGCCAGTACCAGGATGATGTAGTAGAGAAAAATCAACGCGTGCGTCGGGCTGTACGCGATACCGAAGAAATCGTGGAAGGTGTTGGGTCCGGTCGGCGTCAGGGTCAGGCCGAACAGCGTCGGCTGGGGAATGCCGAGAATGCCGTTCGGCCCGTTCGTAAGCTCGGTCCAGTTCAGCAGAACGATCCGGATGATCTCGCCAAAGCCGAGCGTGACGATGGCGAGATAGTCGCCGCGCAGCCGCAACACGGGAAAACCGAGCAGGATGCCCCAGAAGGCGGCGAGGATGCCGGCCAGGGGAAGGCACATCCAGAACGACCAGTCGTAGGTCGTCGCGAGCAGGGCGAACGTGTATGCGCCCACCGCATAGAACGCGACGTAGCCGAGATCGAGCAGCCCGGCGAGGCCGACCACGATGTTGAGCCCCCAGGCGAGCATGACGTAGGTGAGGATCAGCGTCGCGAGGTCGACCAGATAGTTGACTGAGATACGCAAATTGAACGCTTCGTCGAGTCCGAGAATGACGATCGGAAACAGGATCGCGGCCACACCGAGCGCCCAGGGCAGATAGGAAGGCGCGCGCCTCGCCCAGGTCGGCATGATGAAGCGCTCGGCGAGATATTCCCGCGATTGTCGTGGCCGGCTCCACCAGAACAGGGTGAGCAGAAATCGCCCGACAAAGACGATGCCAACGGCGCTGGCGAGCAGGACGGGCCGGGGAATGAGGAACACCGCCGCGCCGTCCGGCAGCCGCACGCCCAGCAGCAGGCTGAACAGGAGCAGCGCGACGAGGGCGCCAATGGCTGCGTCCTTGAACGCAGGCACGATGCGGGACGCAACGCTGTGGTCCGGGGGCGTCACGGTCACGGTTTCGCCCCTCAACGCGTCAGACCTTCTCGACTTCCGGCCGCCCGAGCAGCCCCGTGGGAAGGAAAATCAGCACAAGGATCAGGACCGAAAAAGCCGCAACGTCCTTGTATTGAATCGAGAAATAGGCGGACCAGAGCGTTTCGATCAGGCCGATGATGAGGCCCCCCAGCATCGCTCCCGGGATTGAGCCGATGCCGCCCAGCACGGCCGCGGTGAATGCCTTGATGCCGGCGACGAAGCCGATGAAGAAATCAATCACACCGTAATAAAGCAGGAACAGCAGCCCCGCGACCGAGGCGAGCGCCGCGCCGATCACGAAGGTGAGCGAGATGGTCCGGTCGACATCGACGCCGGTCAACGCGGCCATGGTGCGATCCTGTTCGCATGCGCGCTGTGCGCGGCCGAAAGCGGTCCGGGTGAGCAGCAGCCAGAAGCCCAGCATGAGCATGAGGGTGGTCACGACGATCAGGACCTGGATGTTCGAGATCGTGACTTCGAAACCGCCGCCGCCGAAGAACGTCGTGCCGCCTGTGACGAGCGGGGGCAGCGACTTGACCCGCGCGCCTTGCGAGATCTGGACGAAGTTCTGCAGCACGATCGACATGCCGATGGCGGTGATCAGCGGGGCCAGGCGAAAGCTTTCGCGCAAGGGACGGTAGGCGAGCCGCTCGACGGTCCATCCCCAGACAGCGGTCAACGCCATGCCGAGGATCAACACGATCAGGATGGCGAGCGGAACGAACGTGACGCTCATCCCGATCAGCGCGGTGAAGATGATCATGGCGATGAAGGCGCCGATCATGAAGATGTCGCCATGCGCGAAGTTGATCATGCCGATGATGCCGTAGACCATCGTGTAGCCGATCGCGATCAGGCCGTAGATCGACCCGAGCGCAACGCCGTTGATGACCTGCTGCAGAAAATATTCCATGCGCCCCCTGTCCCCCCGAACAGGGCGGGGTGCGCGCCTCCCGCGCGAACGCCGCCGCGCATTCTTAACAAGTTGGCGGCGCTAGCGACAATGATTCGTGCGGATGCTAGTTTGCCAGCGCCGCCAATTTCTTCGGCGCGATGAGACGATAGCTCCGCCGCACCAGCGCGGCCACCTCGGCCCAGTCGGGTTTTCGGTCGAGACGCATGCCGACCCATCCTATTGGGCCGACATAGGGCGGGGCGAAAAAGCGGTCGGGGTCCGCGCCGACTAGCACCTCCTGGCTTCCCGGAGGCGCCTTGCACCACACCGACAAGCGGCCGTCGCCGCTCTTGATCATCGCGAAAATCTTGTCCTTCACGCGGAACGTGGGATCGCCCCACGCCTCCTT
>JBKJVQ010000180.1:0-4121 GCA_046717125.1 Methyloligellaceae bacterium
GCCCCGTGACGGCCCGGCCGGAAGTTTGAGCCCAAGGCGCTTCGCCTGCGAAGGCGCTGCGGGCTATGCGGCAGGACGGGGCGGTGCGGCAATCAGTGGACGCCAAGAGCAATTTTTCGTGGCTTTGCCACTAGGGCGCTGCCAGTAGCCCTTCCAGTTCCGGCTAACCGGATGCGCCATGGCGAGACCGACGACGCGGCCTGCCAGCGTGCCGATGTCGTAGGCGGCGGTGATGATGCTGCCCGCCACACTGGTAGTGGGCCGGTTTGATTTGAGGCACTCCCGCACTGCAAAACGACCCTCTTGATTCTGACCTTGGTTTTTGGAATCGATACCCGTGTACGTGGCTCTATCAGGGAGGGTCACATGGGAGCCATTATGATCGCGTGCCCGAACACCGGCCGTGCGGTCTCGACAGGAATTGAGACTGACCAAGACACCTTCCGACGTCTTCTTCCGAACGCTCTGTCACGTGTAACTTGCCCGCTATGCGGGGAGGAGCATCATTGGCGAAAGCGTGAGGCTTGGCTTAGCGACGCAAGAAGCGACATAACGCCCACCGTTAGGCCGATACAGAGACGGGCAGAGGAATCTCGTCGGTAGAAGCTTCATCTCACGGCGCAAGGGCGAGATCACATCCAGCAGCACGATTATCGCTGGCCTACCAGGTCGAGTTTCCGGCCGACCCGTTTGACCAGCTCCGCGACAGCGCGGGATGCGGAATCGCACTGGACGCGCAGAAACGCCGTGCAGGTTGTATCACCGACGAGAGGACGCGCATCTGTTTCCAGACGCGGGAGCAGGCGGAGGCCTTCCAGGGCTGGGTGCGAGGGGGAACGCTGATATACGTTCGCCGGTCTGCGCAACGTTAGGCAGCGGTCCGCCGCCAGCCCGCCGCCTGCGCCTCATCCTCAGTGCAGAACATCCTCTCTCCATCGCTCTCGTTGATCCGCGTGCGCGCGTAGAACGGAAGAATCGCCGAAGTGCTTCCTCAATGAAAGGCATAGGCGAGAGTGAGACGCAGGATCTGATCTTCGCTCTCGTCGGTCAAACCGAAGGCGGCCCCAACACCGAGCTCGATGCCGTTCTCGAATTCGCCCTTCAGGTTGAGCCCGGCATAATGCGCCGTCTCGCCGCCATCGAGCGTCAGGCCATCCACGCTGTCGCCGAGGCCGCCGAAGAGTTCCGCGCCGAGCTTCACCTCCTCGATATCCCAGCCGCGTTTGTGGCCACCTTCGTGCTCGCCGTCCGCGGCCTTGTAGGTCACGTAGTTCAGGCCGAACGCGTAGCCGAACTCCCAGTCGCCCGTGTCGAGGTTGACCTCGCTGATCCAGTTGAACGCGGCGTCGAGCCGGTCTGAGAAGTCGCGACCGATGATGAGCTTGGTCTCGAGCTCATGTTCGGTGCCCTCCTCCTCTTCCTCCTCTTCGCCGCCGGCCCGGCCGGTCACATCCTTGATATAGCGATGTTCGGGTTCGAGCTGCAGATACTCCAGATAGAGCACCGGGTTTAGCAGCGTGTCCTGCTTGAATACGCGATAGCGGTTCTCGAACCGGAAGCCGCCAAAGGCGTATCCCTCGCCCTCGATCTTGTCGCCCTCGAGATAGAAAGAGGAGGTCAGTTGATCGGTGACGCCGATTTCCAGCTCGATAAGCTGAGCGGTGTAATCCTCGCCGCCGTTGCCGACGTTCGAGAAGTCGCTGAAGGTCTCGACCTCGATCTCCCCCTTCTCGGCTACGTGGTGATTGTAGGTCACGAAATTTGCGCCGCTTCCGGCGCTGGCTTCACCCGAAAAGGTGAGTGCGGCTGCGCCGGCCAGAAGCGCCGAGCGCCAGAAAACCCAGCCAATGGACTGCGAGCATGTCGTCATCAATCTGTCCCCCCGAAGGACGCAAAGCATCGTCCGGACGCAACCTGCGAAACCTGAATATGAAATGCAACAAAACAAAAGGGGAGGTTTTAGCAGTTTCCCAGCATTGTGGCCGGCGGGTAACAGTTGCGTTGTGTCGATCATCAGGTCCGGTCGAACCGCCGCCACAGACCGCCAGCGCACGCTCCGTATAACGGGCCGTGCGGGAGCTACAAAACAGCGATGTCAGGGCAATCAGAGGGTCTCGCCCTTGCGGCTGATGTTGCCCTTGATGACGCATTCGCCAGCCTTTGCAGGTGCACCGTCTCGAGCACGCTGGCGCGCCACTCCCATGGCTCCTCGAAAGTCCCTGCCCATAGCCCGAGCTTCGACGGAGAGGGCGCGGCCGTAATCGTCACCGCAGCTCGAAGGTGCAGGTGACGGTCTGACCGCCTCCATCTGCCGGAGCGCCGGGTTAGTGCCGCCCGTAGAAGGCTATGTCATCCTCAACGCATCGATCGTCGTGATGGCGTTCGCGATGATGCTCGTAGCCACGGTCTTCTGCGATGTCATGACACTCGTGATGTGAGTGGGAGCAGCCGAGAAAATGCCAATAGTGGCGATGATGGTGGTGACGATGACGACGGCGACGGTTGCCGAAACGCAACGTATTGCCATCAAACTCAAAACGCTGAGCGAGACGCGTCGCACTGTCTTCCGCGCGCGCATCGCTTGCGTTGACCGTCATCGTTCCAAAAATGACAGCTCCAGTGAGCAGTGCGACCATCAACGTAATCTTCGCTTTCATGGTGTCCGACCCCTAATGAACCTGCTCCGATTGAGCATACCGTAATTTCTCGAGCGTTTCTCCCTCACCGAAGTGAGAAGGCAACCGACGCTTAAGCTCACAAAACTGGGCGAACGCGGATCAACGCACAGGCCGCCTTATTCTGACTCCGCGCGGGACATGAAACGGGCCCGGACGGTTCAGCGCCATCCGGGCCTATCGCTCACAGACACTGGCAAGAAGAATCGCTCGGGTCATCTCAGTCCCTTGCCGTGTTGTTGCGGAAACGGGCAACCCCAGCGCCTGGTTCCCATCGGCGAGACAGTCTGAACGCGCTGAATGGCGAGCATCTAGGCGGACGTCGCCTTGTTAGTTCAGCAAAAGTATCGATCCGTTCAGCACCGATGCGAAGCCTACCCAAGCGGCGTAAGGCACGAACAGCCAGGCCGCCATGCGATCCTCTCGCCAGGATGTGGCGATGAAGGCAAGGATGGCGGCGAGCAGCGCCAGAATGACGGCAAGCGCCAAACCGATCTGATGCGCGCCGAAGAACGTCGGCGACCACAGGAAATTGAGCGCAAGCTGCGCACCCCATAGCTTCATTGGCACGCTACTCGGGTCGCGCTCAAAGGTGCGCCAGCCCGCCACCGCGATCAGCACATAGAGCACTGTCCAGACCGGCGCGAACAGCCAGTTTGGCGGGTTGAAGGATGGCTTGGTGAGGCCGGCATACCATTCACCCGGCGCTGTCAGGAAGCCGATGGCAAGGCCACCGCCGACAACAAGAAGCAGGAATGGGGTTAGCAGACAAAAGCGTTTCATCTCAGGCGGCGTCGAATGCTTCGATGCAGTCGGCCGCGTTGTGCCGAACAGAGTTGACGCGCGTGCTTACCGGGTGTCGGCGCAGCACGCCTTCTCCCGCTGGTCCAAGAAGATCAGTCCCTCCACGATCAAGCCAAGGCGCGAAAACCTCTTGTTCAAGAACGACCGGCATCCTGTCATGTAGATTGCTCATGAAGCCGTGTCCGGCCGTCGTGATGATCGAGAAGGTGCGCAGCTCACCTTCAGCCGTGCGCTTCGACTCCCATAGGCCCGCAAACGTCATCGGCCGTCCGTCCGCTCGGGTCATGTAGAACGGCTGTTTGAACTTGCTCTCGGTCCGCCACTCATAGAAGCCCCCGGCCGGGACGAGGCAACGGCGCTGCTTCAGCGCTTCGCGAAACGCCGGCTTGTCGGTCACCGTCTCAGCCCGTGCGTTGATCATCCGGGCGTTCGGCTTGTCGCCTTTGTCCCAGAAGGGTGACAGGCCCCAGCGCATTCGCTCATAGGTGCGTTGCCCGACCGCGCCCGCGAGGATCACGCCCGCTTCATCCGTAGGGGCGATGTTCCAAGAGGGTGCGAGATTCTGCGGACGCTGAGTGGTCAGCTCGTACAGCGCGTAAATCTCAGCCCACGTGTAGTCCTGGGTGAAGCGGCCGCACACAG
>JBKJVQ010000181.1:0-7139 GCA_046717125.1 Methyloligellaceae bacterium
TAGAGCATGATGCCGAAAAGTGTGCAGCGGTTTTCGGACGACATCATGCGCAAACTATTTGGAATCGATCACGTTCATGCTTTTGGTCATTCGACCAAAAGTCATCGTGATCTAGGGCGATCGCAATGTTCAAGATCCTGTCCGGCAGGCGCAAGAAGAAGGTCGCCGCAACAGAGGCCGCGCCAGCGCCTGGGCCGCGCACAGGGAAGGGCGCAAGGTTTGCCGGCGGACGCAACATTGCGCTCAAGCTGCCGGCGCATCAGTTCGACGCGACGGTCGCCTTCTATCGCGATGTGCTGCTTCTGCCGGTCGAGACCTCGCCCGAAGGCGCGACCATCGTCGAGTTCGGCGAGATGCGCCTTTGGCTTGACCGGAGTGAAAGTCTCTCCCAGGCCGAGCTCTGGCTTCAGGTTCTGACCGATGACGTGCGCAAGGCGGCGGACACTATGGCGCGGTCGAACGTCGTCAGGTGCGACGAGATCGAAAAACTGCCACGCGATTTTCGCGGCTTCTGGGTTATGAACCCCGCCGGCATCGTCCACCTCGTGGCCGAGCCCGGTCAGGACGGTGGAGACTGAGCGCCTTGTCGCAGTTCGACTACGATTTGTTCGTCATCGGCGCGGGCTCGGGCGGCGTGCGTGCCGCGCGGCTCGCGGCCGAGTTCGGTGCGAGAGTCGCCATCGCGGAGGACTACCGTGTCGGCGGCACCTGCGTGATCCGGGGCTGTGTGCCCAAAAAGCTGTTCGTTTACGCCAGCCGCTTCCGGGAAGCCTTCGAGGACGCGCCGGGCTATGGCTGGACGGTCGGGCAACCCAGCTTCGACTGGCCGACGCTGATGGCCAACAAGGATCGGGAGATCGCCCGCCTCAGCGCGCTTTACGAGGCGATGCTGGCGCGCAGCGGCGTCGCGCTGTTCCGCGGCCGCGCATCGCTGACAGGCCCGAACAGCCTGCGCATTTCCGACGGGAAGGAGATCACCGCCGGCACGATCCTGATTGCGACCGGCGGCACGCCGATCAAGCCGCGCGTGCCGGGCGCGGACGTGATGGTTACGTCGAACGAGATATTCGAGCTGGATCGTCTGCCCAAATCAATCGCCATTGTGGGCGCCGGCTATATCGGCATGGAGTTCGGCGCGATCTTCGAGGGACTGGGCGCGGAGGTCACAATTATCCAGCGCGGGCCCCGCATCTTGCGTGAATTCGATCACGATCTAGGCGAGGGCCTGACGGATATTCTTCGCCAGCGCGGCGTGCGCGTCGAGACCGGCGCTCAGATCGAGAGGGTGGAGAAGGCGGGCGACCGTCTACGCGCCGTGTGCGCCAACGGCCTCGTGGTCGAAGCCGACATGGTTATGGCGGCCACCGGCCGCGCGCCGAATGTCGCCGGCCTCGGATTGGTGGAGGCGGGCGTCGAATGCGGCTGGAACGGCCATGTCGTGGTCGACGAGTTTTCCCGCTCTTCCGTGCCGAGTGTCTATGCGATCGGCGACGTGACGGACCGCGTGGCGCTGACGCCGGTCGCGATCCACGAGGGCGATGCGTTCGCGCGCACGGTGTTCAACGATCAGCCGACGCCGGTCGATCATGCCTTCATTCCAACAGCGGTGTTTTCATCGCCCGAAATCGCGAGCGTCGGGCTGAGCGAGGAAAACGCGCGCGAGCGGTGTCCGAGCCTCGACATCTACAAGAGCATGTTCAGGCCGATGCGCAACGTGCTCGCGGGGCGCGAGGAGCGGACCACCATGAAGCTGCTGGTCGACCCCGAAAGCGACCGCGTGCTGGGCGTTCATGTGCTTGGGCCGGATGCGGCGGAGATCGTGCAGATGGCGGCGATCGCGCTGCGCCTCAACGCGACCAAGGCCGATTTCGACCGGACGCGCGCGCTGCATCCAAGCGCCGCGGAAGAGCTCGTCACCATGCGCACCCGCTGGGAGCCCGCGGCGAAACTGGCTGCGGAGTAGGGTTTGAGTTCAGTCGCATGAACAGACTCAAGGACAAGGTCGCGCTCGTCACCGGGGCCGGCGCGGGCATCGGGCGCGCTATCGCCGAGCTGTTTGTGCGCGAAGGGGCAACCGTCATCCTGTCCGATCTGGACGGGGACGCCGTCGAGAGCGCCGCTGCTGCGCTCGCAGCGTCTGGCGGCCGGGCCGACGGCCTCGCCGCCGATGTGACGTCACCCGATGACGTCGCGGCGATGATCGCAAAGATCGGCGAAACCCACGACCGGCTCGACACACTCGTCAACAACGCCGGAATCGGTCAGCGTGCGGACTTCCGTCACATGACCGATGCTCAGTGGCAGGCGATCTGGAGCGTCAATGTCGACGGCATGGTGCGCTGTTCGCGTGAAGCCTTTCCACTTCTGCGCGCTTCCGGAAATGCATCGATCGTCAATCTCGCATCCATCATGGCGGCGAAGCATGCGCGTCAGTTCTCGGCCTATTCCACCACCAAGGGTGCGGTCGTTGCGCTGACGCGCAGCCTTGCGGTCGAATACGCCCCGTTCGGCATCCGTGTGAACGCGCTCTGTCCGGGTTTTGTCGAGACGGCGCTGATCGACCGCGTGACCGGTCATCCCGTCATGGGCAAGATGCTACTCAATCAGACGCCGCTGCGGCGCTTCGGAACGGCCCTGGACGTGGCGCTGGCGGCTTTGTTTCTGGCGTCCGACGAGGCGGCGTACATCACCGGCGCGGACCTTGCGGTTGATGGCGGCATGAGCGTGACCCTGTGAAACGCATCTTCGACCTGACCGTGACGCTGCTCGCCATGCCGGTCGCACTGCCGCTGATGGCGCTGGTCGCGCTGCTTGTGCGCATCCGATACGGCCGCCCGGTCCTGTTCAAGCAGATGCGCCCCGGCTACAGGGGCCGGCCGTTTCGGCTAATCAAATTCCGTACCATGACGAACGCTCGGGACTCATCCGGGAATCTGCTGTCCGACGGCGCACGGCTGACGCGGTTCGGCCGGGCTTTGCGCGCATCGAGCCTCGACGAGTTGCCGGAACTGTTCAACGTTCTGAAAGGCGAGATGAGCCTCGTCGGCCCGCGCCCGCTTCTCATGCAGTATCTGCCGCTCTATTCCCCGGAACAGGCAAGACGCCACGACGTGCTTCCCGGCATCACAGGCTGGGCGCAGGTGCATGGCCGTAACGCTTTGACCTGGGAGCAGAAATTCGCGCACGACATCTGGTATGTCGACAATCGCAGCCTGTGGCTCGATCTGCGCATCCTCGGCATGACGATGCTGTCGATGTTCCGGCGGCACGGCGTCAGCGCGCCCGGCCATGACACAATGCCGCCCTTCGAGAGGTCGGGGCGGGATGTGTAGCCCGGATGAGCGGAGCGAAATACGGGTCCCCGCATTGCGCTGCGCTCCATGCGGGCTACGGCGTCACATCCCCTCGCGAAATTTGTTCGTGATCGGATAACGCCGGTCGCGGCCGAAATGTCGCGGCGACAGCTTCACGCCCGGCGCGGCCTGCCGCCGCTTGTATTCGGCGAGATAGAGCAGCCGCTCCACGCGTGCGACGGTCTCGGCCGCATGCCCCCGCGCGACGATGTCGGGCACAGGCATCTCCCGCTCAACGAGACATCGGAGAATGTCGTCGAGTTCGTCATAGGGTGGCAGGCTGTCCTGGTCGCGCTGGTTGTTGCGGAGTTCAGCCGTCGGCGCTTTCGTCAGCACACTGTCGTTGAAAAGCGGCCCTTCAGGTCCGAGTGCGCCGTCCGGCCGCGTCGCATTGCGAAAGCGCGCGAGACGATAGATTTCGGTCTTGTAGAGATCCTTGATCGGATTGAAACCGCCGTTCATGTCGCCATAGAGCGTGGCATAGCCGACCGAGACCTCGGACTTGTTGCCGGTCGTGACAACCATCGGCCCAAGCTTGTTGGATACCGCCATCAGCATCGTGCCGCGCACACGCGATTGCAGGTTCTCTTCCGTGATGTCCGGATCGCGCCCGTCGAGCAGTGGGGCCAGCGCCGCATCGAACCCTTCGACCGGTGCAGCGATCGGCGCAATGTCGTACCGGATGCCCAAGGCTTCGGCGCAATGGGCTGCGTCGCTCAGGCTTTCGTTCGACGTGTAGCGGTAGGGCAGCATGACCGCATGCACGCGGTCGGGCCCAAGCGCATCGACTGCCACCGCGGCGCAAAGCGCAGAATCGATCCCGCCCGAAAGCCCAAGCACGATACCGGGAAAGCCGTTCTTGTTCACATAGTCGCGCAAGCCCAGCACGCAGGCGCTGTAGAGCGCCGCGTCGCCCTCGGATAACAGGGCAGCGGCCTGCGTCTCGCAGCGCCAGCCATCCGCGCCGCGCTGCCATCGCGTGGTGACAACGGCCTCCTGCCAGTCCGGCAATTGCGCCGCCAGCCGTCCGCCGGGATTGAGCACGAAGGACGCGCCGTCGAACACAAGCTCATCCTGTCCACCGACCTGATTGACATAGGCGAGGGGCAGGCCGGTTTCCGCCACGCGCGCGACGGTCTTGTTCATACGAAGGTCGCGCTTGTCCGCCGTGAAGGGCGAGCCGTTGGGCGAAACGAGGATTTCCGCGCCGGTCTCGGCCAGCGTTTCGCACACATCCGGTGACCAGATGTCTTCGCAGATCGGCACGCCAAGCCGAACGGCCCGTATATTCACCGGCCCGGGCTCCGGCCCCGCCGCGAACACGCGCTTCTCGTCGAACACGCCGTAATTCGGCAGGTCGACCTTGTGACGCACCGTGTCGATCCGGCCGCCATCCAGTAGCGCGACCGAGTTATAGACGCGGCCATCCTCCGCCCACGGAAGGCCGATGAGCATCGCCGGCCCGTTATCGTCCGTCGCCTTGGCCAGCGTTTCAATGGTCGCGCGGCACGCGGCCACGAACGCGGGCTTGAGGACGAGGTCTTCCGGCGGATAGCCGCAGAGGAACAGTTCCGGCAGGACCATCAGGTCCGCGCCCTGGGCCGCCGCCTCGTCCCGTGCCTTCCGCGCGAGGCTTGCGTTGCCGTCAAGATCGCCGACGGTCGGATTAAGCTGCGCCAGCGCGATGGAGAATGTGTCGGTCACGGTGTCGCCGGAGTTTGCGCCGTCACTCCCCCGCCGCGATCGATGGTTCGCGCTGGGGCCGCGCTTCCCGGTCGCGCTTCAGCCGCTCGGCGATGATAAACGCGAGTTCGAGCGACTGGTCCGCGTTCAGGCGCGGGTCGCAATGGGTGTGATAGCGGTCGGACAGGTCGGTATCGGTGATCGCGCGCGCGCCGCCGGTGCATTCGGTGACGTTCTGTCCCGTCATCTCGACATGGATGCCGCCGGGATGCGTGCCCTCCGCGCGATGCACGTCGAAGAATGTCTCGACCTCGGACAGGATCAGGTCGAACGGCCGCGTCTTGTAGCCGCTCGCGGCTTTGACCGTATTCCCGTGCATCGGATCGCACGACCAGACGACGCACCGTCCCTCGCGCTCGATGGTGCGGATGAACGACGCGAGCTTGTCCGCGCATTCCCGCGCGCCGAAGCGGCAGATCAGCGTGAGGCGGCCGGGTACATCGTCGGGATTGAGAATATCAATCAGGCGCATCAGGTCGTCGTTATCAAGCGAAGGCGCGCATTTCAGCCCAATCGGATTTTTGATGCCCCGGAGATATTCGATATGCGCGCCGTCAAGCTGCCGGGTGCGGTCGCCGACCCAGAGCATATGACCCGAGGTCGCGTACCACTGTCCGGAGGTCGAATCGATGCGCGTCAGCGATTGTTCGTAGCCGAGCAGGAGCGCCTCGTGACTGGTGTAGAAACTGGTCATGCGAAGTTGCGGCGTGTTGTCCCCGTTCAGCCCGCAGGCGCGCATAAAGGCGAGGCTTTCGGCGATGCGGTTCGACAGTTCCTCGTAGAGATGCCGGGCAGGGCTGTCCTGTACGAAGCCGAGCATCCAGCGATGCACGTGCTCAAGATTGGCATAGCCGCCGGTCGCGAAAGCGCGCAGCAGGTTGAGCGTCGCGGCGGACTGGCGGTAGGCCATCAGCATGCGCTGCGGATCGGCCGCGCGGCCTACCTCGTCGAAGCGGATGTCGTTGACGATGTCACCGCGATAGGCCGGCAGCTCGCGCCCGTCCTGGCGCTCGGTCGGCGATGAGCGCGGCTTGGCGAACTGGCCGGCGACGCGGCCGACCTTTACGACCGGCGATCCGCCCGCATAGGTGAGCACAACCGCCATCTGCAGCAGCACGCGGAAGAAGTCGCGGATATTGTCGGCCTGGTGCTCAGCGAAGCTCTCGGCGCAGTCGCCGCCCTGCAGCAGGAACGACTCGCCGGCCGCGACTTTTGCGAGTTTCGCCTGCAGCTCGCGCGCTTCGCCGGCGAAGACGAGCGGCGGGAAGGTGCCAAGCTGGCGCTCGACCTCCGACAGCACGGCTTCGTCGAGATAGACGGGCGCCTGCTCCACGGGCTTGGTCCGCCAGCTTTCCGGCGTCCAGCGTGAAATGGTGTCGTGTTCTTTCAGCATCGTGCGCCGCTTATAGGGGATCGCGCGCGCCTGTTCCACAGGCGCGGTGCGCTGGCCTGCACCGCGTGCCTATCCCGCCCCCGCGAATTTCCTGTAACCATGCGCGCCATGGCAACGGCGTAACCGAGCTTCACGATCGGGATCGAGGAGGAATATCTTCTCGTCGACAAGGAAACGCGCGACCTGACCAGTGAGCCGCCCGATGCGCTGATCGAAAAATGCCAGCACGCGTTCGAAGGGCAGATCAGTCCCGAGTTCCTCCGTTCACAGATCGAAGCCGGCACGCGCGTTTGTTCCTCGCTGAAGGAGGCGCGGGACGATCTCTTGCATCTGCGCGGCGTCGTCGCCGAGGTCTCCGCGGAATACGGCCTCGCGCCGATCGCCGCCTCCACCCATCCCTTCGCCAAATGGTCCGAGCAGATTCACACCGACAAGGAACGCTACAACGCGCTCGCCCGCGATATCGGTGGGCCGGTGCGGCGCCTGCTGATCTGCGGCATGCATGTCCATGTCGGCATCGAAGATCCAGAACTGCGCATCGACCTGATGAGCCAGGCCAGTTATTTCCTGCCGCATATGCTGGCACTTTCAACTTCATCCCCATTCTGGTTAGGTCATAACACCGGGTTGAAATCTTATCGTTCCGAAGT
>JBKJVQ010000182.1:0-3526 GCA_046717125.1 Methyloligellaceae bacterium
CTACGGCAGCCTCATCGCGATAGCTTCCCGCGGAGGTCAGTGGCCGGCACGTTCTTGGGAGAACCTCGGTGTCGGCTTTCTTGCTCTCCTTTGCCCTGATCTTCATCGCTGAACTCGGAGACAAGTCGCAGCTTGTCGCGCTCTGGTTTGCGACGCAGTATCGCTGGTGGCTCGTGATCACTGGCGTCACGCTGGCGACCCTCGTCGTGCACCTCGCCTCGACCGCGGTTGGCGCCACCGCCTCTGACCTGCTGCCCGAAGCGTTGGTCCTCGCAGTGGTCAGCCTCTCCTTCTACGGCTTCGCGCTGTGGGGTCTGCGCGGTGACTCGCTCGAAGAGCGCGAGACCCCGGTCTCCACCTCAATTGTCCGATCGCTGGGCGTGATTACGACTGCCTTTTTTCTCTCCGAGCTGGGCGACAAGACGCAGCTGGCGACGATCTCCCTCGGCGGCAGAAATGATGACTTCATCGGCATCTGGCTAGGCTCGACCGCGGGCATGGTCGCGGCAGACGCGCTGGCGATTCTCGCTGGTGTCTTCGCCGGCAAGCGCCTACCGGAGCGGACGATCGCCAAGGTAGCCGCTCTGCTCTTCTTCGTTTTTGGGACGATTTCGCTCGTCCAGGCCGGATTGTTGCTGTTAGATTAGGCGATTTCGACGGCAGTGGCCGCGTCACGGATCGCCGCGAGCAGGTTTTCGCTCGGCTCTTGCTTGCACACAAAGGCACGGACTCCCGCGTCCGCGGCCGCCTGCTTCGTCGAGGCGCTGTCGTGAATAGAAAGCATCACCACGCGCGAGCGGAGGCCGGCGCTGCTCAGCGCACGCGTCGCTTCGAGGCCATTCATGTTTGGCATCTCATAGTCCATCACGAGGACGTCCGGTTTCAGCGTCTTGGCCAGCGCCAGGGCTTCCTCTCCATCGCTTGCTTCGCCGACGACCTCGATATCGGGTTCGAGGGCGAGGCGCATGAGCAAGCCTCGGCGAACGCTGCGCTGGTCATCAACAAGAATAATGCGAATTGGGTTCATGTCAGCAGTGTGCTCCTGAGAGCGCCACTGCGGTAACCGCCGCGCGGCTGACATTGGGGCGAGACCTGCGGCCGGTGGCGAGGCTCCGCCTTAAGGTGGAAGGCACGTCCGCCCAAAGGCAACGATTCGCCCACCGGTCAAATAGCCGGCTGCCGTGACCTACGCCTGCCCCGTCGTGCATGCACGGCCTTTCGAGCACCTCTTCTGAGGGCTCGTATGATTTGTGGCATGGTCTCTCTTCTGTCGCCAGGTTTCTTCCGGCTGATGGGGGAAATTCGCCTCCGCCTTTAGGCGGACACCGGCTGCGCCCCTTGTCATTCGACCACCTTGCGATGAGCCGGGAATAGGCATCCTTATGTTTGCTAAAATGGGCCGGCGGGAAAAACCATTCACTCCATCACGCCAAAGGTTGGCATCTCCGACCAATGGCGGATGGCAACCAGTAGCGAACGGAAGGACAATGCGGCCATGCCGATTCGACTAATCATCGCGGACGACCACAGCGTGGTGCGCCAGGGACTGAAGATGTTCCTGGGCCTCGACCCTGAACTCGAAATTATTGGCGAGGCCGAGAACGGCGCCGAGGCCGTCAAGCTGGCGCGCGAGCTTCACCCGGACGTGGTCTTGATGGATATGCTCATGCCCGTCATGGATGGCATAGCGGCAACGCTGGCGATCCGCAAGGAGATGCCCGACACAGAGGTCATCGCTCTGACCAGCGTGCTCGAAGACGGTGCGGTCATCGGCGCCGTGAAGGCCGGCGCCATTGGCTACCTGCTGAAAGACACCCAGGCAGATGAGCTGCGTGCAGCGATCAAGGCCGCCGCTGCCGGGCAGGTGCAGCTCTCACCCGCGGCCGCCGCCCGCCTCATGCGTGAAGTGCGCACTCCCGAGCCGGCCAGCGCCCAGCCTCTCACTGACCGCGAGACCGACGTGCTCAAGTTGTTGGCCCAGGGCAAGGCGAACAAAGAGATCGCTTTCGACCTGATCATCGGTGAGAAGACGGTGAAAACTCACGTCAGCAATATTCTCCTCAAGCTCGGCGTCCAGAGCCGTACTCAGGCAGCGCTCTACGCGGCGCAGAACGGCCTCGCCCAGCTCAGCACGAGCTAGGTATGCCTCGCCTCTCCGCCGCGAGCCTCGGGCTCAAGCTCAACCTTTCGATGTTGTTCTTCGTGCTGCTCCTCGGCAGCGCGACTGCCTCGTTCATCCTCTATGGCTTCCAGCGCACGCAGGACAACGCCACGGAGCGGAGCCGTGAAAGCCTGGAAGAGATCGGCCGTCAGCAGGTCCAAACGATCGCGAGCGATCAGGCTGACCTCGGCGCCTTCCAGCTCCTCTGGGCCTCGGACGCCAGTCAGATGGCGGCGCGCTACCTGGTCGAGCTCAAGCGAAACGGCGGAAGGGTACCCTTTGACGCGACAGGACTGACTCGGACGCCGGGAGGCGTGCTCTACGACCCGGACCCCAACCGAACCACCGACCTCGTCATGCCGAATTTTGCCCCGCTGACCGCGGCGGCCATGCAGGACATCGCCGACACTGCCGCCTTTGATGCCCTCTTCCCTGTGATCATGTCCACCTACCCGGGACAGCTCCGAGGCCAGAACTTCGACGCGATTGCCGTGACCTACAGCAGCGTTAACCAGGTGACGCGCTACTACCCGCCGATCGGCTTATTCAACATCGCTCCGCCAGACACCGACATCTCGCCAACCCTTAACCGGCTCGGCGCGCTCAACCCGGAGCGCCGCACGGTCTGGTCCGTACCGTATCAAGACAACGCCGGCCAGGGGATTGTCATCACTGCCAACACGCCGGTATACGACGGCGACACCTACCTCGGCGTCATCGGCATCGACCTCTCGATCACCCGCCTTGTGATGACGATTGACGAGGTCTCTCCCACCCAGTTCGGCTTCGCGTTCTACATCGATAACAACGGCAAGCTCCTCGAGAGCGATTCCTTCGACACGATCCAGGACGAGCTCGGGCGGGGAAGTGACCAGCTCCGCGCGGTAATGCAGGCGATGCGGCGCGGCGAGGAGTCTGTGGCCCGGATCAACGTCAGCGGCCGCGAGATGTTCGTAGGCTATTCGCCGCTCGCGGGCGTGGGCGGCAGCTTCGCCGTCGTGGCGTCCGTAGACGAGCTGACGGCGCAGGCGGCGGCGATTACCGCCTCCATCGAGCGCGAAGGCAATCGGACGCTGATGATTACGCTGCTGGCGATGCTCGGCATCTTCCTCGTCGGCCTGGCGGGCGAGACCTGGCTCAACCGCCGCTTCATCCTCCAGCCCATCGAAGCGCTGGTCGCCGGCACCCGCCAGGTCGCCCGTGGCGACCTCAGCACGACAATCCCGTGGCCAGTGAGGATGAGCTAGGGATCCTTGCCACCTCATTCAACACGATGACGAACGAGATGCGCTCGCGCCGCACGCTCTCCAGCGCGAGGTGAGGGAACGCACGGAAGCCCAGGACGAGCTGCGCGCGCTTTTGCTA
>JBKJVQ010000183.1:0-9379 GCA_046717125.1 Methyloligellaceae bacterium
GTATTCGGCTGGCCGATTCTCGCCGGGCACAAGGAGGCGCTGCCGCCAGCTCCGCCGACGCTGCCTCTCGGAACAATCATGATCTGGCGGCCGCCCGCAGCCGCGCGACTCTGCCTCGCGATCTTCGGCGGACTCTATGTCGGTCTCGGCCTTGCGTTTCTCTTTGTCGGCAAGGACGCCGGTCTGTTCTGGTTCGACGCAAAAGGCATGACGCCCCTGACCGCGCGCCTGTTCGCATCGCCCCTGATCGGGCTGGGAGTCGGACTGCTGCTGGTCGCGCGCGCGAGCGACTGGCGCAGCGTACTCACGCCAGCGATCGGCATGATTACGATCGGCATCGCGGTCACGCTGGCGATCGCGCTCGAATGGGCGGCCTTCGCCCCGCAAAGTCCGATTGCCTGGTTCGTCGCGGCGACGCCAGCGACGCTCTTCCTGACAGGTGTCGCCATTCTCGCATCGCGACCGCCACGGGGCGTTTCGAAGGAGCTGCCGATCTCGCCCTAAGACGCGACCCGGACCCAGCCCGTCCCCTCGTGGCCGAAATCGAACAGGTCGGGATGGACGATCTCGGCCAGGATTTCGAGCGAGTCGACGATGCGCGGGCCTGGCCGGTTGAAATAGGCATTGCCGTCCGCCGCATAGACCCGGCCATAGCGTACGGCGCGCAGGTCGCCCCAGCCGGGAAGCTGCGCCATCAGGACCGCGTCCTCGATCGTGCGCTTCAGATCGTATCCACACGGATGAATCACCACGACATCGGGATCGGCCTCGCGGATCGCTTCCCATTCGAGATAGGGCGAATGCACGCCGGGTTCGCCAAACAGGTTTCGTCCGCCCGCCAGCGTGACGAGCTCGGGCATCCAGTTGCCCCCGGCCATCAGCGGCTCACACCATTCGATCAGCGCGACACCCGGTCGCTGTTCGACGTCTTCGGTGCGCCGCGCGATCGCCTCGATGCGTCCCTTCAGCCGGCCGACGAGGCGCGCGCCGTCCTGGTCGCGGCCGAGCGCGCGGGCGACCTGCAGGATGTCGGAGAAAATATCGGCCAGATTGTCGGGCCGGAGAGAGACGATGGTGCAGTCGTGGCTGGACCAGTCGCACACTGCCGCTTCGACATCCTTCAGGCTGACGGCGCAGACCTCGCACTGGTCCTGCGTGACGATCACGTCCGGGCTGAGCGCCTTCAGCGCGTCGGCATCGACGCGGTAGACGGACAGGCCCTCCGCGACCACGCGCTTCACCTCGCGGTCGATATCGCCGCTCGACCCCGACAGCGGCAGCTTGGCTTCGGTGAGGCTCGGCAGTCGCCGTATATCGGGCGGGTAATCGCATTCGTGGCTGCGGCCGACGATCTCCTGCAATGCGCCGAGCGCCGCCACGATCTCGGTGGCCGAGGCGATTAGGGTAACGACACGCAAGGACATCGGCGGACTTTCAGGTTTCGAGGACGATCAGGGACCAGCCATCAGATGTAACGCGGCCGTGTTGCCCCCGCGATCACAGCATTGAGAAGCTCAGTAACCGATCCCGGCCGGAATACGAATTGATCTGCACGCGACCCGATCGGGTCACGACAACAAAAATTGGAGATGAGAGATGACCAATTTCGTCAAAGCCTTTGCACTCGCCCTGACCGTGTTCGCAACGTCGCAGGCGATGGTTTCAACCGCCTCTGCGCAGCCGGACGCCTATGGCTGGGCTTATCCGGACCAGTTCAAGGGCAACCGCTAATCACCCGATCACGATGACTTCGGTTCAATCCGAAGTCTTGAAACGTGATCGGTTGCAAGAGTTGAGCATGATGTCGTCCGAAAACCGCTGCACACTTTTCGGCATCATGCTCGGCCGCACGGCAGGGCGTCCCCCCCTGCCGTGCGGTTCATGCCCGATCCTTCATCCGCCGCAATGTGGCAAACATTTCTCCATCGTCCGCGTCGCTTAGGCCCAGAAGCTGCCTGATCTCGGGACTGTCCGCGCGCAGGAACGGGTTGGTCGCGCGCTCTTTGGCCAGCGTCGTCGGCAAGGTCGGCAGATGTTTTTCCCGCAATCGCCCGACCTCTTCGGCGCGTTGCACCAGCGCGGCATTGCCCGGCTCGACCGACAGCGCGAAACGCGCGTTGGCGACGGTATATTCATGTCCGCAATAGAACGTCGTCTCGTCCGGCAGCGACGCGATCTTGCGAAGTGACCGCCACATCGTCTCCGCGTCGCCTTCGAGCAGCCTGCCGCATCCCATGGCGAACAGCGTGTCGCCGACGAACGCGACATTCTCTTCTGGCAAATGATACGTGACGTGACCGTTCGTATGGCCGGGGGTTTCGATCACCGCGACTGCGATCGCGCCGAGATCGAGGCGATCGCCTTCCCGCACCGTGCGGTCGATGCCCGGAATGCCCGACCGCTCGCGTTCCGGGCCGACGATCTCGCAACCGAAATCCTGCTTCAGACCGGCGTTGCCGGCGACATGATCGCCGTGATGATGCGTTGTCAGGATGTGCGTGAGACGCCAGCCCTTCGCCTCAAGAGCATCTCGCACCGCGCCATAGTCGGGCGCATCGATCGAAAGTGTGACGCCCGATGAAGCGTCATGGACGAGCACGCCGTAATTGTCGCTGCGGCAGGGAAACTGAAAGAACTCGACGGGCATGATGCGCGCGAACCTAGAGCATGATGCCGAAAAGTGTGAAGCGGTTTTCGGACGACATCATGCTCAAACTTTTGAATCGATCACGTTCATGACTTCGGATTCCGAGGTCATCGTGATCTGGCGCCGCGCTTCGATTGAAATTGGCGCGGGAACCGGGAGAATGCACCGTCGAACGGGATCGGTGAGCCATGCACTGCGACATCGTCGATCTACGCGAATTCTATGCAAGACCGCTCGGCTCGGTCGTCCGGCGTATTCTCGGCCAACGCATCAGGAGGCGCTGGCGCGATGTGCGCGGCATGCGCGTGCTCGGGATCGGCTTCGCCGCGCCCTATCTCGGACATTTCCGCGGCGAGGCGCGCATGCTGGCGGCATTCATGCCCGCCGAACAGGGCGTTGCGCGGTGGCCGGTAGAAGGGCCGTGCCACGCGGCGCTGGTCGATTGCGCTGACCTGCCCCTGCCCGATGCCTCGATGGACCGGATCGTTCTCGTGCACGGGCTCGAAAGCGCCGAAAACTCGCGCGCCATGCTCGCCGAGATTTGGCGCGTGCTTGCCGCCAACGGACGCGTGCTGATCGTCGCTCCGAACCGGCGCGGCCTGTGGGCGCGCTTCGATGCAACGCCCTTCGGCCAGGGTCGCCCCTATAGCCGGGGTCAGCTCACCCGGCTCCTCAACGATGCGCAATTCTCTCCGGTTGACTGGAGCCAGGCGTTGTATCTGCCGCCGCTTAATTGGCCGATCCTCTTGCGCTGGGCGGCCGCGCTCGAGCGGCTCGGCGCAGCGCTTTGGCCCGCGTTTTCGGGCGTCGTCATGATCGAGGCGTCGAAACAGGTCTATGCGCGCCTTCCCGACCGGGAAGCCGAGCGGGTCCGGCGGCTTGCGCCCGTGCCGGCGGCGGTTGCCACGCAGAGGGTTCGGCACGGCTAGATCACGATGACTTCGGATTTGATCAACCCGAAGTCATGAAAATGATCGGATTCAATAGTTTGAGCATGATGTCGTTCGAGAACCGCTCACACCCCGGATCAAGTCCGGGGCAAGCTTTTTCGGCATCATGCTCGCGGGAAAAATCGCCAGTCGTTAAGTTTTTCACGATCCGCTTCAGCCGCCATTAGCCCCTGCCGTCGTAGGCTTCTTCCCACGACCGAGGGGCCAGATGATCACGTTGAAACTAATTGGGGCGCCGGCTTTCAGCGTCGAGGTGCGGAAGGACGGCGCGTTCGTTTACGCGGCGATCAACGACGCCCTGTGCGCGGCGACGGGCCTCATGCGCGAAACATTCGTCGGCCGTACGCCCGAAGAGTGCTTCCCGGGCGACGTGGGCAGGCGGCTCGTCGAGCATTACAGGCGGGCCGTTGAGGCGGACCTGTCGGAGGAATTTGTCGATTTTTTCGATCTACCTGGCGGGCAGATGTGGTGGCGCACGACCTTGACCTTCATCGCCGAAGCGACGGTCGAGCGGATCGGCTACTGCCTCGGCATCTGCGTTAACGTGACCGCCGAAAAGCACGCCGAAGCTGAGTTGCGGGATGCCAATCTCAGGCTTGAGCTCGCCTTCGATGCCATCGGCGGGGCGCACTGGCAATACGATCTCGATACAGATGAATTCGATCCCTCGCCCAGCCTTGCGCTTGTCGCGGGCGAAATGGCGCCGCGAAAGCTCGGCCTGCACGAATGGCGCATCCTGATCGCGCCTGAAGACCTGGCGCGGGTGTCGTTCCTTCCCCTGGCCCTGGCGAGCGGGATCGCATGGAAATCGAATACCTCATCCGCCGCGCCGATGGCGCACTACGCTGGATGCGCTGCGTCAGTCGCGTGGTCTGCAATTCCGATGGTCTGCCCTCCCGCATTCTCGGGGTCACACTCGACGTCACCGAACAGAAGCTGCGCGAGTTCGACCTTGTACGGGACGCCTCGCGCGACAGCCTGACCGGTCTCGGCAACCGGCGCGCCTTCGAGACCTACCTCGCCGGCGCGGTCGCGCATGCCGAACGCAGCGGGCGGACGCTGTCGCTCCTCCTGCTCGACCTTGACCGCTTTAAGCCCGTGAACGACCGTTTCGGTCATGCGGTCGGCGACCAGGTGCTGGTCGAGGCGGCCGCCCGTATCAAGAGCGCGATCCGCCCCTACGACATGGCCGCGCGCCTCGGCGGCGACGAATTCGTGGTCGTGGCGCAGGACGCCGATCCCGCCGGCGCCTTGGCGCTGGCGACGCGCATTCGCGACCTGTTTTCCGCGCAGTTTCCGACCGAAATCGGTCGCGTGCCGGTCGGCGTCAGCATCGGTATCGCGCAGCATCGGTGCGGTGGCACCACAGACCATCTCCTGCGCGAGGCGGACGCAAATCTCTACGCCATGAAACGCACAAGGGGTCCCGCAGGCGGGAAGCACGACAACCGCGCGGCTTAGAGGGCGTCATTGCAAGGTCGAAAGCCGGCGAAGCGCGAACTGCTGCCCGGAAAACCGCGCTTACTCCCGCTTCCCGTTGCGCGTGAGCAGGAACACCGCCTGTTCGGCGATCAGGTTCTGCACGGCCAGCGGCATGGCCCACGCCATCTTGCCGCCTCGTGAATCAAGCGCCGCCGAGCGCTCGACCTTCGCGCCGACCGTGTCGCACAGAGCGACGAAGTCCTTGATCGTGCAGAAATGGATGTTGGGCGTGTCGTACCATTGCTCGCGCAGATTCGCGGTCACGGGCATGCGGCCGAAAAACATGAGCTGGGCGCGGATGCGCCAATGGCCGAAATTCGGGAACGAGACGATGACGCGGCGGCCGATGCGCAGGAGCTGGCTTAGCACGAGGCGCGGGTGATACGTCGCCTGGATGGTCTGCGAAAGGATGGCATAGTCGAAGGCATCATCGGGATAGTCGAGAAGATCGGAATCGGCGTCGCCCTGGATCACGGACAGGCCGCGCGCGACGCACGAATTCACCCCGGCCTGCGAAATCTCGACGCCGCGCCCGTCGACGCGAAGCCGCTCCGTCAGGAGCGTCAGCAACGCGCCGTCGCCGCAGCCGACATCGAGCACGCGGCTGCCCCGCTCGACCATCCCGGCGATCTGAAGCAGGTCGACGCGCCCTTCCGCCGCGCGAATCGCCGGCTGGGAGCTCGGAGGGGCGTCCATCGTCATGCGCCCGGCAAGCCGCGATGGCGCGCGGCCCCGCCGAAAAAGCCGGAGATGGTTTCGAACAGCTCGGGCTCGTCCATCAGGAACGCGTCATGCCCCCTGTCGGTCCTGATCTCGACGAACGAGACGTTGGCCGCGACCGCATTCAGCGCCTGCACGATGGCGCGGCTGTTCTCGGTCGGAAACAGCCAGTCCGACGTGAAGGAGACGACGCAGACCCGGGCCTTCAACCCGCGGAACGCATGCGCGAGCACGCCCCCCCGATCCGCCGCGATATCGAAATAGTCCATGGCGCGGGTCATGAAGAGATAGGCGTTGGCGTCGAACCGGTCGACGAAGCTCGTCCCCTGATACCGCAGGTAGGATTCCACCTGGAAATCGGCGTCGAAGCCGAAGCCGACCTTGTCGCGATCCTGCAGATTGCGCCCGAATTTCCGGTGCAACGCATCGTCGGACATATAGGTGATGTGCGCGGCCATGCGCGCCACCGCCAGTCCCTTTTTCGGGTTGCAGCCCTCTTCGAGATAGCGGCCCGAACACCATTCGGGATCGGCCATGACGGCCTGCCGCCCGACCTCGTGAAAGGCGATATTCTGCGATGAATGGCGTGCCGCCGTTGCGATCGGCACCGCGGAAAAAACGCGCTCCGGATACGACGCCATCCATTCCAGCACCTGCATGCCGCCCATCGATCCGCCGATGACGCAGAAGAGGTCCGGAATGCCGAGATGGTCGATCAGGCGCGCTTGCGCTCGCACCATGTCGCGGATGGTGATGACGGGAAAATCGAGGCCGAACGGCGCGCCCGTGGCAGGATTCAACGATCCGGGACCGGTCGAGCCCATGCAGCCCCCAATCACATTGGCGCAGATGACGAAATAGTGGCCGGTGTCGATCGGCTTGCCCGGCCCGACCATGATCTCCCACCAGCCGGTCTTTCCGGTGACGGGGTGAACGTTGGCGACGTGCTGATCGCCCGTCAGGGCATGACAGACGAGGATCGCGTTCGACTTGTCTTCGTTGAGCGCGCCATAGGTCTGATAGGCGACGGTGAAGGGCGCAAGCGCGCCGCCGGAATCGAGCGCAAGCGGCTCGTCGGCCGGGAAAGTCACGACGAAACTATCGGGCTTCTCGCCCTGCGTGAGCCGCGCGTTGAGATCGCGCGCCGCCGAACTCGTCATCTCTCGAACGCGTGCCTTCCGACAAGCCACATGCGCTGCATCGCAAAAGGATGGCGCGGATTGCGTGTAGCTAGGGTTTGGCCTCAGGAAGTCAATCTTTTGTTTGATTTCCCTAGGCTGGGGCTTAAGGAAATCGCTTCGATCCCGGCAGCGAGCAGCACCATGCAAGCCGACCCACGCCCGGCGCCGCAGCCAGGCATTCTCGACATCGCCCCTTACGTTCCTGGCAAGAGCCATGTGGCGGGCGTCGCGCGCGTCATAAAGCTCTCCTCGAACGAAACGCCGTTCGGGCCATGCGCCGCTGCCCTCGAAGCCTACCGGAACGCCGCCGCGACGCTGTCGCGCTACCCGGATGGGTCAGCGTGGGCGCTGCGCGAGGCGATCGGTACGACGCACGAGATCGATCCGGCGCGGGTCGTATGCGGCGCGGGTTCCGACGAGCTACTCAACCTGCTGGCACAGGCCTATCTCGGCCCGGGCGACGAAGCGATCCACACGCGGCACGGCTTTCTTGTCTATCCCATCGCGATACGTGCGGCGGGCGGCGTCCCGGTCGTTGCGGCGGAGACGGATTTCACCGCCGATGCCGATGCGATCCTTGCTTCCGTGACGGCGCGCACGAAGCTCGTGTTCCTTGCCAATCCGAACAACCCGACCGGAACCTACATGCCGGATTCCGAGGTGCGGAGGCTGCGCGCTCACCTTCCCGCTCATGTGCTGCTCGTGCTCGATGCTGCGTATGCGGAATATGTGGATGCGGCGGACTACGCGGCAGGCGGGGATCTCGTGCACGAATCCGAAAATGTCGTCATGACACGGACGTTCTCGAAGATTTATGGGCTCGCCGCCCTGCGCATCGGCTGGGCGTACTGTCCTGCCGCCATCGCCGATGTGCTGAACCGTATTCGTGGACCGTTCAACCTTTCCGGCCCTGCGATTGCTGCGGGCGTCGCCGCGCTTGGCGATCAGGCGCATGTCATTCGCACCGCCGAACATAACGCGATCTGGCGCGCTAAGGCCGAAGAACGCCTGCGGGGCATGGGCTATGCCGTGACGCCGAGCGCGGCCAATTTCGTGCTGATCCATTTTCCGGATGCGCCCGGTCGCGGTGCGGCGGAGGCGGATGCGCATCTGCAGGCACGAGGACTCATCGTGCGGCGCGTCGGCGAGTACGGGTTCCCGAACGCACTGCGCGCGACCATCGGCGCGGAAGCCGACATGCGCCTCCTGTTCGATGCACTCGGCGACTTCGCCGCTGCAAGGCAATCCGCGTGAGCCAGTTGCTGTTCGCCCGGATCGCGATCATCGGCCTTGGCCTGATCGGTTCCTCGATCGCGCGCGGGGTCAAAGAGCGGGGGCTCGCAGGCGACGTCGCAGCCTACGATTCGTCGCCTGGCGTTACCACGCGGGTCGCGGCGCTCGGGCTGGCAGACGAGGTTGCCGCAACGACAGCCGAGGCCGTGCGCGATGCCGATCTCGTTGTGCTTGCCGTGCCGGTCGGCGCGACGGCGGAGGCGATGCAGGCCATCGCACCGCATCTGAAGCCGGGCGCGATCGTCACCGATGTCGGCAGCGTCAAGTCCGCGGTCGTCGATGCCGCGCGGGAGCATCTGCCGCTGGGCGTGATTTTTGTGCCCGGCCATCCGATCGCGGGCACTGAACAGTCCGGCCCCGATGCGGGTTTCGCCGAATTGTTCGAGAACAGATGGTGCGTGCTCTGTCCCTGCGCGCTCTCGACCCCGGAGGCGGTGGGACAAGTCGCTTCGCTCTGGCGCGGACTCGGCTCGAATGTCGAGGAGATGGACTCCCAGCACCACGATCTCGTGCTCGCCATCACGAGTCATGTGCCGCATCTGATCGCCTACAACATCGTCGGCACCGCCGCCGACCTCGAAGAGGTGACGCAGGGCGAAGTGATCAAATTCTCCGCCGGCGGCTTCCGCGACTTCACCCGCATCGCCGCCTCCGACCCGACCATGTGGCGCGACGTGTTTTTGAACAACAGGGAGGCGGTGCTGGAAACCCTGGGGCGCTTCTCCGAGGATCTGGCCGCGCTCCAGCGCATGATCCGCTGGGGCGATGGCGATGCCCTGTTCGACCTCTTCACCCGCACCCGCGCCATCCGCCGAGGCATCATCGAGGCTGGTCAGGAAACGGATGAGCCGGATTTCGGCCGGCGGCATCATGATGAGACGGACGAGCCGCGCTAGATCACGATGACGTCGGATTGGTACCAATCCGAAGCCATGAACGTGATCGATTTCTTAGATTTGAGCATGATGTCGTCCGAAAACCGCTTCACACTTTTCGGCATCATGCTTTGATGACCGAACTCTGGGTATTCGGCTACGGCTCGCTGATGTGGCGGCCAGACTTCCCTTATGACGAAAGCTGCCCCGCCCTGTTGCGGGGCGCGCACC
>JBKJVQ010000184.1:0-7077 GCA_046717125.1 Methyloligellaceae bacterium
CCGTGAATGCGCGCCGCTATGGCGCGACGCGCTGTTCGCGGAGTTGCCGGCGCTCGATCTGATCTTGGCTGTCGGGCAATACGCCCACCGCTGGCACCTCAAGACGGGATGTGGGGCGTCGATGACCGAGACCGTGCGCGGCTTTCAACAACCGATGGACGGGAATCAAACCATCCTGTTTCCGCTGCCGCATCCGTCCTGGCGGAACAACGCTTGGCTGAAGCGCAATCCCTGGTTCGAAATCGAGCTTCTCCCCGCGCTCAAGCGACTTGTGCGTGCGCGGCTCTAAGGGCTCGGATCGATTCCGCGTTCTGGATGCGCAGCATCAGTGTCTTGCCGGGGCTTGTCCCGGGCGCCTATATCCGCGAACGGCCCGACTCAAGCGCAGCTGCTGCGGGTTATGGATCGCCGGAACGAGTCCGGCGAAGACAGCCGTTGCCGTCTGGGAAGATCGATATGCAGGACAAGAGCAACCTTGACGCCATGGATCGGAAAATCCTGGAAATTCTCCAGGTCGACTGCACCCTTCCGGTCGCGGAAATCGGCCGCAAGGTGGGACTTTCGACAACGCCCTGCTGGCGCCGCATCCAGAAGCTTGAGGAAACGGGCGTCATTCAGCGCCGCGTGGCGGTGCTGGACGCCAAGAAAGTCAACGCCGGCGTTACGGTTTTCGTTGCCATCACGACCAGCAATCACAGCATGGAATGGCTGGAATCCTTCCATGCGGCCATGCAGGATTTTCCGGAGATCGTGGAATTTTACCGGATGAGCGGGCAGGTGGACTACCTCCTGCGCGTGGTCGTGCCCGACATCGAGCGTTACGACGCGTTTTACAAAAAACTGATCGCGCGCGTGGGCCTGACCGATGTCAGCTCCAGTTTCGCCATGGAGCAGATCAAGTTCACCACCGCGCTTCCGCTCAACTTCGCTGTGCAGCAGGGTTCGAAAAAGTCCTAACCGGCAGCAGGCTTGCTGAAGTCAATTAAAGTGCAGATGGAGCTGGGCCGGCTCGGTCATATCGCGCGCCGTGAGCTGCAGCTGCGGAACGGCGTCGCCGGTACGCAGACAATACGCGAGGAGTTCGAGCAGTGAGGCGTGAAGGTCACGCTCTGCATCCATTTGCGGCGGATTTTTCGACAGGAACGCGAGAATATCCCCGTAATCAGGCATGACTATCAATCACTCAGCGACCTCGATTCCGGTTGGTCGCAGATCGAATTGGCCAAACTTGGGCGAACCGAAAAAACCTTGGCTCGTCGCGTTAGATTGGTGACGGGGATTGCCCTGGATCACGATGACTTTTGGTCGGTTCGGCCAAATGTCATGAACGTGATCGGTTCCTAATGTTGAGCATGATGTCGTCTGAAAACCGCTTCACACTTTTCGGCATCATGCTCTGGGCGGGCCGCCATCACCGGGTGAGCGATCGGACTTCACGCGATCAACCGCCTTGCGAACTGCAGCGCTGACTTCGCCCCATGCCTTCGCCAAGCCCTCGCCGACATCGCGCGCGCCGCCGCGAAGCTGCTCACGCCGCCGCTGCCGCATCGCTTCGCGTTCCATATCGGTTTCGTTGCGGACGACGCGGTCGGGCGAATGGGCGAACGCCGCCTCACGCTGCATGGATTGCGCGCGGAGACGGCCGACGAGATCGCGGATCGTCGCGAACCGCGTGCGCAGATCGACGTTGGGTTGAGTCAGCCCGCCTTCCGGATCGGCCGGGACTGTCAGGGAACCGTCGAGATCGCGCGCGAACGCGTCGACTTCTGCCTGAAGCGCCGTCCAGTCCGCATTCAAGCGCGCCTGGCTGTCATCATTCTGCATCATTCAAATCCCGTCATATCTTCTTGGGTTCGTCGGCAGGCTCGCCGTTCGCATCGCCGGCGCCACCATTCCCTTTGCCGGCCTCGAAAGAGTCGAGCCAGCGAGACATATCGCGCAAAGAATCCGCAACAGACTGCTTGGCCTTCTCCCACTTCTCGCCAGCGGCTTTCGCCAGCTCATCGAGCTTCTCCTCGGCGTCAGCCAAGCGGCGCTCATATTCCGGACGCCGCTCTTCCCATTCCGTGGCAGCTTTCGCCCTGAGATCATCGTAGGCGGCTTTGATCCGCCCCAGAGCGTCGCGCGCGGCGTCCTTGGCTGCCTCCATTTGCCGCTCGGTCGCATCCTCCAGCGACTCGATGGACTTATCGATGCTGTCCTTGTTCGGCGCAGCCCGCGGCTCGGATCGATCCTGCGCAGGCTTCTCCGGTGCAGGATCGTCCTGGGCAAACAGCATTGACGGCGCGAAGATCGCCACCACCGCAAAAGGACAGGCGAGTAGGGCAGTCTTTGCAGTCCTGAAACTCAGTCGCATCGGCTGACCTCTAATTCCAAAGGGCGTCCCAGAAACCCCCCATGATGAAAATTCCGGCCACCACCGCAAGCGCCAGCGAGCCGAAGAGGACGTACTTCATCGAATATGGACGTCCGCCCTGCTTCACGTCTGTCTCGTCCTTTTTGATTCTGCGTTCTTCCACGTTTCACTTCCTTCATCGAGCGAGATTGTTGCTTCGTTCGAGGACTCTACGGAGCCTTGGGCCCGAACAGGAGCCATAGGATCAAACCCAGCAGCGGCAGCAGCAAGATAACGATCACCCACAACACCTTCGTGCCCGTGGATGCGGACGACTGAATGGTCTTCACGATGGCGTAGATGTCTGCGATCAGAATGATGAGACCGAGAAGCCCACCCACTTCCATTTATCTTCTCCGATGACTTGAAGGCGCGCTGAATCGACCGCGCGCAAGGCAGGAATGTTCGGTCGAAACGATTGCGAGCGCCGGAAGTTCCAACTTCATCGTTTGGCAATTTGGGGATGCGCGACGAGCCTGGCAAGGACTGCCACGCAAACACGGAGTTTCGACTTATGGCGATCGAAAGCCGCAATCCTGCGACTGAAGAGCTTATCGAAGCCTATGAGGAACACAGCGAAAGCGCCGTTGAGGCAATTCTGGATGCTTCGCGCGACCGCTTCCGGACATGGCGGACGACGACGGTCGACGGGCGCGCCTCCCTGCTGGAGGGGCTGGCCGATGTGCTCGACCTGAAGCGCGACGAGTTTGCGAAGATCGCGACGGAGGAAATGGGTAAGACCATCGCTTCAGCGCGCGCTGAGGTTGAGAAATGTGCCGCCGGGTGCCGTTATTACGCTCAGTACGCGCACGATTATCTCGATCCGGAGCCGGTCGCAACCGATCACAGCGAGAGCATGATCCTGCACCAGCCCTTGGGCACAATCCTGGCCATCATGCCATGGAATTTTCCGTTTTGGCAGGCGATCCGCTGTGCCGCGCCCGCGATCGCGGCCGGGAACGTTCTCGTTCTCAAGCACGCTTCAAACGTTCCGCGTTGCGCACTCGCAATGGAGACGGCATTCGTGGAAGCGGGATTTCCGGAAGACGTATTCCGAACCGTGTTTCTCGAGTCTGAACGCGCCCAAAAACTGGTCGAGCATCCGGCGATCGCGGCGGTGTCGCTGACCGGCAGCGAGCGGGCGGGCGCGGCCGTCGCGGCCACTGCCGGCGCAGCGCTCAAAAAGACCGTCCTCGAACTCGGCGGCTCTGATCCGTTTGTTGTCATGCCATCAGCCGACTTCGGGAGCGCCGTAGAGACCGCGGTCCGCGCGCGTGTGCAGAACAACGGCCAATCCTGCATCGCTGCCAAGCGCTTCATCGTTCATACGGGCATTTACGACGCCTTTGTTAATGCGTACACGGACCAAATGCGCGATCTGACTATCGGCGACCCGATGGAGGATGAAGTGGATCTGGGTCCGCTCGCGCTGCCGTCGATCAGGGATGGGCTGAGAGCCCAGATTCAGCAATCCGTCGAAGCAGGGGCGATCCTGTTCTTTGAGGGTGAGCTGCGTAACGGCCCCGGTTACTGGTTTCCGCCGATGGTGCTGACGGACATTCCCGAAGATGCGCCTGCGCGCCGCGAGGAGCTGTTCGGGCCGGTCGCTTCCATGTTCCGGGTCAGCTCGATCGATGAGGCGGTGGCGCTCGCCAACGAAACGGATTTCGGCTTGGGCGCTTCCGCCTGGACATCGGACGAAGCCGAACAGGATCTGTTCCTCGAGAAGCTCGACGCCGGCATGGTGTTCATCAACGCAATGGTCGCATCCGATCCCCGCCTGCCGTTCGGCGGCGTCAAGCGTTCGGGTTATGGCAGGGAACTGAATGCCTATGGCATCCACGAATTCGTCAATGTGAAGACGGCCGTCGTTGCGTGAGCGCAGGCATCATCTCGAATCTGGGGTGCAGCTGGATTGCGCTTTAGCGCGCTCGTCAGAGCTTCAGCGCGCTCTCGAGTGTGATGTCGCCTTCGACGATCGGGTCTTCGTCGAAACGCATGCCCAGCATGTCGCCGAGACGGTTGCGCGCCCGGTTCACCCGGCTCTTGATGGTGCCGACGGCGCACCCGCACACCTCGGCGGCTTCCTCGTACGAGAACCCGGCGGCGCCGACGAGGACGAGCGCCTCGCGCTGATCGTCCGGAAGCTGTACGAGCGCCTTGCGGAAATCCTGCAGGTCCATATAGCCCGGTTGTTCAGGCTTGCTCGCGAGTTGCGCGGCATAGGTCCCGTCAGCATCTTCGACCTCGCGCCGGCGTTTGCGCCGCTCGGAGAAGAACGTGTTCCTCAGGATCGTGAACAGCCACGCCTTGAGGTTGGTCCCTTCCTGAAACGAATCGAGGTGGTTCCAGGCCTTGACCAGAGTTTCCTGGACAAGATCGTCGGCGCGTTCCTTGTCGCCGCATAGCGAAACGGCGAACGCGCGGAGATTGGACATTTCCGCAACAAGCGCCTTCCGAAGTGTGGGCGAAGCGTGAGCTTTCACCCATCCTTCTCCTTCCGCTCGAGTTCCTGCAGGAGATTGAGCAGCCGCTCGGGCACAGGCTCCTGCGCGACCTCGTCATACATGGCCTGCAGATGACGCCCGATATGCGACTGGAGTTTTTGCGGCATCGGGGCGCCAGTGGCATCTGTCACGGAAAAATCCGCGTCATCATGCCTGACGCGCTCGGAAGTCTGGCCCATTCGCGAAGTCCCCGCCGTTTTCGCGCCCATGTCAGGGCCGTCGTCGCGTTCGTGTCCGGAATGCTCTGGCTCGGCTATAGATGCCCGGGCCGGTCCCTCACCAGGCTTCTTGCGATGATTCACTACGTATTTCCACAAATCAACGGATGGCTAAGGCTCGAGCTGGAGATCATCCCGGCGCAAACGCGCATGGGATGACTTTGGTTCCAGCAGGCCATGGAACTTTTTATCTGGCGCACAGTTCTAGCGGCGGGTATCTCCCTTTCCGTACCGCTGCCGCGCCGGCCGCTCGATTTGCAGGGATTCCACGAATGTCGATTTCGCGTTCAATCGCGCCACAGCTTCCGTATTTGCGCCGCTTCGCGCGCGCATTGACTGGGGGTCAGCAGAGCGGCGATGCGTATGTGGCCCAATTGCTGGAAGCCTTGGTTGAAGATCCTTCCATATTCCCGAAAGGCGTTGACGCTCGGGTTGGACTGTATCGGGCTTTCCTGAAACTTTGGAACTCCATGGACCTCAATCTGGAAAGAGATCGTGGAATCGGCGAGACGAGCGTTGACAGGCGACTTGACTCCATAACCCCGCTACCCCGACAGGCGTTCCTGTTGTGCTCGGTCGAAGGCTTCAGCCTCGACGAGGCGAGCATCATCCTGGAGACGCCGCGGGATCAGGTGCGCGCGCTGGTCGACAAGGCGGGACAGGAAATTGCCGCACAGGTCCAGACTGACGTTCTCATCATTGAGGACGAGCCGATGATCGCGATGGACCTCGAGGGCATCGTCGAGGGGCTTGGGCATACGGTGATCGGGCAGGCGCGAACGCACACCGAAGCCGTGCGCATTATCGAAGAAAGCCGGCCCGGCTTGGTGCTTGCCGACATTCAGCTCGCGGATGGAAGCTCCGGTCTCGACGCCGTCAATGAGATTCTCGGCTCGATCGAAGTCCCGGTGATTTTCATTACGGCCTATCCGGAGCGGCTGCTCACCGGCGAGCGGCCCGAGCCGGCATTTCTGATCACCAAGCCGTACCAGCCGGACACGGTGAAAGCGATCATCAGCCAGGCGCTTTTCTTTGAGAGACGCGCACACAGGTCGCAACGGTCAGCGCTCCGGGCCTGACTACCGACGTCCCGACAACAAAAGGCCCCGGTCATCGCCGGGGCCTTTTGCGTTTCACTTCTCTGTACCGCTAGATTCGGCCGAGCAGCAGCAGGATCACAAGCACGACGAGGATGACGCCGATGATGCCGGATGGCCCATAGCCCCAGCCGCGGCTGTAACCCCAGCTCGGCAGTGCGCCGATCAGAATCAGGATCAGAATAATAATGAGAATGGTCGTGAGCGACATGGTCCCCTCCTAAAAAGCCCGCGGCGCCAATTATCGCGCACCGCGGGCCTGATTACAGGAGGAATCGTCGGATATCGATTTCGCCTGAGCTTCTTTGCCGCACACGTTGCGTTTTTGTCACAATCGGGTGCGAGCAGTCGTCAGTTTGCAGAATGCTCCCAGTCGGAGACCTGCTTGTCGGCTTCGTCCTTGGTGATGCCGTAGCGCTCCTGGATACGCCCCACGAGTTCATGGCGACGTCCCTCGATGACGTCCATGTCGTCGCTCGTGAGCTTGCCCCACTGTTGCTGAACCTTGCCCGTGAACTGCTTCCAGTTCCCTTCGATGCGATCCCAGTTCATGTGATTTTGCTCCTTCCGCATGCGGACTTCGCCGCGTCGGCATAACAACGTGGCGGGGCGCGGCCGGTTCCGGTTTCTGCCTCCGTCAGAGGTGCGCCACGAACTAACATGGTGTCCTCGCAACCCTCTGGTTTGCCGGACGTTTGCCCTATCGCGGCTTCGCAGAGCCGGCTTTGAAAAGATCATCGCGCAGTGCAAGGCGAAGGCTTGTCGGTCGGCCGTCAAGCGCATTGGAAGTCAATCAGTTGAATTCGGTCGGGATGAAACACAACAGCGGGACGGCGACCGGTTTAACCGGAGCGGCGGCA
>JBKJVQ010000185.1:0-2766 GCA_046717125.1 Methyloligellaceae bacterium
CCGAGGATCACTGTAATTCGGCCCGGTTCTGCGGTGAGATTCACGCCCCGCAGCACCGGGTGGCCGGGCAGGTAACCGGCTGAGACATCGGTCACGCGCAATCTCGGTGCGACGGCGCTCATGCTCATCCGTGCCCGAGATAACCTTCTATGACCTTCTGGTCGCGCACCACGTCGCGCGGCTCGCCGGCGGCGGCAACCGCGCCCTCGACCAGACATACCATGACGTCTGACATCGCGACGAGGTCCGGGACCTCATGGCTGACGATCAGGAACGAGGCGCCTTCGCGCGTCACCGTTTCGCGGATGCAGCGGATGAGGACCGCCTTGATCTCGGGATGCACGCCCGCGAAGGGCTCGTCCATCAGGATCAGCCGCGGCTGCGTGACGAGCGCGCGGGCAAATTCGAGCAGCCGCTGCTGGCCGCCCGACAACTCGCTGGCGGTGTGCTCGGCGAACCGCGCCAGCCCCACAAAGGAGAGAAGTTCGAGTGCGCGGCGGGAAGCGGCGGAGCGTTCGAGTTCACCCCGGTGCAGCAGCGGGATGAAGAGGTTCTGCAACGCAGTCAGCGTGCTGAACACGCGCGCCGTCTGGAAGGTGCGGCTCAGACCGCCGGCGGCGAGATCGCAGGGGCGCTTGCCGCCAATGACCTGGCCGGCAAGCCGCACTTCGCCATCGTCGGCGGCGAGCACGCCGTTTATGACGTTCAGCAGTGTGGTCTTGCCCGAGCCGTTTGGGCCGATCAAACCCACGACGGTCTTAGCCTCGACAAGGAAAGAGACCTTGTCGAGGGCCGTGACACCGCCGAAACGCTTTCCGACGGCGTTGATGAACAGCAACGGCTCCGTGCCGGCCGCGATCATGGAGTGCGGAGCACTGGCTCCGCGGTCCGGAACTCCTTCGGCCAGACCACTTCGTTCTTTCCCTTCAGGTACTGAAGGAGGATCTGGCTGTATACCGGCGTGCCGTCCTCTTGGTACTTGAAGTTGCCGCCCACGGTCTTGAACTCGTTCTTCTGGATGAAGTCCTTGATCTTCTCCTGATCGAGCGACTTGGCGCCTTCGACCGACTGTTCCAGCACTTGCAGAATGGCGGTGCCGCCGATCGCGTAGGTCGGCAGTGTCGCGTAGCCGCGGGTCTTAAACACTTCTGCAAGCTCGGCGATGCCCGGGAAGGGCTGCGTGGGCCAGGCGATGGTTGTGCCAAAGCCGAACTCCGCCGCCTCGCCGAGGCCGGCCCAACCCTTGAGCGTTGTCACCTGCGAGCCGCAGGTGCAGAAGATCGACGGCTTGTAGCCCTGCTGCGCAACGGTGCGACCGACCTGCAGCGTGTCGTTGGGTAGTCCGAGTTGAAGGAGTACGTCGGCATTCGCCGCCTTGGCCTTCTGCACGAGACCGGTGAAGTCGGTCGTGTTCGGCGGGTACTGCTCGTCGACCACCACGCTCATGCCGAGCTCCTTGGCGTAGTTGAGCGCGCCGCCAACGCCGCCGACGCCGGCGCGCACCACGATGGTGAAGGGGTTCTGCGCGGTGAAGAGTGCGAGGCGCTTCGGACGCTGGGCCTCCGGCATGCTCTTGATCATCTCGAACACGCCGCGGGTGTAGTCGGGCTCCTGATAGTTGTAGCTGCCGACGATCCAGCCCTTGTTGTTCCGGAAGATGTTGATGCCGACGAAGCCGCCGTTGAACAGCACCTTCTTGTGCGACATCACGATCGGCACGATCGCGCCGCCGACGAACGTCGTGTAGGGCGCAAGCACCAGATCGACCTTGTCCTGATCGAGCAGCCGATTGTAGAGCGCCTGTGCGACGGTCGGATTGCTCTCGTCGTTGTAGATGATCATCTTCACCGGGCGGCCGAGGAGGCCGCCCTTCTTGTTCACCTGCTCGAGCCACAGGTCGTAGACCGCCTTATAGTCCGTCGAAGGCTCGGCGAAGGCGCCGGTCAGCCCGAGGGTTCCTCCGATCACGATCGGATTTTGCTGTGCGGATGCTGAGACCGCGCCTCCCAGCACCAGCGCACTTGCCGCCAGTGCGCGCGTTGCGCTCCGGCGCGTCATCATCAGTTTCGTCATGGCGAACCTCCCGTGGACGTGTATGTGTTTACTTTGCTTGTTCTGTAATCAGGACTTGTCGAGCCCGCCGCGGCGCGTAGCGACCTTCGTGACGACCGCCCAATCCTTGTGCTCGCCGCCATGGGCAAGCGCATCGAGGTAATTGTCACGCAGGACGCTAGCGAAGGGTAGGGGCAAATTGGCCGCATCTCCCGCCGCGAGGATAAGGCGGGTGTCTTTCAGCGCGAGCTGCAGATCGAAGCCCGGCGGCTCGAATGCCTCGGTGGCGACGAGGTTCGCGTAGATGCGGTAGATAGGGCCATCGAATAGCGAGCCGACCCCGACACCGAGCAGCTCGGCTGGCGACATATCGTTCGCGCGCGCAAGTGCCGCGGCCTCGCCGAGCGACTCCAGCATGCAGGCGACCATCAAGTTGCCGGCGAGCTTGGTGACGGTGGCGTTCGTCGGGACATCGCCGAGCCGCCACGTCTTCTTGCCGATCGAGTCGAACAGTGGCTGCACCTTGTCGATTGCGGCCGCCGGTCCGGCGGCGAGAATGTTGAGCTGACCCTGCGCCGCCATCTCGGGCCGGCCGAATACCGGAGCCGAGATGTAGTCGATGCCGCGCTTTGCGTGCTCCGCGGTCATCAGCCGCGCGAAGTCGACTGAAGCGGTGGCCATATTGACGTGAATCCTGGTCGACGAGGCCTTGTC
>JBKJVQ010000186.1:0-7330 GCA_046717125.1 Methyloligellaceae bacterium
CGAAATCCTCGTCAGGCCATTCCTGCCAGTCTGCGCCGAATATTTCCGGCATCTCGTCCGGATAGCGGCCCAGCAGCGCGGCATCGAGATATTGCCGGTTCATGTAGGCCTCGGCGCGGGCCGCGGCCTCATTGTCCGGATGTTTATCCGTGTACGGATATTTCGGTTCGATGTTCACGACGAGCCCGATCTTATGCCGGCCGAGATCGCGATACGCTTTCACGGCTGCGCCATGGCTGCGCATCAAAGGATGTGATGCAACCGCCACATCGCGTTTTGAGCGATGCCCCGGCGCGTGGTCTCCTGTCAGATACCCAACATGGGCAATGACCCATGGCTCGTTCAGCGTCGACCACAGCTTCACGCGCCCGTCGAGCCGCTCGAACATCAGGGCCGCATAGTCGGCGAACCAGTGTGCGATATCCGGATTGAGCCAGCCGCCGCGATCGTCCAGCGCCGCCGGTAGATCCCAGTGATAGAGCGTAAGATTCGGCGCGATGCCGGCTTCCAGCAGCCCGTCGACCAGCCGCTCGTAGAAATCGAGGCCCGCCTGATTCGCCCTGCCCCGTCCCTCCGGCAGAACGCGGCTCCACGAGACGGAAAAACGGTAGGATTGGAGGCCAAGCTCGCGCATGAGCGCGATATCGCTCCGCCAGCGCCGGTAATGGTCGCAGGCGACATCGCCCGTATCGCCGTTGACGATGTTGCCTGGCGCATGCGCGAATCGGTGCCACGTGCTGGGGCCCGCGCCGTCGGCGAGCGGCGATCCCTCGATCTGATAAGCGGCCGTCGCGGCGCCCCACAGAAACCCGTCCGGAAATCGCATCGCTCTCCTCGCCGCTCGTCGCTCGCGCGAACGACGATAGCGTCCGCTTTAAAATCCAATGCATTTTTGTGACGTGTCGCTCCGATGCGGCTCCGTTCACACTGCCTTCAGCGCGCAGTCGCCAACTTGAGCGGCGCAAACGCAAAGGAGACAGACGTGCCGGAAACCAGTTTCAGGAATTAGCGAATTTTAAACGAATTTGCGCCCATTCTACGAGGTTCGAGACCGCTCGTTGGCGCCTGTGGGGGCTGCCGGACGTGCATTCAGTCCCCTCGCGCTGCCCGGGCGCTCCTCGAAATGGAGGATGCGCGACCGTGTTGGCGGAACCAGATTACCCGCAAAACCCGGCAGGGGAAGTGCAGTGCGTCAAAAGCCTGCGCCCCGCATCACGCGGTTTTCAATCGAAGGCGGGTTGTCACACGCCAGTGATCAGGTTACCGGGGCGAAGTTCTGCTGCGCCGCAACATCGCCACATGAATCAATTCTTGTCGGGTCTCTTCGCGTGGGCGTGGCCAATTGGCGACAGTCTTGCAGTAATCGGCCCAGAGTTACTTGGCGTCGGCGGCAAATCAGTTATCGTGTCAATACGACACAGGCGTGGCTTGAAAGGCACAGCGTAGCCGCTGCAATGGCTTGAAGGGTTTCGACGGCCTCTTGGGAGGGAGGAAGTCATGAAGAATGACCACACTGGGGAGATTGTTCCCCAAGGCTCCAAATCTCGCTGGATGATCGACCGGCGGAACGTCATCCTCAGCGGCCTTGCGCTGCTCGGGGCCTCGGCAAGTGTGCCGTCCCTTATCCGCGCGGCAGAGCCCGCCGACGCGATGCCAGTCGACAATCTGCTTGATGACCTCCAGGAGCGCACTTTCCGCTTTTTCTGGGAAACGGCGAATCCGAAGAACGGCCTTGCCCGCGATCGGTACCCGAGCCCCTCAGCCTGCAGCATCGCCGCCGTCGGCTTCGCGCTGACCGCCTACCCGATCGGCGTCGAGCGCGGTTACATCACCCGCGATCAGGCGCGCGAGCGGACGCTGGCCACCTGTCAGTTCTTCCACGATGCGCCGCAGGGCGGCCGCGTCTCGGGACAGGCCGGTTTCAAGGGCTTCTTCTACCATTTCATCGACATGGAGACTGGCGCGCGGGCCGGGAAAAACGAGCTGTCCACAGTCGACACCGCGCTGCTCATCATGGGCATGCTGTTCAGCCAATCCTATTTCGACGGCGACCATCCGGACGAGCAGAAAATCCGCGAGCTCGTCGACGTCATTTACGGCCGGGTCGACTGGCGCTGGGCGCAGATCCGGCCACCGGCGATCGTTCATGGATGGACGCCGGAGGAAGGCTTCATGCCTTACGACTGGCGCGGTTACAACGAGGCGATGATTGTCTATCTGCTGGCGCTCGCTTCGCCGACTTTCCCGGTCTCGGCGGACGCCTGGACCGCGTGGACATCGACTTACGACAAGTGCTGGGGGGTGAATGACGGGGGCGAGGAGCATCTCGGTTTCGCGCCGCTGTTCGGTCATCAGTACAGCCATATGTGGATCGATTTTCGCAATCTGCGCGACGACTACATGGCCGGGCGCGGGATCGACTATTACGAGAACAATCGCCGGGCCATTCGCGCGCAGCGCGCCTACGCGATCCGCAATCCCGAAGGCTGGGAAGGCTATGGCGAGAACATCTGGGGCCTGACGGCTTCGGACGGCCCGGCCGACCTGCAAATCGCCTTCGGCGGCAAGACGCGCAATTTCTATTCCTATTCAGCTCGCGGCGCGGGCGGAAAGCTGCATCTCGACGACGGCACCATCGCACCGACCGGAGCGATCGCATCGATCGCGTTCGCACCTGAGATCGTCCTTCCGGCGCTGCAGGAAATGCACCGCCGCTTCGGTGAGCACATCTATTCCGATTACGGCTTCCTCGACGCTTTCAATCCGAGCTTCAATTTCGATGTCCCGCTCAAGCACGGGCGTGTCATTCCGGGATTCGGCTGGGTCGCGAGCGACTATCTCGGCATCGATCAGGGGCCGATTCTCGGCATGGTCGAGAATTACCGCACTGGCCTTATCTGGGATGTGATGCGCAACAACCCGCATCTTCGCCGGGGCCTGGAGCGCGCCGGCTTCCACGGCGGGTGGATCGGCGAAGCGGCTTAATTACCGGTCCAGCAGCGGCTCACGCAAACTGCGCCGGGTGGGGTTCTGCGCGCGAAGCGGATAATGTGCGCCGATGACCCTCGCAAAAATCGTCGTGCTGCTGTCGCTCGCCGTTCTCGCCGCCTGCTCCGATTCGCGGCAGGGAGAGACCACCCTGCGCTTCTGGGCGATGGGCCGCGAAGGCGAGGTCGTCAAACAGCTCATCCCACAATTCGAGCGCGAGAATCCCGGCATTCGCGTCACGGTCCAACAAGTGCCGTGGTCGGCCGCGCACGAAAAGCTGCTTACCTCGTTCGCCGGCGATTCGCTGCCGGACATGGCCCAGCTTGGCAATACCTGGCTGCCGGAATTCCAGGCGATCGGGGCGCTCGATCCCGTACCCGCCGGCGTGACGGACCCGGCCGATCATTTCCCGGGCATCTGGTCGACCAACGTTGTCGACGGCACAGCCTGGGGTGTGCCCTGGTATGTCGACACGCGGCTGCTGTTCTACCGCACCGACATTCTAAAATCGGCCGGCTACGACACGCCGCCGCAGGATTGGGCCGGATGGATGAATTCCATGCGAGCCGTGAAGGCCCAGGTCGGGCCCTCGCGCTATGCGATCCTCGCGCCTCTCAACGAATATGAGCCGCTGCTCGCCCTGTCGCTCAACGCGGACGAGGCGCTGCTCAAAGATGACGGCACGCGCGGGAATTTTTCCAATCCCGGATTCATCCGCACCCTTGCGTTTTATCGCAATCTCTATGCCGAAGGGCTTGCGCCGCTCTCGACCAGCAACCAGATCGCTAATGTCTGGAGCGAGTTCGGCCGCGCGTTCTTCTCGTTCTACATCACCGGGCCGTGGAACATTTCGGAGTTCAAGCGGCGGCTTCCCGCCGGCATCCAGGACAAATGGATGACCGCGCCTTTGCCGGGCCCCGACGGTCCCGGGGCGTCGATCGCTGGCGGGTCGAGCCTCGTCGTGTTCAGGAGCGCCGAGAACAAGGACGCGGCGTGGAAACTCGTCGCTTTCCTGTCGCGCCCCGATGTGCAGGTTCGCTTTCACGGTTTAACAGGCAACCTCCCGCCGCGTCGCAGCGCATGGGGGGCCGACAGCCTCACATCCGATGTCTACGCACGCGCGTTCCGCGATCAGCTTGAACGCGCTAAGCCGGCGCCGAAAGTGCCGGAATGGGAGCGGATCGCGACCGAACTGCGCCTCGTCACCGAGCGGCTCGTCGTCGGCAACATGACAGTGCAGGAAGTCGCCGCCGAACTTGATCGCCGCGCCAACCGCATCCTCGAAAAGCGCCGCTGGATGCTGGCGCGAAAGGGCGCGGAGTGAAGCCCAACCTCGCGGGATGGATGTTCGTCGCACCGGCGCTGATGGCGATGGCGGTGTTCTTCTTCCTGCCCGTCGTTGCCGGCCTCGCGCTTAGCCTCACCGATTTCGACATTTACGCGCTGGCCGATCTCGACAATCTGCGCTTCGTCGGCTTCCAGAACTACGTCGAGCTGCTGCAGACACCGCTGTTCTGGACCGCGCTCGGCAACACGTTCTATTTCGTGATCGTCGGCGTACCGCTGTCGATTGCGCTGTCACTCGGCGCGGCCGTTCTCGTGCATTCGAAGCTCGCGCGCTTCAAGCCGTTCTTCCGCACCGCGATGTTCGCGCCCGTCGTCACAACCATCGTCGCCGTCGCGGTCATCTGGCGCTATCTGCTGCACACCAAATACGGCTTGGTGAACTACACGCTCACTTCGATGGGCCTGCCCGCGATCGACTGGCTTGGCGACCCGAACTGGGCCATGCCGGCGATCATCTTCTTCGCGGTGTGGAAGAATTTCGGCTACAACATGATCATCTTCCTGGCCGGACTTCAGAATATCCCTGAAGAGCTTTACGAGGCCGCGCGCATCGATGGCGCATCGCCTGCCCGGCAGTTTCTCCACGTCACGCTGCCCTCGCTTGGGCCCATCATCCTTCTCGTCAGCATACTGACGATGGTTGGCTACTTCCAGCTCTTCGCTGAACCCTATGTCATGACGCAGGGCGGGCCGCTCCAGTCGACCGTCAGCGTCCTCTACTTCATGTACGAGGAAGGCTTCAAATGGTGGAACCTCGGTTCCGCTTCCGCGATCGCCTTCATGCTGTTTGCGCTGATGTTCGCCGTCACCATCGCGCAGATGGCCTTCGCCCGCCGGCGCGGGGTGACGTGACACCATGACCCGCGCCGCGCCCGCCATTATCATCAACCTCGCACTCGCAGCTCTCGCCGCATTCGCGCTGTTTCCGCTGTTCTGGATGCTCTCCGTCTCGCTGATGCAGCCCGGCGAGGCGAGCGCCTTTCCGCCGCCGCTGCTGCCGTCCAACCCGACGCTGGAGAATTATAACGAGCTGTTCGCCAGCCAGGGCATGGGCCGGACATTCCTCAACAGCCTCATGCTCGCGACCCTCGCCACCATCGTGTCGCTCTGCTTCAACGTCACCGCCGGATACGCCTTCGCCAAGCTGCGCTTCGAGGGGCGCGAGCGAGTCTTCAAGGTGTTGCTCGGCGCGCTGGTGATCCCGGCGCAGGTGGCCATGATGCCGCTGTTTCTCATGCTGAAGGGCATGGGACTGGTGAACACCTATCCCGGCGTGCTCGTGCCTCTGCTGGCCTCCGTGTTCGGCATATTCCTCGTCCGACAATATGCGCAGTCGATTCCCGACGAAATGCTTGAAGCCGCCCGTGTCGATGGGGCGGGCGAGTTCCGCATCTTCGCCCAAATTGTCCTCCCTACTCTGAAACCGATTCTCGTGACGCTCGCGCTTTTCACCTTCCTTGCGAGCTGGAACGACTTCATGTGGCCGCTGATCGTGCTGACGGACGACAGCATGTACACGCTGCCGGTCGCGCTTGCCTCGCTATCGCGCGAGCATGTGCAGGACAGCGAACTGATGATGGCCGGCGCGGTGGTGACGATCGTTCCCGTGCTGATCCTGTTTTTGGCATTGCAACGCTACTACATGCAGGGACTGCTTCAGGGCAGCGTAAAAGGATGAGCATTGCGCTCCGATATTTTCTTGCGGCAGCGATCGGGCTGTTCGCTTTCGATGCCACCGCGCAGACTGCGCCGATGCGAAACGACCGGAAGATCCTGGACGATTTCGAAAATCTCAGCGCCTGGGATGCGCTTGCATCCGACGGTGTGTTCGCGTCGGTCAGCGGCACGGATACGCCCACCGGCCGCGGCCTGAAGCTCGAATTCGATTTCGCAGGCGTTGCCGGCTACGCATCGGCAAAACGTCTGCTGCCTCTCGACCTGCCCGAGAACTACGAGATCAGCTTCCTGATGCGGGCCGATGCGCCCGTCAACACGCTCGAGTTCAAACTCGTGGATGAGAGCGGCGACAATGTGTGGTGGAATCGCAAAGCCGATTTCACCTTCCCCGGCGAATGGAAGCGCATCGTCCTGAAGAAGCGCCACATCTGGTTCGCCTGGGGTCCGACGAAGGACCGGACCCTGCGCCATGCCGCCAGCATCGAGCTCGCGGTGACGGCCGGCAAGGATGGCGGCAAGGGTACGGTCTTCATCGACGATCTGTCGATCCGCGAACTCCCGCCGCCTCCCGCCGAATGGCCGACGCCGATTGCGTCTGCAACCTCGTCCGCGCCGGATAATTCCCCTGAACACCTGTTCGACCAGGATCGCGCCGAAGGCTGGCGCAGCGCTGCCGAAAGCGACAAGGAGCAAAGCCTCACGGTCGACTTTGGAGCCGAGCGCGAGTTCGGCGGCGTCACGCTCCGCTGGGCGAAGAACCTGCATGCATCCGACTATCGGCTATCGTTTTCATCCAACGGCGAGGACTGGGAGACCGTGCGCCACGTGCGGGGTGGCGATGGCGGCGCCGATCCGTTGATGCTGACGGAGGCTGAGGCGCGCTATCTGCGCTTCGATTTCTCCAATGGTCCGGGCGAGGTCTACGGCCTCGACGCCATCGACATACAGCCGCTCCATGTCGGCGAGAACCCCAATCAATTCATCGAACATGTGGCGCGTGAGGAGAGGCGCGGTTTCCATCCGCGCGGCTTCTCCGGCGAGCAGGCTTACTGGACGATCGTCGGCGTCGACGGCGGCGAGGAAAGCGGCCTCATATCGGAGGACGGCGCGATCGAACTCTGGAAGGGCGGCATCGCGGTCGAGCCCTTCGTGGTCGCGGACGGCGGCGTCGTGACCTGGGCCGATGTCGAGACGCAGCAGACGCTGCGCGACGGCGACCTGCCGATCCCGAGCGTGACCTGGCGGCATCCGAAATTCGACCTGCGGGTCACAGCGATCGCGCAAGGCGAACCGAAGGACGCACGGCTCTTTGGGCGTT
>JBKJVQ010000187.1:0-2677 GCA_046717125.1 Methyloligellaceae bacterium
GGCGATCCTGCGCGCCGCGGACGAGCTCTACCGCGACGCCGCGGTGTCCGACGGTACGTGGCAGGCGCTCGCGGAGCGGCTCGACCCCGCGCTGCTCATGAGCGCCGTCTTCACCGCGAGCTCCTACCGCGCGACCGCGATGGCGCTCAACGCGCTTGGCGTGCAGCTCGAGCCGGGCGACGAGCGTTTTCCGCCCGTGCCGCGCCAATAAATCGTGCAGTGGCCCGAGGTTTAGCTCGGGCGTCCTTAGCTCGGGCGTCCGGCAGTCTTTCAGTTCGGCGGCTGTTTGGCGCTAGAATCCCCGTGAACTAATCCTCGAAGGAGTGTGAGATGAAGCTGACACGTGTAGGTTCTCTCCTCGTCGCTTCCGCCCTGGCCCTGGTGTCGAGCGCGGCGGTCATCGTTCTCCAACCGGCGGTGCAGGCCCAGCAGCCGCCGGCGCAGCCCATGGGCTTTTTCGTGACAAGCGTCGGCATGGGCGACGGCGCCAACATGGGCGGCCTGGCCGGCGCCGACAAGCATTGTCAGACGCTCGCGGCGGCGGCCGGCGGCGGGAACCGGACGTGGCGCGCATACCTCAGCGCGCAGGCCGCGTCCGGACAGCCGGCCGTCAACGCGCGCGACCGCATCGGCAGCGGCCCGTGGCACAACGCGAAGGGCGTCATGATCGCCCCCAACGTGGCCGATCTGCACGGCGACAACGAGCGCGACCGCAACAACATCCGCAAGCCGACTGCGCTCAACGAGAAAGGCGGCGAAGTTGCCGGCGTCGGCGACAAGCCGAATCAGCACGACATCCTGACCGGTTCCGATTCGCACGGCCGCGTGCCCGCTGGTCCGGCGAACACGACGACCTGCAACAACTGGACGTCGAACGCGGAGGGCTCTGCGATGGTCGGCCATCACGACCGCCTCGGTGGTCCCAACGCCTCGTGGAACGCGGTGCACCCGTCGAAGGGCTGCAGCCAGGCGAATCTCGTGGCGACGGGTGGAGCCGGTTTCCTGTATTGCTTCGCGCAGTAACTGAAATCCCCGCGAGAAGGAGCCGAGGCCATGAAGCGACCCCTCATCGCCCTCGTCGCGATCGCCTGTCTGATCGTTGCAGCCCAGGGGCTCCTCGGCGCCGCTGGGCAATCGGTTCCCAGCGGCTGCGCGCAGTTGACGGCCCTGCGGTTGCCCGATATCAGGATCTTCGAAGCGGCGCCGGTTCCCGCCGCGGCCGGCGGCCCCGTACGCGCGGCGCACTGCCGCGTCAGCGGTGTGATCGGCACCGAGATCCGCTTCGCGCTGCTGCTGCCCGACAACTGGAACCAGAAGTTCTTCATGGGCGGCGGCGGCGGCTTCGTCGGAAGCATCCAGAATTCCGCGCAGTCGACGGTCAATCTCGGGTACGCGACGGCGGGCACCGACACCGGCCACCAGGGCGCCGGCACCGACGCGAGCTGGGCGCACAACAACGTCGAGCGGCAGCTGAACTTCGGGTACCTCGCGGTGCATCGCACGGCGGAAGCCGCGAAGGCGATCATCGCGAGCTATTACGGCACGCCGCCTGCGCGCAATTACTTTCAGGGCTGTTCACGCGGCGGCGGGCAGGCCCTGATGGAAGCGCAGCGCTTCCCGGCCGACTTCGACGGGATCATCGCCGGCGCGCCTGCCTACGACTGGACGGGCATTGCGGCAGCGATGATCCGGAACATGCAGGCGGTGTTTCCTGATCCGCAGAACACCTCGGGCTTGATGTTCACGCCGGAGATCCTTCGGAGCGTCGAAGCCACGATCGTCGAGGCATGCGACAAGCGCGACGGGGTCGCCGATGGCGTCATCGACGATCCGCGTCAATGCGCGTTCGACGTGAACACGCTGCCCCTCACCGCGGCGCAGAAGAACGCGCTGAAAGTCATCTACGCGCCGACGACGAACCGCGACGGCGAGATTTATCCGGGCCAGCCGTTCGGCGGGGAAGGGCAGACGGCCGGCTGGCCGCAATGGATCACCGGCGTCAGGCCGCCGCAGGCGGGGCAGGCGCCGAGCCTCCGCTTCGCCTTCGGCACCGGGATCTTCAAGTTCCTCGTCTTCAACGATCCCAACTGGGACTACAGCAAATACAACCTTGCGAACTGGAGGAAGGACACGGCCCTCGCGGCGACCTTCCTCAACGCAACGAATCCCGATCTGAGCGCGTTCAGCACGCGCGGCGGAAAGCTAATCCTCTGGCATGGCTGGGCCGATCCGGCGCTGACGCCGCTCGCGAGCATCCGTTATCACGATCAGGTGTATGCGCGCGATCCGGAGGCGAGCCGCTACTTCAGAACCTTCCTGATGCCGGGGGTCCTGCACTGCAGCGGCGGCGCGGGGCCCGACACGGCCGATTGGACGACAACGATTGCCGAATGGGTCGAGAAGGGGAAGGCCCCGGACCGCGTCGTCGCGACGAAAGCCGCCGGCGGTACGGTGACGCGCAGCCGACCGCTCTGTGCCTATCCGCAGAAGGCCGTGTATAACGGCTCTGGCAGCACCGACGACGAGCGGAATTTCATGTGCCGTTGACGCCGCGCCGAGGTGGATTGAGGAGGTATCCGCAAAGGCGAAGCCCGACCGATGTCTCCCCCGTGAAGTAGTGTCCGCCATCAGAAAGAGGCGAATCTGATCGCGTGCACTCCTGCGCCCTGGCGTGTAC
>JBKJVQ010000188.1:0-2636 GCA_046717125.1 Methyloligellaceae bacterium
TTCTCGCGCAGCGCGGCATCGCGGTGCATGAGCAAATTGCGTTTCTGGCGGAAGCCGAGATGCCACGGCTGGACGGCGCCGCTTTCGATCGCCGCGACCAGAAGCCGCGCGCGGCTGGGCGTCGCGAGGAGCGCGTCGGCGGCTTCGCTGCGCGCAGGCGCGGTGAGCGTGCGCCATTTGCCGAGCAAATAGGGACCGGCGTCGTCGCCCGGAATGCGACCCAGCGCGCGCACCGCAGCGGCCTGCACGGCTTCGGGCTGACTCGGGTCGACGAGCTTCTTCAGCATGGCTTCATGCGCGGTGGATCCGACGAGAGCGAGGAGACCGAGTGAGTCGGCGCGTACCTCGGGCGTGGCGGAAGAGTCCGCCGCGCGTGCCGCTGCCTTCGCGGCGACAGCGGGAGCGGCGGAAAGGCCGGTCACCTCGAGCAGTCGCAGCGCGGCGCGGCGTAGCGGGACATCGCCGCTGTCGAAGACTTTGATCAGCGCTTCCTGGCCGGCTTGCAGCGGAGGAGACGAGGGCCCGCGCTTACCGCGAAGTCCGAGCGCGAGGCCTTCCACGCCGGCGCTCTCGGCCGAGGCGATCACTTTTCGCATTTCGGCGGGCTTCTGCCGCGCGCCGATGACCGACGCGGCCTGACGCAGCAAGCTGGCTCGCGCGTCGCCGGCGGGGCGCGTGAGGGCCCATTCATAGAGGCGCGGAGCTTCATCGGAAGAGGCGCTCAGCGCGGCGACCTGGACCCAGCGGTCGTCGATCTGGGCGGCCAGAAGGCGGTCCCGCGCGTCGCGGGCGGCTGGCGTCGCCAGAAATCCGAGCGTGCAAAGAAGCTGGAAGCGGACGCGGAGGTCGGGGTCGGGCGTCATCTTGAGAAGCTTCGGCGCAAGCTCCGGCAAACGCGACTCCGCCAGCACGATCGCATTCTCGCGCTCGCCGGGATGCGAATCGTCCAGCGCGCGCGCGACCAGCTCGGTGTCGAGTTTGCCGAGGCCGTCCAGTGTCCACAATGCGTGGACGCGAGCCACCGGCGACGTGCTCTCTCGCGCCAATTCCTTCAGCGCGGGAACCGCGGCTTGGTTGCGATGATCGACGAGAAGGCGTTGCGCCTGGCGCCGCCACCAGGGATTTGGATTGCCGAGCTGCGCGACCAGCTCTACGTCGGAGATGGCGCCGGGTAGGACCTTCGGCGGCGCCGGCAAGCCGCGCTCGGGCCCACGCTCCGGCACGATGCGATAGATGCGGCCGAGGTCGTTGCCTTTGTAGAGGTCGGGCGAGGTATGGGTTGCGGTCGAGGTCCACTCGGGATGCTCGATGGACAGCCGGTAGTAGTCGATCAGGTACAGCGCGCCGTCGGGTCCCACGTAAAAATTCACCGGACGGAACCAAGCATCCGTCGACACCAGGAACTCGCCGCGAGGATATGTGCGACGCGCAGTGAACGTGGCGCCGGCGGGCGACCACTCGTCCCGGTGCACCAGGTTGTGGACCGGCTCGGCGATGAAGGAGGCGCCCTGAAACAGCGTCATCCCGCAGGCGGACGTCATCGTGCCGGCCTCGGTCAGCATCTCAAAACGCGGATTGCGTGTGATCGGGTAGACTTCCGCGCCCGCGCCGTGGTCGGAAAAATCCTGAAGGGCGGTGGCGACTGGCAGGTCGGGATTGCGGCTGAGGTAGCGGGCCGCGATCACTTCGTGCCTCTGGTGATTCGAGTTGTTCATCGTGAAGTAGCGGCCGAAGTCGTCGAAAACGTGGCCGAACTGCGACGTGCCGGAATGCGCTTCCAATTGCCCCGTATCGGTCCGGAAGCGGATGCTGCGCCCGCGCGTCTTCACAACCTGGCTGTTGGGTCTGTCCGGAAATTGGATGTCAGAGCCGAGGTCGCCGAATTTGTCAGTGAAGATCACCGCCGTGGTCGCATTCTCATGCGCGAGGTGGATCCAGTTGTCGAGGCCGTAAACCGGGCTGTTCACGGTATGTTGCGGATTGGTGAACGGAAAACCGGTGAGCACGACTCGCCGAACGTCGGCTTGACCGTCCCCGTTCGTGTCTTCGAGGTACAGCACGTCGGGCGCATCGGTGACGAGGATTCCCTTCTTCCAGCGCATGACGCCGGTCGGCATCTGGAGATTGGCGGCAAAGGTGGTCGCTCGATCCGGGCGTCCATCTCCGTTGGTGTCTTCGAGCAGTTGGACTCGTCCCTTGCGGCCCGTGTCGAGCGGATAACCAGAGTCCTCGACGACGTAGATGCGGCCGGCTTCGTCGAACTCCATCGCCACCGGGTCGGCGATCATGGGTTCGGTGGCGAACACTTCGATCTTGTAGCCGGGTTGGATACGGAACGTCTTGAGGGCGTCACGCGCACTGTAGGGAGGGCCGGATTTGCCGCACCCGGCGAGCAGCGCGGCGAGGATTAGAGCGACACTTTTCATGCTGTAGAACAGTGTACAGTGGCGGGGCGTGGGTGTATGAAGTAGTCCACGGCACGGATTGACTTAGCGCATCCATCCCTATATAAGTTAGACGAACTGGAGGGGTCCATGTCGAATCCTAGAGACTTCGTCCTCGGTGTGCTCTGTTTGGCCGCGGCCACTCGCCTTCACGGCCAAGCCGCTTTCGGCAGCTTGCTCGGGACCGGTTAC
>JBKJVQ010000189.1:0-10880 GCA_046717125.1 Methyloligellaceae bacterium
CTTGCCGTCGACGCCGTTTCCGTCACGCACGGGCCGGTGCCTGCGCTCGGTTATCTCGTCACAATCGGCGAGAAGCGCATCGCCTTCACCGGCGATCAGAACGGCGACAACCCGGCATTCTGGCAGATGGCCAAGGGTGCTGATCTTGCGATCGCGCACAGCGCTATTCCGGAGGAGGCCGGGGAGGTCGAAACCGCGCTGCATGCGCGGCCAAGCGAGATCGGAAAGAATGCGGCGAGCGCGGGCGTCGCCCATCTCGTGCTCAGCCATCTGATGACGCGCAGCCTCGCCACGCTCAATGAGAATGTCGCGATCATCGGCAAAGCATTCGACGGCAAGATTGATATCGCGACGGATCTTGCCTGCTATCCTCTGGCTTCGGACTAGCTCGCCGCACCGAGATCGACGAGTTCCACGTCGTCCGGCGCTATCGTCCGTCCAAGGAAGATCGCGCCGACGCGGGCGAACCGCTCCGGCGAATCCGTCGCGAGGAAGCGCGACCTACCGTTCTGCGTCGTGCCGTCAGCCGCGAGGCCATCTCGCTCCAGAGCCGACGCAACGGCCTCCGCCGCCGTGAAGGCGGAATCGACCAGCCGCACGTCCGGTCCCGCAGCCTTGGCGATCGCCGGCGTGAGCACGGGAAAATGGGTGCAGCCAAGCACCAGCGTGTCCGGCGCATCCTTCTGTCCGAACAGCGGCGCGAGATAGCGCGAAGCCGCCGCTTCGGTGATTGCGCCGTCCGCCCACCCCTCCTCCGCCAGCGCCACGAAAAGCTGGCAGGCAAGCTGGGTGACTTGGATGTCCGGCGCGCGCGTGTGAATCGCTCGAAGATAGGCTCCGCCCCGAACCGTCCCCTCAGTCGCCAGCACGCCAATCCGCCCGTTGCGCGTGGCGGCGATGCCGGCCTCTGCGCCGGGTTCGACCACACCAATGACGGGCGTCGGCGCGAAGGCCGGTGTCAGCACGTTAAGCGCTACGGCGGATGCCGTGTTGCAAGCGATGACGATCAGCTTCACGTCGCTTGCGATCAGGAGCCGCGTCGCCTGTAAGGCGTAGGCGGTGACCGTGTCGCCGCTCTTGGTGCCATAAGGCAGTCGCGCGGTGTCGCCGAGATAGAGAAAGCGCTCTCCGGGCAACCGCGCTTCCAGCGCGCGCAGTACGGTGAGCCCGCCCATGCCGGAATCGAACACGCCGATGGGACGGGGATTAGGCAAGCTGACTACAGCCGCTCGAATTTCGGCAATTCACCGACCAGCGGGCGGCAATAGTCGATGAAGGCCTGCGTCACGTCGTTGTCGTTCGCCATGAACTCGTCCGGCATGTGTTTCGTGTGCCTCGCGACCGCCGACAAATCCGCCTGATGGAAACTAGCCGTGTACGGATCGTTACCATCACGCCTGATCACAACCGTCGCGTGGCTCTCTCCGTCGGCGGCGAGTTCGGCGGCCCGGCGCCCCACAGCGCGCGCCTCCGTCTGGTCGACCTTCGACGCGTCCGGGTAGCAGCGCTGAATATAGCCGAACGTATCGGCGCGCACGCGCGGCGCCTTGCCGCCTTTGGGCGTCAGCTTTGCCTTGATCAGGTCCGCGATGCCGTCGCCGAGCGCCCCCGAGCCCGAGAGCTGGATATTGCCGTGGCTGTCATATTCTCTCTTCGAGGCGAGCTTCGGCCCCATCTCCTCGCCGTTCTCATCCCTGATGCCTTCGGAGACGGCGATCTGGCAGCGCCCGAGCTTCGAATAGATCGCCTCGACATCGGCGAGGAATCTCTCCTTGGAGAATTTCATCTCGGGCAGGTAGATGAGATGCGGCGCGGCGCGGGATGTTGGATCGGAGCCGCCCTTGCCGGCGCGTGCGAGCGCGGCCGCGGCTGTGAGGAAGCCCGCGTTGCGGCCCATGACGACGTTGACCTTGATGCCGCTGAGCGAAAGATTGTCGAGCGCATCGCCCATGAAAGCCTTCGCCACATAGCGCGCCGCCGAGCCGAAGCCGGGCGTGTGGTCGTTCTCGCGCAGATCGTTGTCGATGGTCTTGGGCACGTGGAAGCAGCGCAGTTCCACGCCCGCCTCAGCCGCCTTCTCAGAGACGATGCGGCAGGTGTCAGCCGAATCGTTGCCGCCGATATAGAAGAAATACTTGATGTTCTGGTCGCGGCAGGCTGCGAGGATACGGTCGCAATAGGCGTCGTCCGGCTTGTCGCGCGTCGAGCCCAGCGCCGCGGAAGGCGTATTCGCCAAAACGTCGAGCCGCGCCTGCTCCATGTCGGTGAGGTCGGCCAGCCCGTCCTTGCCGTCCTTGGTGAGGCCGCGCACGCCGTGGCGCATGCCGAAGATTCGGTCGACATGGCCGCTTTTTTTCAGCCCCGCTTTCAGCCCCTCGACGACGCCGACCAGACTCTGATTGATGACGGCGGTCGGCCCACCCGACTGCCCAATCACAGCGTTGCCCTTGAACAGGTCGGCCATGCAGTTCCTCCCGCCTTGCGCGCTTGTTTTGCCGGGAGAATGCCCGCGCGCCGAAAGTGAGGCAAGGCGCAAGCAGCCGTTTGCTTGCAGTTACCATGCGCACGACCGGCGTGCCGGAGCGGATGAATTTTCGAGGTGGGGTCTAAGGCGCGAAGGCGAGTTTCGCGCGCGTGCCGTGATGGGTCGGGTCGATCTCGACCTTGGAGCGCAGGTTCTGCGCCATGGCGAGGATGATCTTCTGGCCAAGCCCCGACCCCCGCGGCTGCTGGTCCGGGCGATAGCCGACGCCGTCGTCCTCGACGATCAGCGAGACGATACCTCCGGCAAGCGTATTCAGGAAGACGCGCACGCTGCCGCTGGCTCCGGCCGGATAGGCGTATTTGCAGGCATTGGTGACGAGATCGTTCACGATCACGCCGACGGAAACGGCCTTGTCGGTCGCGACCCGGACGGGCTCGGCCTGCAATTCGATGTCGTGGGAGAGGCCATGGCCGGCGAGCGATTGGTTGAGTTCGTCGATTAGGCCCCTGAGATAGTCGCCCATCTCGACATTGGTCACGTCGTCGGTCGTATAGAGGCGACGATGCACCTGGGCGACGGCCTGTATGCGGTGCTGCGTTTCCATCAGCGCCGAGCGCGCCGCCTCGTCATGAATCGCATTCGCCTGCATATGCACGAAGGTCGAGACCAGCTGCAGCGAATTGCCCACCCGGTGGTTGACTTCGCGCAGCAGCGTCTCGGCGCGCTCGCGCGCGACGCGCATCTCGCGCTCCGCCGCGTCCTTCAGACGTTCCGTCGCGACCGTTTTCAGCGCCTGGTCGATGCCGGCGCGCAGCAGGGTAAAAAAATGCTCGCCGACTTCCTTGATGACATAGTCGACAGCGCCGGCCTTGAGCGCATTGACGGCGACCCGCCCTTCGTCCGTGCCCGTGACGTAGACGACCGGCGGCGGATCGGCCAGTTGCTTGATGTCTCCCAGAACTTCCACGCCGCCCCGTCCCGGCATGTAATGGTCGAGCGCGACCGCGTCGTAGGTTTCCGAATTGAGTTTCCCGAGGCCCGCGTCGCCGTCGGCAGCCCAGGTGACGTCGTATCCATGCCGGGTGAGATTGCGCGTGACAAGCCGTGCGAACGCCTCGTCGTCGTCGATATAGAGGAGCTTGACCGGCAGGCCGTCCCTCATACGGACTCCGGTACCTGAATGACGCTCAGGAACAGACCGAGTTGCCGGATGGCCGTCGCGAAGCTCTCGTAATTGACGGGCTTGGTCATATAGACGTTGCAGCCAAGATCGTAGCAGCGCTGGATTTCGACCTTGTCGTCCGTCGTAGTCAGCACGATCACGGGCGTCGTGCGAGTGCGTTCGTCGCCCTTCAGCCTCGCGAGTATGTCGATACCGCTCATGTCGGGCAGGTTCAGGTCGAGCAGCACCAGCACGGGATGCTTGATGGGCCCGTCATCGCTAAAGAGGAATTCGAGCGCGTCGGTGCCATTGCCAAATTTCCTGATATCGTTCGAAACGCCGGCGCGGCGCACGTTCTTTTCGATCAGAAGCGCATGTCCCTCATCGTCCTCGATCATGACGATCAAGACTGCCTTGCTCATCGCCGTACTCCCTGTCGCGCCATCAGGATTTTGGGAAATTTCAGATGCATCGTCGTGCCTTTGCCGAGCTCGGAGTCGAGCCGGATCGAGCCGCCGAGCTTGCGCACGGAAGACCGCACGAACGCAAGCCCCAGCCCCTCTCCCGCGATGTCCTGTCTGCCCGACCGGCGAAACAGCTCGAACACCCGCTCATGATCCTTCGTGTCGATGCCGCGCCCGTTGTCTTCGATCTCGAATTCCGCATAGGCGCCGTTCTCGCGGCCGCGCACGATAATCCGTCCCGGACGTTTGGGATCGAGGTATTTGACGGAATTCTCGATCAGATTGCCGAACACCTGCTCGATTGAGAGCCGGTCCGTGACGATCGACGGCGCACCCTCGATTTCGATTTGAGCTTCCAGCTCTTCCGTCTGATGTTTCAGGCTGTCGGCAATCTGCTGCGCCATTTTTTCTACGTCGACGCGCTCAGCCGTAAGCGACGACCGCCCGTCCCGGGACAGTTTGAGGATCGCGTTGATCAGCCGGTCCATCTTCGCGGTCGAGGCCCGGATGAAGCCGATCGCTTCCGGCATTTCGCTTGAAGCCACGTCCGCGGCCTCGGGAATCACGAGATCGGGCGCACTTTCGGCGATGATTTCCTGCTGCCTCGCCAGCGTCTTGCCGGCGGCTTCGAGCTCGCTCGTGAAGCCCATGATGTTGACCAGCGGCGAGCGCAGATCGTGGCTGACGATATAGGCGAAGCGCTGAATCTCCTCGTTGGCGCGCATGACCTCGCCGGTCCGCTCCTCGACGATCTCATTGAGGTCGGCATTCATGGCCTGGAGACCCTGCCGCGCCGCAATCATTTCACGCAGGTAGCCGCGGGCGACGAAGTAACAGCCGACGGCCAGGGCGCCGATCAGGATGAGCCCGACAAGATCGGTAGCGAGTAGCGCCCGGCCGGCGAACTTCGTCTCGGCCGAGCGCTCCACAAACAGACGTTCCTCTTCTGCGACGATCTTATCCGTGACGGCGCGAAGCGCGTCCATCGCCACCTTGCCGCGTCGCATCCGCTCGAGGGACACGTTGCCTGCGTTCTCGCGCGCGATATCCAGATTCTCCCGGAGAATCCCCATGCGGTCGGCGATGCTGTCTGAAAATTTGTCAATCAAAGGCCGGATCGCGGTATTTGCCACCGTCAACTGCCGAAGCCGCGCCATTTCACCGGGGATGTTCCCGACCGCCTGTTCATATGGAACAAGAAACTCGGGATCTTTGGTCAGCAAAAAACCGCGCTGCCCTGTCTCGGCGTCCTGCGCATGGCTAAGCAACGTCCGCGTCGAGTCCTCTACCTCCCGCGCGAGCAGCACGAGATCGGCATAAGCCTGATTGCGCTCGTTCAGCCACAACGTGGCCGCTGCGAGCCCGATCAGGGCGAGGAACCCGATCCCGATCATGATCAGGATCGATCGTCCGAACGTCACATCCGAAATGGCCATGGAACTCGCAGTGTGTCTGGATCGAGGTCGTGGATGGGGGGCGCGCAAACACGCGCAGCCAATCCGGCCACGAGCGTCGAAAGCCTCCCCGCTTCTTATTGACAGATAATTTGTGGCGACCGCACGGCCGTCAACACCATAAGATACAAAGAAATTCACTGCATCCGTTGGCGTTGAAGCGCGACCGCCGAAAGTGGACACCGGTTTCGGCGTCAAGTCGCGGCCCCAAGAAATCTAGAGCAAGATCGGTTCCGTTGGAACCGATCTTGCTCTAGCGCGCCGCGAGCCGCCCGACGACCAGATTGCCGCCTTCGCCCAGGATCGGCTTCTGTTCGAGGCCGAACGATTTCCGTGCCGCCATGCGTACGACATCGGCGGTGAACACGAACAGCTCGACCGTATCGATACGGCGGTCGCTATTGCCGATCGGCGGCGCATCGGCCTTGCCCGCGAGCCCCTCGATGAAATGGCGCGTGAACAGGCCGATTCCGAATTCCGGATCTTCCAGCGTACGCTGGTCGCGATCCGATGCCTTGAACACGGCAAGCCCCGGCACCGGAGAGACCGGCATGATTGCGACCTCCAGGCTCGGAAGATTGGGCGGATCGGCGAAGCCGTTCAGGTTGGCAGCGAACGTCGCCTCAAGCGCCAGCATGATGGTGCGCGCGCCCGCCTTGGCGAGATTGTCGTAGAGCCGCGCGATCGGGTAAGCGGTTTCCGCGATGCGCCCGGTTTCGACGTCAGACGGCGCGAGATACGCGGCCCCGTTGGCGTCGATCAGCCCGTGACTTGACACGTAGATCAGGATGTCAGCATCGGCGCGAGCGCCGACGCGCTTGGCCAGATCGCCGCCGGTCGCATCCGCCGGTCCGAGAATCGTATCGAGATCGGCGAGCCTTGCGTCGCGCACGCTGATGATGTTGGCCTTGTCGAAGCCGAGCTGGTCGACGAGCAGCTTCTCGACCGCGTCCGCATCCGCGTGGCCATTGGTGTTGCCCGGCGTCTGTCCGTCATAGCGCTCGTTGCCGATTACGATGGCAATCGCGCCGTCACGCCCGATCGAAGCGGGCATGTCTTTGAACAGGGTCTGGATTTCGACGCGCGGAGCGCCCGCCCGGACCCCCGGGAAAACGCACAGATCGGCCGGTGCGGCGCAGAATGTCTGGCCCGTCTCCTCCTCGAGCGTCACGATCGTCTTGAGCGGCAGCCAGGCGCCAAGGGCGATGCAACTGTCGCACCAGTCGACGCCATGGTCCGCGGCCGCCTTCTGTATCTCCGCCTCGCCGAAACGCACTGGCTTCGGCAGGCATGTATTCGCACAAGCGGAAACGCCCGCGGGCGCGCCGTAGGCTTGCGACAGGAGATCGAACAGATCCTGCGGCAGACACCTGTCGGCGCCTGGCAATGGCGAAATCGCGGCTAGCTTGGCCGCCTGTTTCGGCGCGCGCGAAAGCTTCGGCTCTTCCTTCGGTGAACGCACCACTTTCGGCTCGGGCTTCGGCGCGCGCACGATCTTGGGCTCCGGCTTGGGCGCGCGCACCACTTCGGGCTCTCGCTCCTTGCGCGGCTTGACGATCTCGACCGGTTTCTCTTTCACGCAGCGTCCGCGGCGCGAATCATAGCCCGACGCACAAACGCAGCCCTTTCCCGAACTGACATAAGGAAAGTTGCATTTCGGCGCCTTGACCGGCTCGTATTTCGGCGCGCAGCTTCGTTTCCGGCGCGACCAGACCGTGCCTGCAGGACAGCCGCGAGGCTTGGGTTCGCGGACCTTTTCGGGGCGATAGCGCGCGGGACGTTCTTCGTAGTGTCGCTGACGCTGCCGTTCCTTCAGCGCCTCGTTGATGATGATCGCAGCGCCGATACCGCCGATGATGCCCGGTCCGATATTACGACCGCCGCCCCCGCGACCGCCGCCCCCGCCATAATTGTGTTCCCCTGCGAACACGCCCGGCGTTCCCACAACCAAAACCGACAGGAAAATCAGCAGCATGATGGCTGACAGCCGACAAATTCCTGACAAAGAGGACGTAAGCATTGCGCCTCCACGAGCCAGCTTTCGCACGCATAACGCTGCGAGGGTGCTCACATTTTACATGAACGGCGCATGTATGGGATAGGGAATGTTTAGCTCGAAGAAACGCTTGGGCAGAATTCAGTAACGCGCCAAGTCTTCAGGCGACGTCCTGCTTGAGCGATCCCGCATCGACTTCTTTCAGAGACGGCGTTTCAACAGTTGAGCCATCGTCCGTACGCGCAGCATCGATCACACGGTCGGCTGCCTGCGTGAGCGACATGGCGAAGATATCCGCGCCAATCATCGCAACGGGATCGCGCTCGCCCCCGAGTTCCGCCGACCGGAAATTCCACATGGCGACGAGAATGCGCGCATCGGGCGCCTTGCGCCGCAGCCGCCGGACCAGGAAGCGTGCATGCGCAATGGAATCGGCGTTCATGTAGCAGACGCAGACGATGCGCACGCCTTCGGTATCGAGCTTGAAAAGATTGGAAGAACGCGACGCGGCATGCGGGGCATTCCGGACACCCAGTCCGCGACGTTCGATCAGTTGACCGAGCATTGCGGCGGATGCCTCGTCGAGCTCTCCCCGTCCCGCCATGCACAGCACCGGCAGACCCTGCCACTCCGGTCTCGGCGTAATTGGCTCGGGCGGCTGCGGAGGCTCGTGGATTTCGCCGTCCTCGGTTTCAACCGGCTCTGGCGGCACGTCCTCGTGCTCGCTGAAGTCCTCGATGATGCTCAGCATGCCCTGCCCGATCAGCGCGCGATGCTCGTCATCGAGAACGCCGCGAACGCGATCGCGCTCGGCCAGCGAAAGTGCGGGGATGGCGACCTTCTGGTAGAAGTCTGCAAGCGAGTCCTCTTCCACGAACTCCTCAGCGAGCGCCGTGCCTTCGGCGGGGTCACCGGCCAGCAGCCGCTCGTAGAGCCGCTCCTCGTCGGTCAGCACCGGCTCGCTGCCAAGAAGCACGTGAAAGAAGTCGAGCTGAGGCACATGCCGGCCGAGCACGGCGAGGCAGACGGTCAAGGGCGTCGACAGAAGCAGGCCTATCGGCCCCCAGAGCCAGGTCCAGAAAATCGCGGCCAGAATGACCGCGAGCGGCGAAAGGCCCGTACTCGCGCCATAGAGCAACGGCTCGACGACATTCGAGATCAGGATTTCCAGGGTGGCGAATAGGGCCGCGGTCCACAGGAACATGGACCAACCCGGATCGACCGCGATGGCAAGAATCAGCGGGAACGCGGACGATACGATCGCGCCGACATAGGGGACAAAGCGCAGGATCAGGGCGAACAGCGCCCAGAGCAGCGGATTGGGGACGCCGATCAGCCAGAGGCCGATGCCGATGGGAAATGCGTACAGCGAATTGATGACGAGCTGCATCAGGAGGTAGCGGCCGACGCGCTGCGCCGCGTCGTCCAGCGCCTCGGTCGTGCGGTGCAGATCACTTGCGCCGGCGAGCCGGATGACCCGGTTTCGTAGATCCTCGCGGTAGATCATCATCAGCACGACGAAGACGATGACAATGCCGCCCGTCGCGAGGGGCTCGAGCAGGGGCCCCGCAACGTCGTACAGCGTTTCGAGGGGCTGTTCCGGTGGCTGCCTGATCTCGACAGGCATGGGCGCAGGCTCGCCCGGCTCAGCCTGCTTCGGTTTCGCGTCCAGGATGGGCGGCACGGCCTGGCCGTTTTTGCCCGGCTCTTCCGCGGCGCCAAGCCGCTGCCTGAGCTGCCGGAACATCTCCGTGGTCGAGTCGAACACGCCGCCGCCGACCCGGTATTCCTTGAACCCCTCGATCTTGGCTTCGAGGTTGGTCTGGTAACGCGGCAGATCCTGAGCGAGATGCACAAGCTGGAACCCGACCAGCGTCCAAAACCCTGCGATGAAGCTGAATGCGGTGATGACGACCAGCGTCACGGACAGGAAGCGGTTAGCGCCCCGGCGGCGCAACCAGCGGACCGGCGGCGCGAGCGCGAAACTAAGGAGAGACGCAAGCGCCAGCGGAATGAGAACCGCCTGCCCGAAATACAGCGCGGCTACGATGAACGAAGCCAGAGCGAGGGCCACGAGAACGTTGAGAGCGCCGGAGGCAGACTGAATATCGCCCAAGGGCGCAGGCCCAGGCGGACGCGTCGAACGTTCCATTCCGATCCTCGAAGCCCGCCACACACAGGGCGGCGCCGCACGGACGGTCGACCCAATCCTTGCCGGTCACCAAACTTCGAGACGTATCAAAAGTTCCAGGCGCTCGGGTTGTGCAGACCTATTCTCGGCGCATTCCTGCGAATAGTTGTTGGGGTTACCGAACCGGGCACGGATGCGGCGAGGGGTGTCTGCGTTAAGATCACGATGACTTCGGATCGGACAATCCGAAGTCATGAAGGGTAATCGGATTCGAAGGTTGAGCATGATGTCGCCCGAAAACCGCTTTACACTTTTCGGCATCATGCTCTGAGGGCGCCCCGATGCGATTCTTCGTCAAGCTGGTGCTCGCGCTGGCCGCCTGTGTCGCGGTCGCGGCGGTCGCGATTCACTTCCTCGTGCCGCCCGACCTGGTGCGCGACCGAGTCGCCGCGGCAATTCATGAGCAAACCGGCCGGACACTTACGATCGGAGGGGACGCGTCGCTGTCGATCTGGCCGAGCCTCGGCGTCGACCTGTCGGACGTCACCCTGTCCGAGCCGCCGGACATGGGCGACGGCGCAATGCTGCGTATGGAGAGCCTCAAACTCGCTCTGGCGCCGCTGCCGCTGTTTGCGCGGCAGGTCGTGGTCGACCGCTTCGTCCTCGTCCGCCCGAGGATCACGCTTCGGCGTGACGCGAGCGGCCTGACAAACTGGCGCTTCGACAAGCCAAAGGAAGCGGCCCCGAACCCCGCACGCCGTGCAGCGGCCGCGAAAGGTGACCGTGCCGAACGCGTCCGCGCGCTGACACTGTCCGACATGCGCGTCGAGGACGGCGCCATCGATTGGGTGGACGAGCAGTCGGGCGCGCGTCGAACGGCCGATGCCGTCAACGTCACCCTGTCCCTGCCCTCGCTCGACGATCCGCTCGACGCCGCCGGGTCGTTCCGTTGGAAGGGTGAGATTGTCAATCTCAAAGCCAATGTCGGGAAACCACAGGCGCTCCGGAGCGGCGCCCCCTCGCCGCTGTCGCTTTCGGTGCAGGCCCAAAGCCTCGACGTCGCGTTCAAGGGGGTCGTCGATCCGGCCCCGCCAGCGCGGTTCGAGGGCGATCTGTCGGCCAAATCGGCTTCGGTGCGCGACTTGCTGGACTGGCTTGGCGACGGCGCGCCGACAAAGGAGGGGTTCG
>JBKJVQ010000190.1:0-21627 GCA_046717125.1 Methyloligellaceae bacterium
TCAGCGCGTTGGCTTGTGTCATCGGCGACTCCGTTCCGTTTCAGGACACGCGACGGCGTGTCGCCGGACGTCTCGCAATTGCTGCGCCACGCTCGAAAGCTTCACCGCCGGCGACTGGGCCTTGACCGAACGCCTCACGGTGGAGATTACTGAAACCAGCGCGATCTCGGACATCGACGCCTGCATCGCCTTCGTGCGCGCGCTCCAGACACAGGGTTGCCGCGTGGCGCTGGACGATTTCGGCGCGGGTCACACCTCGTTCCGCAACCTGAAGATGCTCGGCGTCGACATGGTCAAGATCGACGGCGCGTTCGTGCAAAATCTCGCCCAGAGCAGCGAAGATCAGTTCTTCGTCCGCACCCTGATCGACCTGGCCCGGAGCTTCGGCATCGAAACGGTGGGCGAGTGGGTAAGCGACGCCGGAACGGCCGACATACTGGAGCGGGCAGGCGTGTCCTACATGCAGGGCCTTCACTTCGGCGCACCCGAATTGGCCGACACCGCGCATGCGCGTCCGATCGCTTCATCGCCTAGCGGGAAATTTTGAGCAGGCTCAGTTCGAGCGGCGCGACAGGCGCTCCAGCCGTTCCTGCATAGCCGAAAATTCTGCCTTTAACGCCTCCAGCTCCTCCTCCGGCTTGTCGGCCTGAGGCAGCTCGGCGCGGCGCGGGCCCTCAATCTGGCGGGGGGTTGCGTCCCCATTCGGCTGGAACGGGCTGAACATGCCGATGGCTCGCTCGAACATCGCGAAATTGTTGCGCGCCTGCTCCTGCATCGCCTCGAACGCGGCCGAGCCGAAGGCGTTAGAAAACTGGTTGCGGTAGCGCTCCTGCTGCCGCGTCAGGCTGTTGAGGCTGAATTCGAGGTAACGCGGCACGATGCTGCCGACCGAATCGCCATAAAAGCGGATCAGTTGCCGCAGAAACCCGATCGGCAGAAGATTTTGTCCGCGGCTTTCCTGATCGACGATAATCTGGGTCAGGACGGAATGCGTAAGGTCTTCGCCGGATTTCGCGTCGTAGACGACGAAATCCTTCTCGTTCCGCACCATCTGAGCCAAATCGTCGAGTGTCACGTAAGTCGACGTCTCGGTGTTGTAGAGACGGCGGTTGGCGTATTTCTTGACGATGATCGGCTCGACGTCCGGACTGCCTTCGTGAACCACGATTGTCGTTACTCCCGGCGGCAGGTCACTCGGAACGCGCCTGCACAAGCCGCTTATACCGCACTGCAAAAGTACTGGCACGCGCTTTGTGGACCAAAAGGCTAATAGCCGGGCTTGGATCCGCGACAATGGATGCGCTGGCATTGCGGCCGAGGAGGGCTATATAGCGCGATGTTCGGAAAAAAATGAAAGGGCGGAACATGGCAGAGACCGAAATCGTCATCGTCAGCGCGGCACGCACGCCGGTCGGATCGTTCAACGGGGTGTTTGCGACCGTTCCGGCGCATCAGCTCGGCGCGGTCGCGATCAAGGCGGCGCTGGAGCGCGCGGGCGTTTCGCCGGACGACGTCGACGAGGTGGTGCTCGGCCAGGTGCTGACCACGGCACAGGGGCAGAATCCCGCGCGCCAGGCGGCGATCGGCGCGGGCCTTCCCGTCTCCTCGACCGCGATGACGATCAACCAGGTCTGCGGCTCCGGTCTGCGCGCGGTCGCGCTCGCGGCGCAGGAAATCCGCGACGGCAACGCGACCATCGCTGTCGCCGGCGGCCAGGAGAACATGAGCATGAGCCCGCACGCCGCGTATTTGCGCGCCGGCGTCAAGATGGGCGACCACGGCTTCATCGACACCATGATCAAGGACGGGCTCTGGGACGCCTTCAACGGCTACCACATGGGCACGACGGCCGAGAACGTCGCCAACAAATGGCAGATCACGCGCGAGGCGCAGGACAATTTCGCCCTCGCCTCGCAGAACAAGGCCGAGGCCGCGAAGAAGGCGGGCCGGTTCAAGGACGAGATCGCGCCGGTCACGGTCAAGGGACGCAAGGGCGATGTCATCGTCGAGGATGATGAATATATCCGCGACGGCGCAAAGCTCGAGGATATGACAAAGCTCCGCCCCGCATTCGACAAGGAAGGCAGCGTCACGGCGGGCAACGCATCCGGCATCAACGATGGCGCGGCTGCGCTCGTGCTCATGTCGGCCGATGAGGCCAAAAAGCGCGGCCTGAAGCCGCTGGCGCGCATCGCCTCCTATGCATCGGTCGGCGTCGATCCGGCCGTGATGGGCTCGGGCCCCATCCCGGCCTCGAAGAAGGCGCTGGAGCGGGCGGGCTGGAAGGTCGGCGACCTCGACCTGATCGAGGCCAACGAGGCGTTCGCGGCACAGGCCTGCGCGGTCAACAAGGACCTCGGCTGGGATACGGACAAGGTCAACGTCAATGGCGGGGCGATCGCAATCGGCCACCCGATCGGCGCGTCGGGCGCGCGCGTACTGACGACGCTGCTGCACGAGATGAAGCGGCGCGACGCCAAGAAGGGCCTCGCCACGCTCTGCATCGGCGGCGGCATGGGCATCGCCATGTGCGTGGAGCGCGACTAGCGCTCCCGCACGATCTGTTGTGCGCGTGGAGCGCGACTAGCTCGCTCGATAAGGTTGGAATCGCGGCCGCAGAACGGTCCGAAAAGAAGCAATTCGTGGGGAGTGGCCGTCGTCGCGGCCATCCCCAGGGCTGGAGCAAGCCGGATACGAGGTTGCGACGTGAACGCGCTGGTCAGCCGCGGCAGTCGGCGCAGCGGCCCCGCAGCTCGAGCGTCATCTGATCGACGGCAAAGCCGGACTGGCCCGCCCATCCCTGCAGGCGCGTAACGGCTGCCGGCTCCTCGAACTCCTGGACGGAGCCGCAACCCTCGCAGATGGCAAACACGGCGATGCCGTGATGATCGTGCGCGCAGGCGATGAATGCATTCAGCGACTCCAGCCGGTGCGCGTCGCCCCGTGCGATCAGCCGCGCGAGCGAGCGATAGATTGTCTGCGGTGCAAGCACGGCCTGGTCGCGCAACTGGTCGATCAATTCGTAGGCGCTTAACGCGCGGCCCGCACGTTTGAGCGCCTGGGCCACCATCGCGTCCTGCTCGGGCGCAGCGCGGCGCTTCGCACTTTTCGGGGTCACGCCGTCGCCGCGGCTGGTCGGTCTGTTCATCGCAGCGATACTACACAGGATCGCACGGTGCTTCACCCCCGCCGCGTGGGCAGCCGATGCGGTTGCGTACCCGGCTTGACACCAGCCGCGCGCCCGTCCTTAAAGGCCGCGCAATCCTCGCCCCCGGACATCCCATGAAAATCAACGGCAACGAAATCCGTCCCGGCAACGTCATCCAGCACAAGGGCGGCCTTTGGGTCGCGGTGAAGGCGAACGCGGTCAAGCCCGGCAAGGGCCCGGCCTATGCACAGGTCGAGCTGAAGCATGTGACCGAAGGCACCAAGCTGAACGAGCGCTTCCGCGCATCCGAAACGGTCGAGCGCGTTCGCCTCGAACAGCGCGACTACCAGTTCCTGTTCGCGGAAGGGGACAATCTTGTCTTCATGGATCTCGAAAGCTACGACCAGACTGAGGTCCCCAAGGAACTCGTCGGCGAACGCGCGGCTTTCCTGCAGGACGGCATGAAGGTGATGCTGGAAAGTTTCGAGGGCATGCCGATCGGGATCACCCTGCCGCAGCACGTGACGCTCGAAGTGGTCGAGGCCGACGCCGTGGTGAAAGGCCAGACCGCCGCCTCATCCTACAAGCCCGCCAAGCTCGAGAACGGCGTGCGCGTGCTTGTTCCGCCCTTTGTCGGCACGGGCGAGAAGATCGTCGTCGACACGAACGAACTCACCTATGTGAAGCGCGCGGATTAGCCACGACGCTACGTTGGCCCTCCCCCGACTTGATCGGGGATTGACCGGGCCATCCATGTCTCAGCTTCGGGGTCGGTCTTCTTGGGTCCCCGGGTCGAGCCCGGGGACGTAGCCGTTTTCTGGAACGACCCTCATGCCCGTCTCAGCTCTCATGAACGTCATGCAGACCGCCGCCCGCAAGGCCGGCCGCAGCCTCGCGCGCGATTTCGGCGAACTTGAGCATCTCCAGGTTTCGGTGAAGAGCCCTGCCAATTTTGTTTCCGCCGCCGACCATCGCGCCGAGGACGTTCTGTTTACGGAGCTTTCGCGCGCGCGGCCTGGTTACGGGTTCCTTATGGAGGAGCGCGGCATCGTCGAAGGCGGCGACAAGTCCCATCGCTGGATCGTCGATCCGCTCGACGGCACCACCAATTTTCTCCACGGTATTCCGTTGTTCGCCATCTCGATCGGGCTTGAGCGCGAAGGCGAGATGGTCGCAGGGCTAATCTACAATCCCGCGAGTGGCGAGACTTTTACCGCGGAGAAGGGCAAGGGCGCCTTCCTCGACGACCGGCGCATCCGCGTCGCCCAGCGCCGCGAACTCGACGATTGCGTTATCGTCACGGGCATTCCGCATCGGGGTAAATCCGGGCATGACGTTCTCGTGCGCGAGCTGACCGCGCTGATGGCGCATGTCGCGGGCCTGCGCCGCACGGGATCGGCCGCGCTCGACATGGCTTGGGTCGCGGCCGGGCGGTTCGATGGCTACTGGGAGCGCGGCATCAAGGCCTGGGACCTCGCCGCCGGCATCGTCATGGTGCGCGAGGCCGGCGGCTTTGTGTCCGACGCCGATGGCGGCCAGAAAATGTTCGATACGGGCAGCGTCATCGCCGGCAACGAAAATGTCCGCCGTGCGATGGAAGCGGTCATCGGTGGCGCGAAGGTCTGAGCCGTCCCAGCCACCGATAATTGCGGCTGCGGCCGCTTTCCGCCGCATCTGACGTTTTGCCGTCGCCATTATTGCGTTAAGCTCGCGCGATATGCGACATCGCGGGGAGGTTCTCTCCCGCGTCAGTTCGGGCGGCATGGCAGCAAGTTCGTTCCAAACCGTGCTCACCCGTCCGCAGGTCTTCCTGTGGCGGATGATCGTGTTCCTCGCGTTGGCCGCGCTGGTCGCGGCGATGCTGTACGCGCAGATCATCGAGGCGTTCCGCTCCAACCCCCTGCTTAACGCCCTGATTCTCGGCACGCTGTTCATCGGCATCGCCTATGCGTTCCGGCAGGTGCTGCGGCTCTACGCCGAAATCGCGTGGGTCAATCATTTCCGTGTCGCCGATCCGGGTCTTGCCCCGGACAAGGCGCCGGTCCTGCTCGCGCCGATGGCGCTGATGCTGCGCGACCGCAAGGGACAGGTCTCACTGTCGACCACCGCGCTCCGTTCGATGCTCGATTCACTCGGCGCGCGTCTTGACGAGGCGCGCGAAACGACACGCTATCTCGTCGGCCTGCTGGTGTTTCTCGGGCTCCTCGGCACGTTCTGGGGCCTGCTTCAGACGATCTCGTCGGTCGGCGCGACCATCAACTCGCTCGATACGAGCGGGAGCGAAAGCACCGTCCTGTTCGAGGAGCTCAAACAGGGCCTCGCGGCGCCTCTGGCCGGCATGGGTACCGCGTTTTCGGCCTCGCTGTTCGGCCTGGCGGGCTCGCTCATCCTGGGATTTCTCGATCTGCAGGCAGGGCAGGCGCAGAGCCGCTTCTACAACGAGCTGGAGAACTGGCTGTCCGGCTTTACCGAAATCCAAACCGAAGCGGCGCAAGGCGCAACCGGCGCGCAACCGCAACTCAGATTCGCGCTGATGGATGTACAGCGCTCGATCTCCGATCTCGGCGACAAGATCGAGATGCGCTTCCTGAACGACAATTCCAATGAGGCGGTGCGCGACCTTGCGACCGGCGTCGAGAAGCTGATCCGGCAGATGCGCGCGGAGCAGAAGGTCGTGCGTGAATGGGCTGACGAGCAGGCCCAGCAGCAGGCCGAGCTCGCCACTGTGCTCCGGCAGATTACCGACAAGTCGCGCCCGCCGCTGATCCGCGAGGATCGGAGCTAAGACCATGGCCCTGGCCCGCGCGCGCCGCCATGAAGGTGGCATGAATTACTGGCCGGGCTTCGTGGACATCCTGTCCACGTTGCTCTTGGTGCTCGTGTTCCTGCTGTCGATCTTTATGCTGACGAATTTTTTCGCGCAACAGGCGTCGAGCGGCAAGGATACCGCGCTCGCAAGACTCAACGCGCAGATTTCCCAGCTCACGGAGCTATTGGCGCTCGAACGCTCCAGCAAGAAATCGGCCGAGGATGATCTTGCCTCGGTCAGCGCGACGCTCGGCGAGAATCAGGCCGAGGCGGCAAGGCTGCGCGGCCTGCTCGAACAGGAGGGCGGCCGCGCCGGCGATCTCGAAGGCAAGGCAGGACAGCTCTCGACCCAGCTTGATGCGGAGAAGAAGATCTCCAACGAGGCGCTGGCGCGGGTCGAGCTTTTGAACCAGCAGCTGACGGCGCTACGCCGGCAGATCGCGGCGCTGGAACAGGCGCTGGAGGCATCCGAAGCGCGGGACCGCGAGAGCCAGACCAAGATCGCCGATCTCGGCCAGCGCCTGAATGTCGCGCTCGCCCGCAAGGTGCAGGAGCTGGCGCGCTACCGGTCGGACTTCTTCGGCAAGCTGCGCGAGATCCTGGGCGACCGGAAGGACGTGCGCGTCGTAGGCGACCGCTTCGTGTTCCAGTCCGAGGTGTTGTTCGATTCAGGTTCTGCCGAGATCAAGCCTGACGCACGGGCCGGGCTCGACAAATTCGCGGCGGCGCTGAAAGAGCTGGAAAAGCAGATCCCGGACGACATCGCCTGGGTGCTGCGTGTCGACGGTCATACCGACGTGACGCCGATGTCGAGCGCCGAGTTCGACTCGAACTGGGAACTGTCGAGCGCCCGCGCGATCGCCGTTGTGCAGGACCTCATGGCGAAGGGCGTGAGCCCGCAGCATCTCGTCGCGGCCGGCTTCGGAGAGCATCAGCCGCTCGACGCCGCCCGCAACCCGGACGCCTTCCGCCAGAACCGCCGCATCGAGCTGAAGCTCACCGAGCGGTAGCGGCAAACCTCACCGGATCTCCTCTGGCTTCGGGTTAACTATCGGGTTATTCCCCGCCTGCGCGATCCCGCTGAGATTGACCACCTGAACGCGGCGATTTTCGCCGGCTTCCGGATTGCTCGCCACCTTGAGCTTCTCCTCGCCGAAGCCCGAGACGATCAGGCTCTTCGCATCGATGCCGAAAATCTCGACCAGGAACGTCTTGACCGACGCGGCGCGGCGCTCCGACAAGACCTGGTTGGCGGCGTTGCTGCCGCGGCCATCGGTGTGGCCGCCGATCAGGAAGCTCGAGCCCTTGAGTCGCGGATCGCTGAGCGCCTGCCCGAGCGCGGTGACGCTCTGCACCGCGCCGGGCGCGATGGCGGCAGAGTTGAAGTCGAAGAAGATTTCGATATCGACCGACGGCAGAGCGTTCTTTTCGATAACTTTGACAATCTCATTGCGCTGCTCGACGCCGATGCTGCGCGTCTCGCCGCGCAGGCTGTCAATGAACGCCCGGTCCTGCGCCGCTTCGGGATTGTCGGCGGAGGCATTGAAGCCGCGCATCCGCGTCTGGGATTGCTGCAGCGAGCGGACGAGGTCGTCCGAACTCTGTGCAGAAACCGGTGCTATGCCCGCGCCGAGCAACAGGGCGAAAACCGAAGCATAAATTATACGGTTCATCTCACACCTCCCAAGGCAGTGCTCTATTCTACCTCAGTAGTGCAAGAACGTCGATGAACCGCCGCTGAATGCGTTTAGAGCATGATGCCGAAAAGTGTGAAGCGGTTTTCGGACGACATCATGCTCAAATTATTGGAATCGATCACGTTCATGACTTTTGGTCGATTCGACCAAAGTCATCGTGATCTAGACCGCGTCGCGCGTATCGAACTGCATGGACGCCAAACGCGCATAGAGACCGTTCGCCTTCATCAGGGACTGGTGGTCGCCCTGCTCGACGATCCGCCCCCCTTCGAGCACGAGGATGCGGCCCGCCTCGAGCACGGTCGCAAGCCGATGGGCGATCACGAGCGTCGTGCGGCCTTCCATGACGCGGTCGAGCGCGCGTTTCAGCAAGGTCTCGGATTCGGCGTCGAGGGCCGAGGTCGCCTCGTCGAGCAGAAGGATGGGGGCATCGCGCAACAGCGCCCGCGCGACCGCGAGCCTTTGCCGCTGTCCGCCCGAGAGCGTCACGCCCCGCTCGCCAAGCTTGGTGTCGTAGCCCTCCGGCAGCGCCATGATGAAATCATGCGCGAGCGCGGCCCTGGCCGCATCCTCGATCTTCGCGCGCGGCGCGTCGGCGGAGCCATAGGCGATATTGGCGGCGACCGTGTCGGCGAACAGCGCAACGTCCTGCGGCACGAGGGCGATGCGGCTGCGCAAATCTTCGAGCGACACGCGATTGACGGCCGCGCCGTCGATAGTGACGACGCCCGATTGCGGATCGAAAAAGCGCAGGATGAGATTGAAAATGGTTGTCTTGCCCGCGCCGGACGGACCCACGATCGCGACCCGCTCACCCGGCGCGACCGTGAATGTCACATGCTCCAGCGCCGAGCCCTCGTCGCGGTCCTGGTAGTGGAAGCTGACATCGTGGAAGGCGACCTCGCCTCTGGGCGGTATGGGCATGGGCAGCGGGCGCGCCGGCTCCTCGATCGCGGACGGCACGTGCAGGAGCTCCGTCAGGCGGCCGGCGGCGCCCGAGGCTTGCGCGAGTTCGCCCCAAACTTCCGACAGTTCGCCCAAAGCGCCCGCGGCGAATACGGCGTAGAGCACGAACTGGCCGAGCCGCCCCGCCGTCATGTCCCCGGCCAGCACGTCGCGGGAGCCGTACCAAAGGACGCCCACCACCGAGGCGAAGACGAGGAAGATCGCGATTGCGGTCAGGCCGGCCCGCGCCTTGGCGCGCGCCTTGGCGGCGTCGAACGCGCGCTCGACGCCGTCGCGATATTGTCTTTGCGCCGCCCGCTCATGCGTGAAGGCCTGCAGCGTCCGGATCGACGACAGGCTTTCTCCGGCATAGGCCGACGCCTCGGCCAGCGTGTCCTGCGCGCGCCGCGACAGGGTCTTCACGGAACGTCCATAGGCCATCAGCGGCAGGACGATCACTGGAATGGCGGCGACGACCAGCAGCGACAGCTTGCCGCTCGTGACCGCCATCATGATCAGCGCGCCGATCAGAACGACCGTGTTGCGCAAGGCCTGGCTGATGGTCGAGCCCGCCGCCGCCTTGATCTGCGTCGCATCCGCCGTCAGGCGCGACATGACCTCGCCGGAATGCGTCTTCTCGTAGAAGGCGGGCCCCAGCCGCGTGAGATGCGCGAATACGTCCGAGCGGAGATCGGCGGCCACGCGTTCGCCGAGCCAGTTGACGGCGAAGAAGCGGCAGGCGCTCGCCAGCGCCAGCACGCCGCCGACCGCGACCAGCACCGCGAAATAATTGTTGATCAGGCTCGAATCCTGGTTGCTGAACCCGATATCGATCATGCGCCTGACCGCGACCGGCACGGTGAGCGTTGCGCCGGCGGAGACGAGCAGGGCGACGCAGGCGAACGCGACCATCCCCCGATAGCGCTTGAAGTAGGGTAGCAGCATCCGCAGCGGCCGGAGCGAGCGCTTCGCCTGTGTCTGTGCCGCAGGCGTATCCCGCTCGGACAGCTTCGTTTCGTCCGTCACGAAGCGTGTTCCAGCATTATGGTCTCCGGATTGGATTAGAACAGTTCCAGGGCACAATGCGCGAAGGCAGGTAAGGCGCGCAAGCGATTGATGGAAGGGCGTTTCGCTTGTGCGCGGAAGCGCGATCCGTTATAGGCTCGCCTTCTTCCCACCCGGCCGACGAACCGATCGAGCGAGAGCGCCATGAAAAAGGACATTCATCCCGACTACCACCCAATCAAGGTGGTGATGACCGACGGGACCGAATATGTGACGCGCTCGACCTACGGCGAGGACGGCGGCACGCTCCGGCTCGACATCGACCCGAAGACGCACCCCGCCTGGACCGGCGGTAACACGCATCTGATCGATCGCGGCGGGCGCTTGAGCCGCTTCAAGAAGAAGTTCGAAGGCTTCATCAAGTAGCTCAGAGCATCATCCCGAAAAGCCTGCGGCCGGTCCTGATCCGGGGCGGCACCGCGTTTCGGAAAAAATGATGCAGAACAAGGCGTAAAGCGTCTTCCCGCTTCAGACGGGCTGGATCGCGCTTCGAAGCGCGCGCTTCAGCTTTCGCTTTTGCCGCCGAACGCGTCGTTCAGTCGGCGCAGCGTCGCATCGAGCGGCGGCGGCAGATCCGGAGCGGCCCGGGTCGTATCCATGAGCATATCGAGCTTGCGGATCCTGTCCGTCAGCCGGTCGCAGGCGAGAACCAGAACCTTCAGCTTCTCTGGCAGCGCTTCGAAGGCTTGTCCGCGGTCGGGCGGGACAGGCCCCGGCAGTGTCACGCGGCGGTTGTCGGCGGACGCCTCCTCGAGCGTCAGCTCGCCCTCGCTCACCGCGCGGCGCATGAGCAGCCAGGACGCAATCTGCATCAGCCGCGTCGTCAGGCGCATGCTTTCGGCGGCATAGGTAAGGTTGACGGGCGACTGCAGTACGCGGGCTTCGGCGCGTCCGTCGCCGTCGAGATAGCTCGCCGTTTCCTCGACCAGCGCCATGCCCTCGCGGAACACCGCGCGGAACTGCTCCGACTGCGCAAAGCGCGCGCCGAACGAAACAGCGCCTCCGGGCGCATCGCGCGAGTTTGAACGCTCGGTCATGAAGCTCTGAAAATCCCCAACCGGGAGCCGCTATCGGGATCAGTGGACGCACTTAATCCCGGGAGGCTCAAGCCTTTTCGTCAGAGCACATTGGCGCACGGCGTGGATATTATTTGGACGACATCATGCGCCGGCGCAGCGTGCCGCGTGACCCCGGGCAGAAGATAGACCAAGCGGGGTGCGGTTTCGCGCCGCTCGCCGCAAAAGGTTAACGAGAGATTGCCTGGCCAAAAAAAGAGCCGCCTTCCGGCGGCTCGAGTAAAGTAAAACAGGGAGGCGTCAAATGAGTGACGGAGCCACTCGGAATCCAGAAAGCTGGATGCAACCCATTTTAGTCCGCGCAATCCTAACAGGCGGTTAAGACTAAGGAGTCCTTGCCGGCGGTGAATCGATCAAGTCTTGAAGATGGTGTCCGCGGCCGCAAGCGACGCCGCCTTGGCCCGCTCGGCAGCCTGGACCCGCGCAAGCTCCGACCGCAGCGTTTCGGCAAGCTCCTTCAGATCGCCGACGGAATAGCGCGACAAATCCGCCCCGATCGCGTAGGCGGGTTTCGGTTTCGGCTCCTCGTCGGTCCACATTGTCTTTGCCCAGTCCTGAATGCGTTACGTCTGCCGCCCGGGATTGCAATTTAGCGTCACTTGAAAGGGAGCACACCGCCTTATGCGCAAGGACCGGCCTCAGACCATGCGGGTGATCGAGATGAATGGCGCGGGCGATGCCGGCGTGTTGCGCGAGGCGTGGCGGCCCTTGCCGGAACCCGGGCCCGGCGAGGTGCTGATCCGCGTCGCGGCGGCAGGTGTGAACCGGCCCGATATCCTTCAGCGCCAGGGCCTTTATCCGCCACCGAAAGATGCGTCCGATCTGCTCGGCCTGGAAATCGCAGGCGAAGTCGCGGCGGTGGGACAGGGCGCGACGCGCTTCTCAAAAGGCGACCGCGTCGCCGCGCTGGTCAATGGCGGCGGCTACGCCGAATATTGCGTCACACCGGAGGCGCAGGCGCTGCCTCTGCCGCCCGCGCTCGATCCGGTCGAGGGGGCGGCGCTGCCCGAGGCGATCTTCACCGTCTGGCATAATGTATTCGAACGCGGCCGCCTTAAGCTGGGGGAGTGGCTCCTCGTGCATGGCGGCGCGAGCGGCATCGGCACGACTGCGATCCAGATGGCCTGCGCGCTCGGGTGCAACGTGATTGCGACGGCGGGATCGCCGGAGAAATGCGCCGCCTGCGGAAGGCTGGGCGCAACGCGGGCGATTAACTACCGCAACGAGGATTTCGTCGAGATTGTCAAAGAGGTGACAGGGGGACACGGCGCGGACGTGATCCTCGACATGGTCGGCGGCCCCTATATCGCGCGCAACCTTCAATGCGCAGCCCTCGAAGGACGGATCGTGCAGATCGCCTTCCTGAAGGGGTCGAAGGTCGAGATCGACTTCATGCGCCTGATGATGAAGCGCCTGACGCTCACCGGCTCGACGCTGCGCGCGCAGTCCGCGGAGGCCAAGGCGAAAATCGCGCGGGCCGTCGAGGCGATGGTCTGGCCGCATGTCGTAGCGGGGCGCATCCGGCCGGTGATCGAGCGCCGTTTCGCCGTCGCCGAAGCCGCCGGCGCGCATCGCCATCTCGAACAAGGCGATCACATCGGCAAGATCGTACTGACGATGGAATAATCGCGGTTCGCCCCGGCGACCCGAACCAGACCAATTGCGCCGCGGCCGTTCCCGGATTATATACCCGCCATCCCCTTCCATTTTTTCTGGGATTCGGTCTCCGCCGCCGCTCGCGCCGGAAACCGGCAAAGGAGCCCCCATGTCCCGCGCGCCGCTCATGCCGAAAGCCACAGCCGTCTGGCTGGTCGACAACACCTCGCTCTCCTTCGAGCAGATCGCAGAATTCTGCGGCCTGCACGTGCTCGAAGTGAAGGGCATCGCCGACGGCGACGTGGCGCACGGCATCAAGGGCATGGACCCGATCTCGTCTGGCCAGCTCAGCCGCGAGGAGATCGCCCGCGCGCAGAAGGACAATTCGCACAGGCTGAAAATGTCGGAATCGAAAGTGACACTGCCGGAGGTCAAGACCAAACGCGGACCTCGCTATACGCCGGTGTCGCGCCGGCAGGACCGGCCGAACGCGATCCTCTGGCTTCTGCGCAGCCATCCCGAACTGAAAGACTCGCAGATCATGCGCCTCGTCGGCACCACAAAGCCGACCATCCAGGCGATCCGCGAGCGCTCCCACTGGAACTCGCCGACGCTTCAGGCACAGGATCCGGTGACGCTCGGCCTCTGCTCGCAGACCGATCTTGACGGCGAAGTGACGAAGGCCGCGCGCCGGCTGGAGAAAGAACGCGCCGCAAAGGGCGAACCGGAGAAGGCCGGCACGCTGCTGCCCATCGAGGAGACGGTGCCGGCCGAGCCCGCGCCGGAGCCCGCGCGCGCCGAAGAGCGGGAACTCGACGCCGACGCCGTATTCGCCAAGCTGAAGCAGCTCAAGGGCGAAGACTACGATCACAGCCAGGGCGTTGCCGCGGCGGGTGAGGGCGGCGTCGAGAGCGACAGCGAGGACACGAGCGACGGCGATGGCGAAGTCGGCGTTGAGGACGACGCGGACGAAGAAGAAAGCGCCAGCGAGGAATTGGTCGCCGACGGAGAAGAAACCGATAGCGAGGAAGAAAGCGCCGGCCAGGACAAGAACGGCGGCTAGATACGCCGCAACCGTTTCTTCACCGCCTTTGTAAACCATACCGCAAGCGGTCTCGTGGCATTCTGCGTCGAGAAACCAGGTGTCGGAGGAACCGATGCACGTGATCGAGGCCGCGGGATTTGCCATCGCCCAGGATGATGCGGCGCTGATCGACAGGCGCGCCACCTCGCGCGTCCTGCCGGCGCTACGCGCGCCCGCGAAGTCCCTTGCCGCCGCCGCCTTCTATACGTTCGTCGTGATCGTTGCCTTGCTGAGCTTTCTCCGCTCGCGCGTCCGGCGTCCTTCTTCCGCCCGGGTCAGCCAGAGGCTTGACCGCGCCCGCTGATCCAGTGACGGTCCTCCGATAATGCCGCGGCGCAGTATCAAGATCGCGGCGGCGCGGGAGGACGCGATGAACCCTTATGAGCAGGATCTCGACAAGACTCCCGCGAACCACCAGCCGCTGACGCCGCTGTCTTTCCTCGAACGCGCCGCCGCGACCTTCCCCGACCAGATCGCCGTGATCCATGGCGAGCAGCGCCTCACCTATCGCGAATTCTACACGCGCTGCCGCCGCCTTGCCTCGGCGCTGGCAAAGCTCGGCATCGGCAAGGGCGACACCGTCTCCGTCATGCTCGCCAACACGCCGCCGATGCTCGAAGCCCATTACGGCGTGCCCATGACCAAGGGCGTGCTGCATTCGATAAACACGCGGCTCGACGCCGCCATCATCGGCTTCATGCTCGACCATGCCGAGACGAAGGTGCTCATCACCGACACGGAGTTCGCGCCGGTGATGCAGGAGGCGCTGGCGAAGGCCAAGGTGAAGCCGGTCATCATTGATTATCGCGATGCGCTGGGCGCGGAAGGCGAGCGGCTCGGCGACATCGACTATGAGGATTTCGTCGCCGGCGGCGATCCCGAATACGCCTGGGAAATGCCCGACGATGAGTGGGACGCGATCTCGCTGAACTACACGTCCGGCACGACCGGCAATCCCAAAGGCGTCGTCTATCACCACCGCGGCGCGGCGCTGATGTGCTACGCCAACGTCCTCCATGGCGGCATGGGGCGGCATCCGGTCTATCTCTGGACGCTGCCCATGTTCCACTGCAACGGCTGGTGCTTCCCCTGGACGCTCTCGGTCGTCGCTGGCGCGCATGTCTGCCTCCGCGCCGTGCGCGCGCCCGCGATGTCCGACGCCATCGCCGATCACCGGGTGACGCATCTCTGCGGCGCGCCGATCGTCATGTCGACGCTCTTGAATGCTCAGCCTGCGGAGCGTCGCGATTTCAATCATGCGGTCGAATTTCTGACCGCCGCCGCGCCGCCGCCCGAAGCCGTGCTCGCGAAGATGGCCGATTCCGGTTTCAACGTGACCCATCTCTACGGGCTGACCGAGACCTACGGCCCCGCGACCGTGAACGAATGGCACAGCGCCTGGAGCGATCTGGAATCCGGCGCGCGCGCGACGAAGAAGGCGCGGCAGGGCGTGCGCTATATCGCCCTCGAAGGCCTGACCGTGATGGACCCCGAGACAATGCAGGAGACTCCGCGCGACGGCGAGACGCTTGGCGAGGTCATGTTTCGCGGCAATATCGTCATGAAGGGCTATTTGAAGAACAAAAAGGCCACGGACGACGCCTTCGCCGGCGGCTGGTTCCATTCCGGCGATCTCGGCGTGATGCACGCCGACGGCTATATCCAGCTCAAGGACCGCTCCAAGGACATCATCATCTCGGGCGGCGAGAACATCTCATCGATCGAGGTCGAGGACGTGCTCTACAAGCACCCCAAGATCAGCGCGGCGGCTGTGGTCGCCAAGGAAGACGAGAAATGGGGCGAGACCCCCTGCGCCTTCGTCGAGATCGTGCCCGGCGCGGAGGTGACGGAGGAAGAGGTGATCGCCTGGTGCCGCGAGAGGCTGGCGAAATTCAAGGTGCCGAAAAACGTCGTCTTCACCGAGCTGCCCAAAACCTCGACGGGCAAGATCCAGAAATTCAAGCTGCGGGAATTGGCTCGGGGGGTTTGAGGGTGCTGCCGCCGAATGATTGATTTCTCGATTCCGCTTGAATCCGTCAACGAGCAGCACCTGCTTTCACTAATTGAAGGTGGAGCTACGGAGTCTGTATCTCTCGATTTTAAACGTAGCGTGGATCTATCAAGCGGAGACGGCAAACGCGAACTCCTCAAAGACCTAATACGCTCGGCGGACACTGGTCATTGGCATCGATGAGAAGGATGGATCGGCATCCGCCTTGGTCGGCTGTCAGGACGGTTCGGACGCTCTGATCCAGACCATCGAAAATCTTTTGCGAGATGGGGTCCAACCACGCCTCACCGCGTACGGAATCGTCGGCGTGCCGCTTGAACAAGGTGGCTTTGTGCTTGTTGTCCGCGTTTATCCTAGTCTTATTGGTCCGCACCGAGTCTCGCATGGCTCACACAACCGCTTTTACATTCGGAATGCGAACGGCAAGCACGAAGCTGGCGTTGACGAACTGAGATCATTGTTCGTCTCGGGCGCATCTCAGATGGAGCGATTGAACCAGCGGCTTGCCCAGCGCTACGAGGCCATCGCGCGAGGCCAGGGGCCAGTCGACCTCGCGAACAATGAATGCTTCGTGATCGTTCACCTCACGCCCGCGCAAGCTTTGAGTGGATTCGGAAGCTTGGTCGATCCTCGAACGGCCTATCCCCATCGCCAAAGCTTAGTGCCTATTGGCGTTTCGAGCGGCTCGACTGACTACAATTTCGATGGGCTTTTGGTCCGCCGGAGCGGCGACCCGTGTCACGGGTATACCCAGATTTTCAGAGACGGGACCGTCGAGTCTCTGAAGACTGACGTAGTCGTCTCTCGTGACGGGCTCGGTCGCCTTCTTCCTGCGCGCACCTTCGAACAGATTATCGAGGCGATTGTCCGGCTATCCAACGCCCAACGAACAATCGGCGTAACACTCCCAATTTTTGTCAGTGTAAAGATTATTGGCTTAAGCGGCGCATTGCTGGGTTTAAGGGGCATGGATGACAACGACGACCTGACGCGATTCCGTAACGATGAGATGTCGTTCCGCCCAATGTTGCTCGACCGCTTTCATGACAAGAAAGGCATCGCGCCGGTCATCCAGCCTTTTCTTGATCAAGCTTGGCAAGCTGCGGGGCTGGCCCGGTGCGACTTATACGGGACGGATGGTTCTTGGCAGACCTAAGTATAGCGTTCATCAGGCCGCAGCCCGCTGGATCCCGGCTTTCGCCGGGATGACGGCGTTGGATGTCGCCAGCACTTTTGCTGGAAACTTATCCCCGCGCCCAAAACCGTCTGTACACTCGCGCCATCCCGCCTCCGCCGGAGATGTGCTGCAGCCGTCTGAAGCATGGGGGTGGGAGCGGCGCCCCGAGCGGATACGGCCTAACGATCCGTCTTCGTCCCGGCCCCTTCGAACCGCGACCCTGGGGCCGCCTACCTGTCCCAGCGCCGTAGGGCTGCAATCCGGCTGGCCTGTTTATGGCCGGTGAGACGATGCGCGGCGGGAGCGAACCAAAGACGCCGTGTGCGGGGCGCCATGAGGCTGCCCTCAAAGAATTACGGATGTGGCCTTGTGGCGCTCCGCACATCCCCGGATTTCCGGGTCCGCTCTTTGAAACTCGCGGCGAATGTCGGCGAGCGCAATGCGCTGCCCGAATCCGCCCACGAACAACCTCACGTTCGCCAGGGATGATCCGGCAGCTCGGTGACGCCGCAGACGGTCGCGCCGGCTTCGGCCACCTCATGGTCGTTCTCGACCGTCGAGCCCGAGACGCCGATCGCGCCGATCAGAACGCCCTCTTCGTCGACGATGGGCAGGCCGCCGGGGAATGTGATCAGCCCGTCATTGGAATGCTCGATGCCGTAGAGCGGCTTGCCCGGCTGCGAGAGTTCTCCGAGCGCACCTGTCGGCAGGCCGAAGAAGCAGGCCGTGCGCGCCTTCTTGATGGCGATGTCGATCGAGCCCGTCCACGCATTGTCCATGCGCTCGAAGGCTTTAAGCGTCGCCCCGGAATCGACCACCGCGATGCACATCTGTGTGTCGAGTTTCTTCGCCTTTTTCAGCGCGGCCTCGATCGCCTTCTTCGCCTTCTCGAGTGGAATATGCATGGGCTCCCTCCTTGATGATCGCCGCGGGCGGCGGCTGTTGTGTCCGGGTCATAACGCGGAAGTTCGTTGTTGGTTGTCGTTCCGTTGAGCGGATGTCGCGATTCCTGCGGCCCTCCCCTTAGTGGGGGAGGGGAAGGGGTTGGGGTACACTAAGACGCGCAGGCGCGGACTTTCACCCCACCGGCCGCGCAAGGGCGCGGCCCGCGTCCCCATCGAGGGGAGGCCATTCTTCCCTCGCAGCCAACGCCGCTGCCTAGTGAAAAGTCCGGATATCCACGAACCGCCCCGCGATCGCCGCCGCTGCCGCCATTTGCGGCGAGACGAGATGGGTGCGCCCGCCCCTGCCCTGCCGCCCCTCGAAATTGCGGTTCGAGGTCGAGGCGCAGCGCTCTTTCGGGCGGAGCTGATCGGGGTTCATGCCGAGGCACATGGAGCAGCCGGGCTCGCGCCAGTCGAAGCCGGCGGCCTTGAAGATCGCGTCGAGCCCTTCGGACTCGGCCTGCTCCTTCACGAGGCCCGAGCCCGGCACGATCATGGCCGAGACGCGCTCCGCGATCTTCCGCCCCTCGACGATCTTTGCCACTTCGCGCAAATCCTCGATGCGGCCGTTGGTGCACGAACCGATGAACACGCGGTCGATCTCGATGTCCTGGATTTTTGTGCCGGGCACGAGGCCCATATAGTCGAGCGAGCGGCGGATCGCGGCGCGCTTGTTCTCGTCGGCGATGCTGTTGGGGTCCGGCACGACACCCGACACCGACACGACATCCTCGGGTGACGTGCCCCAGGTCACGAGCGGCGGCAGCGCGGCGGCGTCCAGTCTGACTTCGGCGTCGAAGCGCGCATCATCGTCTGTATACAGCGTTTCCCAGTGCCGCATCGCGGATTCCCAAGCGCCGGCCTTCGGCGCGCGTGGGCGGCCTTTGAGATAGTCGAATGTCTTATGGTCCGGCGCGATCAGGCCGGCGCGCGCACCGCCCTCGATCGACATGTTGCAGACGGTCATGCGCCCTTCAGGGCTGAGGGCGCGAATCGCCTCGCCGGCATACTCGACAACATAGCCCGTGCCGCCGGCCGTGCCGATCTCGCCGATGATGGCGAGCACGATGTCCTTCGCCGTCACGCCGTTAGGCAGTGCACCGTCGACGGAGACGCGCATGTTCTTGGCTTTTTTCTGAATCAGCGTCTGGGTCGCGAGCACATGCTCGACCTCCGACGTGCCTATGCCGTGCGCCAGCGCGCCGAACGCGCCATCGGTCGAGGTATGGCTGTCGCCGCAGACAATGGTCGTGCCGGGCAGGGTGAAACCCTGTTCGGGGCCGATGATGTGGACGATGCCCTGGCGCTTGTCGATTTCCGAAAAATAGTCGACGCCGAACTCGGCGCAATTGTCGGCCAGCGTCTTCACCTGCAGCGCGGAGTCGGGATCGTCGATGCCGTGGCTACGGTCGGTGGTCGGCACGTTGTGATCAACCACGGCCAGCGTTTTCTCCGGGCTGCGCACGCGGCGGCCCGTCATGCGCAGGCCCTCGAACGCCTGCGGGCTCGTCACCTCATGCACGAGATGGCGGTCGATATAGAGCACGGTCGTGCCGTCCTCCGCCGCATGCACGACGTGGTCGTCCCAGATCTTGTCGTAGAGGGTCTTGGCCATGATGCCTCTGGATTTTCAGGAACATGAGATAGCGGTTCGGCTCCGCGATGACAATTGGGCGGCGCGTCGCGGGGCCGTGTGATGACTGCGCTAAATCCGTCATCATCGCACTGTTCTATCGTTCGTCATGCGCGGGTTTATCCCGCGCATCCACGGCTTCCGTCTCGGTTTGCGAACCCGTCATGGCCGAGACAAGCCCGGCCATGACGCCGAGAGGTCGCTGCAGACCAGGAGAATGGCACGATGCCCACCTACCCGCTTCCACCCGACACGCCCGCCGTCGCGCCATACCTCGTCGTCGCCGACCCCGCCGCGCTGATCGAATTCCTGAACGCGCTGTTCGGCGCGAGGGAGGTCATGCGCATCCACCGCCCCGACGGCTCGATCATGCACGCGGAACTGCGTATCCGCGATTCGGCCGTGATGATGGGCGGGGCGACCGACAAGTTCGCGGCGTCCACCGCAGGGTTGCATGTCTATGTCGAGGACGCCGACGCGACCTACGCCAAGGCGATGGAACTTGGCGCTGAGGCGATCATGCCGCCGTCGGAATCAGGCGACGGCGACCGGCGCGGCGGCTTTCTCGATATGGCTGGCAATCAGTGGTGGGTCGCCTCGCGCGTCGAGACGCTCACGCCAGAAGAGATAGAGCGCCACGCCGGGGCGAAGGCCTAAGCCTTCTCGGTCTCCTTGGTGCCCACACCCGCCTCGCCTTCCGGCTCCTCGGCCGGGACTTCGGCGGCGGTCTTCTCGGCCATGAGATCGCGCGCCTTGGCGGGCCAGTCCTCGCGCTCGATGCGGCCCTTGAGGTTCAACGCATCGTCGACCTTGGCGATCTCGTCGTCGGTCCAGCCCGCGACCTGCTCGTATTTCACGACGCCGAGCTTCTGCAGCTGCTTGGCGAGTTCTGGCGAGACGCCCTCGATCGCCGTCATGTCCTCGGCTTCACCCTTGGGCCGCTTGAAGCCTTTAAACACTTCGGTCTTCTTGCCGCGCGCGTCGACCTTCTCGGCGATGCGCGCCGATTTGCCGCGCCGTCCGCGTAAATAATAGAGTTTGGCGCGGCGCACTTTGCCGCGGCGGATGACCTCGATCGAATCGATCAGCGGCGACAGGACGGGAAACACGCGCTCGACGCCCTCGCCATAGGAAATCTTGCGTACCGTGAAGCTCTCGTTCAGCCCGCCGCCGTCGCGCGCGATGCAAACGCCCTCATAAGCCTGTACGCGCGAGCGGTCGCCTTCCACCACCTTCACGTTGACGCGCAAGGTGTCGCCGGGGCCAAATTCCGGTACCGGGCGCACGCGCTCCAAAGCTTCGACCTGCTCTCTTTCGAGCTCTTCGATGATGTTCATGGCGTTCGTCCCTGGAGTGCGGCGCGGCGCGGATCGCGCGCCAATGCGAAAAACCGGCCCCTCACGCGCGAGCGGGCCAGTTGGAACCCGTCGAAGCTTTGGAACAAGCTTTGCGGCGCTTTTCCTAAAGCAGGTCCTTTGGTTTGTCCATGGTCCGGGGATCGAGAAGATCGGGCCGGCGCTCCGCCGTCAGCCGCGTCGCCTCCGCGCGCCGCCAGGCCGCGATGCGCCCGTGATCCCCAGACAGGAGCACATCGGGAATGGCGCGGCCCTCCCATTCGCGCGGCCGGGTATAGTGCGGATATTCCAGAAGACCGTGCGCGAAACTCTCATCCTCGAGCGAGGCGGCGTTGCCGGCAACCCCCGGCAGGAGCCGGATACACGCGTCGAGCAGCACCATGGCCGCCAGTTCGCCGCCCGACAGCACATAGTCGCCAATGGAAATTTCTTCGATGTTGCGCGCCTCCAGCACGCGCTGGTCGACGCCCTCGAACCGGCCGCAGAGCAGCGTGACGCCCGATCCCTGCGCCAGCGTGCGCGCGCGGTCCTGGGTCAGCTTTTCGCCGCGCGGCGAAAGATAAAGCACCGGCGCATCGGCATGCCGCGCACGCGCCGCGTCGACAGCCGGAGCAACCACGTCGGCGCGCATCACCATGCCGGCTCCGCCGCCCGCCGGCGCATCGTCGACGGAGCGGTGCCTGTCGGTCGCAAAATCGCGAATGTCGATTGTTTCCAGCGACCAGCGCCCTTCGGCAAGTGCCCGGCCCGACAAAGACAGGCCGAGCGGCCCCGGAAACATTTCCGGAAACAGGGTCAGGACGTTCGCGGCAAAGGCCATCGATTGGCGTTAGACCGTTCAGCCGCAACGCACAAGGCGCACGCCTAGTTCACGAACCAGACGAGCAGCACGATGCCAAGCGCCACGCGGTAGATCGTGAAAGGCAGGAAGCTCATGCGCCTGATCAGCGCCATCAGGAAGGCGATGGCGAGGATCGCCGAGAAGAAGCTGAAAAACGCCGCGAGCCAGGCGTCCGCGCCGATCGTCACATAATGCTCGGCCGCCTCGGCCATGGTGAGGACGCCCGCGCCCGCCATGGCGGGAATGC
>JBKJVQ010000191.1:0-8888 GCA_046717125.1 Methyloligellaceae bacterium
GGACTTGATCGATACGGCGAAGCCCTGACCGAGAGCCGCTCGCAGCGCAGGCGCAAGCCGCTCGCACTGTGCTTTGATATCTTCCGCCGTCCGCGTGAGGCTGCGCAATGTCGGCAGTGTCGCGCGCAGCGTCTCGGGATGCTTGTAGAGCCTGAGGGTCGCTTCCAGCGCCGCCATGCGCATCTTGTCCAGACGGAGCGCGCGCTTCATCGGATGCTTGGCGCATTTCCGAACGAGATCGGCCCGGCCGACGATGAACCCGGCCTGCGGTCCACCGAGCAGCTTATCGCCCGAGAAAGTCACGAGATCAGCGCCATCCGCGACCGCGACCTGCACCGTGCGCTCGCGAGCAAGTCCGTATGCGGAAAGGTCGACCAGCGTGCCGGACCCCAAATCGTCGATCGCCGGAATCTTCGCGGACCTTCCGATGGCGACCAGCTCCTTGACCGAGACCTCCGCAGTAAAGCCGCGGATCAGATAGTTCGATGTGTGCACCTTGAGCAGCAGCGCGGTCTCGGGGCCGATCGCGCCTTCATAATCGCGAGTGTGCGTGCGGTTGGTGGTTCCGACCTCGACAAGCTTCGTGCCGGCGGCCGCCATGATGTCGGGCATGCGGAACGAGCCGCCGATCTCGATCAGCTCCCCGCGCGAAACGACCGTCTCGCGCCCGTGAGCGAGAGCGGCAAGGACCAGCAGCACGGCGGCGGCGTTGTTGTTGACGACGCAGGCATCCTCCGCGCCGGTCAGTTCGCAAAGGAGATCGCGGACGATGTCGTCGCGCTCGCCGCGCGCGCCTTTCGCAAGGTCGAACTCGAGCGTGGCGGGATGGCGCATCGCAGTCTCGACGGCCTCGATCGCCGCCTCCGCCATGGTGCTGCGGCCGAGATTGGTGTGCACGACAGTGCCGGTGAGGTTGAAGACCCGGCGGAGCTTCGGCGTAGCCGAATCCTGCAACGCGCGGGCAGCCGCCTGCGCCACTTCAGACGCCGAAATCTGGGAACTCGTCAGCGCATCCGGGGACGCACGCAGGCCATCGAGGACGATTCTTGCTTGTGCGACGAACGCGGTGTGCCCGAACCTGGCTACGGCATTCTGGCCCTCGCCGCTTCGCAAAACCGCGTCGACAGACGGGAGAAGGCTGCGGCTTCCTGACTGGCGCTTGGACATGTGTCTCGGCCATCCCGGCATCAGCGTGGGCACTGGAAGCACTGCAAATCAGTAGGCTGGCGCTGGGTTGCGCGCAACCCAGTTAGCGCCTAGCATCGGCCTGTCGTCGGCGCTTGGCGTGGAGGCCCGCCGTCGAAGTCCATTGAACTTCGACCCGGATTGCCCCGCGCATGCGTATCGTTTCCCTTGTCCCCGCCCCCACCAAAGTCCTGATCCTCGGCGCGCTCGCGATTTTCGTGGCGGCCCTCACGCCACTCGCGATTGCGCAGGACAAGAAGGAAGCTGCGCCCGCGTCGACCGACACGCTCTGGAAGGCGGCTTTCAAGGATCTGGACGGCAAGCCGCAGCCCTTCGAGCAATGGAAGGGCAAGACGATACTCGTCTATTTCTGGGCCACCTGGTGCGCGCCCTGCCACAAGGAAGCGCCGCTCCTGTCGAAGATCTACGAGGCGAACAAGGACAAGGGCCTCGTCATTGTCGGCGTCGCGCTCGACAACGCGGACAAGGTCCGCGACTTCGTCGCGAAGCATAATCTCAAGAATCAGATCGTTTACGCGGGCACCGATGGCATTCAGCTCGGCCGCGATCTCGGCAATTCGCTCGGCGCAATTCCCTTCACCGTCGTGATCGACAAGGACGGGAAGATCGTCGAGACGCTCAGGGGTGACACGCCGGACGGGAAGATCGAGGCCATTATAGCGCCTCTTCTCGGCTGACGTTCACGGAGTCGGTCATCAATGACCGGCTTCTGCACTAGTGGAGGAAAGAATGAGCATCAGAGGTTGGACCACTGCAGGTCCACCAGGGTTCAAGACGGCGCTGCTCGCGTCCGCCTTTGCCTTGGGGCTTGCAGCTTCGGCTCCGCCGGCGTCCGCCGCCGAGTGGGGACCGGAGAATACGGTGACGATCGTCGACCCATCGCCGGTCAACTGGCTGTCGATCACCTGGAACACGATGGAAGAGCTGCTTCGTGTCGACCATGAAGGCAACCCGCAGCCGGCGCTCGCGGAAAGCTGGAAGTGGATCGACGACAACACACTCGAATTCAAGCTTCGGGAAGGCGTGACCTTCCAGGATGGCGAGAAGTTCGATGCCAAGGTCTTCCGAAAGTCGTTCGACGAAGTGCAGAAATGGGAGAACCCGCATCCGCCGGGCGCTTTCCTGAACTTCGACAAGAACACCAAGCTTGAGATCGTGGACGATTACACGGTGCGGTTCGTCTTCCCCAAGACGGATGGCGCTGCCCTGATGAAGTTCCGCGGAATGCATGTCGGATCGTCCGCATTCTGGGAACAGCTCGCCTTCGTCGACAAAGAGACGAAGACCGCCGAAGGCCATTGGTGAGTCATCGACGCTGCCGGTCCGTGGGGGACTGGTCCGTGGATACTCAAAAGTGGTGTTTCGCAACTGGCGAAGCGGTCTCCTGAAGTCATTCTGGAGCCCAATCCCAGCTATTGGAACGAAGACCGCAAACCGACGGTCCGCATCGTGTTCGACAACATCATGTCGCAGGACGATGCGATCAAGGCGGTCGCCAGCGGCGACGGCAAGATCGATATCGTGACGATGCTGTCTCCGGCTGCCGCAAAGGCATTCGATAGCGACAAGGCTAAAATCGTTCCGGGCAAGGCCAAGACCGTGATGGTCGGCGTGTTCAACCAGAACAAGGCGGACTCGCCCTGGAAGGACCAAGCCGTCCGCAAGGCGATGAACATGGCCATCGACAAGGAGGCCGTGGTCAAGGATGGGCTGCAAGGTTACGGCACGGTGCTCGCCGGCATGATCCAGCCGGACCGCTTCGGCGCCGTGGACGGACTGAAGCCCTACGCGTTCGAGCCGGACAAGGCCAAGGAGGCGCTCTCCAAGGCCGGCGTCAAGACCGTCAAGATCGTCGGTGCCGCCGGCGACAAGGCTGTGATCGACTCGATGACGAAGAGCCTCGAGCAGGTGGGCGTCAAGGTCGTGCCCGATCTGACAGGCAAGCCTGCTGACGACTGGGACATCAAGATCGTGTCGCACTTCAACTGGTCGCCGCATTTCCCGGCGGGCGTCGTGTTCCGCGAATTCTTCGGCAAGAGTGGCGGTTTCCGCGCCATGCCGGAGGATCCAAAGTTCGACGCGTTGTACGACAAGATCCTGAGTCAGACCGATCCGGCCGAGCAGGAGAAGACGACCCAGGAAATGGAGCAGTACGAATACGACCAGGCCAATGTCATCTTCATGGCTTCGCCCTGGACGCTCACCGCAGTGAGCAACCGGGTCAAGTTCGTGCCGTACGATACCTGGATGCTCGAACTCGCCGAAACAAAGATCGCGAAGAAAGAGTAGTGCGACGACCCCTCTCCCCGCTCTGGGGGGGAGAGGACTTTCGACCTGGACGCAGAATAAGGCCTCCGAAAACCGCTTCACACGTTTCGGCGTGATGCTCTAGCAATATCGCCCATGATCGTCGGAACCGCCGGACACATCGACCATGGCAAGACGACGATCCTCAAGGCGCTGACCGGCACCGACGCCGACCGCCTGCCGGAAGAGAAGGCGCGCGGGATCACGGTCGATCTCGGCTTCGCCTACCAGCACTTTCCCGATCAGCCTTCGATCAGCTTCCTTGACGTTCCCGGCCACGAGAAGCTGGTGCACAACATGCTGGCGGGCGCGATCGGCATCGATTTCGTCGTGCTCGTGGTCGCGGCCGATGACGGACCGATGCCGCAAACGCGCGAGCATCTGGCGATTCTGGACCTCGTCGGCGTTTCCCAAGGTGTGGTCGCGCTGACCAAGACCGACCGCGTGGGCGCAGCGCGCGTGCGCGAGGTCGAGGCGGCCATACGCCCCTTGCTCGCCCCAACGACGCTTGCGGACGCGGTGATCATCCCCTGCTCCGCCGAGACCGGCGAAGGCATCGAAGCGCTAGCCGCGATGTTGAAGCAGGCGGCGGGAACCGTTTCGGTGCGGCCCGGACAGAGGCGATTCCGTCTCGCAGTCGACCGCGTATTCAGCCTGACCGGCGTCGGGCTGATCGTCACCGGCACGGTTTATGCCGGCACCGTCAAGGCGGGCGACGTTCTGCTCCATTCGCCTTCGGGACTCGAGGTGCGCGTGCGCGGCATCAGGAGCGAGAACCGTTCGGCGGAGATCGGTACGGCCGGCCAGCGCTGCGCCCTCAACCTGACCGGACGGCGCGTGGAAAAAGACGCGATCGCGCGTGGCGACTGGATCGTTGCGCCAGAAATTCATGCGCCCACGGAGCGTTTCGATGTCCGCCTGCGTCTCCAGCCGCACCAAGCGCGGGAGCTGAAGCACTGGACGCGCCTCCATGTGCATCTCGGCGCGAGCGATGTCACCGGGCGCGTCGCGCTGCTGGAGGACAAGGCGCTGGAGCCCGGCGCGACTGCGCTGGCGCAGCTCGTCCTCGACCAGAAAATCAACGCGCTGACAAGCGACCGCTTCATCATCCGCGACCAGTCCGCGACGCGGACGATGGGCGGCGGCCGCGTGCTTGATCCCTGGCCGCCAAGGCGCGGCGCGCGCAAGCCCGAGCGCCTGCGCTATCTAAACGCCATGGACAGAGGCAGCGCAGGAGACGCGCTTGACGCCCTCGTCAATGCGCCTGATGAGGGCGCAGATCGCATCGTTGACCTCACGCATTTCAGGCGTGCCTGGAACCTCACCGGCGAGGCGGCCGACGCGCTGTTCTCCGGAAGCAATGTCGTTGCCGTCGAAGCAGGCAACACGGTCGTCGGCATGGCGCGGCAGCGATGGGCTGCGCTCAAGGACGAGATCGTCGCCGTGATCGAGGACCACCAGCGCATCCATCCCGACAGTCCGGGGGCGCGCGCTGACGACATCATGCGCGCGTTCAGGGCCCCGGCCCTCAAAGCCACCGTGCGCCACGTGCTGCGCGAGCTGACCGACGCCGGCATCGTGCTGCGCTTCGGGCAGCTGTTTCATCTGCCCGGCCACGAGATCAAATTGCAGCAGGCGGAGGAGCTGATCTGGGAGGAAGCGCGTGGCATCATGGCGGCGGCGGCGTTCGACCAACCCCGCGTCACCGCGCTCGCCGAGACGCTCGGTCTGGCGCCCGAAGAGCTGCAGCCCGTGCTGAACAAGCTGAGCCGCATCGGCTGGCTGGAGCGTGTGTCGAAGGCCTATTTCATGTTGCCCGAGACGTTAGGCAGGCTGGCCTCGGAAGCGGAGCGAGTCGCGGCATCCCATCCGCAGAAGCTGCTCACGGTCGGGAATTTTCGTGAGGCGACCGGCGTTAACCGCCATATGGCGCATCCCGTGCTGGAATATTTCGATCGCGCGGGCTTCACGCGCAGGGTGAAGGCCGGCCGTGTGTTGAGAGCAGCATGGGTCGATATTGCCGGCCGCGCGCTGTGAGGGCGGCCCGGGACCCTATCCCGCGCGTTTGCGCGGCGTCTGCCGATCTGCGTCCGGCTCGGCCTCGCCCGAGAGCGTGTCGATGATCTGCATGATGTCGGTGCGCAGGCGCGCGATTTCCGTCTCGGTCGCCTTCAGGCGGCAGACAATATGATCGCGCGCGCCCATCGCCCCTTGCTGCAGCTTGCGGCCGCGCGCGGTGAGGCGGATTTCGACCTCGCGTCCGTCCTGCCGCGACTGGCCGAGCTTTCGTACAAGGTCGGCGGCTTCGAGCCGCCGCACCACCGGCGTCAGCGTGCCGCTGTCGAGCTGCAGGCGTTCGCCGATTTCGGTGAGAGTCAGTCCGTCATCCTCCCAGAGAACGATCATGACGAGATATTACGGGTAGGTCAGGCCGAGCGGCCCGAGCTTCTTGCCATAGGCTTTGATGATCGCCCGCGTTGCGGCGTAGAGCGCGAAACAGAGCTGCCTGTTGAGATGGAGAAGCTCGTAGGAGATTTTGTCGTTCAAAGCGCCTCTCCGAGCCGGAGTCGAAGACGTCAGTGTAGGTACACGATGCAAAAACGCATAACGATAACAAATGCAACGCGGAAGAGCACTGTGTCGCAGGGCTTGAGCGTCATCGCCGTTCTGTGCGCGATGTTCGAGCTTGTGACACCCGCAGCGGCACAAGGCGACGCCGAGCGGGGCGGACGCGCAATCCGGAGCCAGTGCCTGTCCTGCCATGCGCTCGAGCCCGGACGCCACATGACCGGCCCGAGTCTCGCCGGCGTGATCGGGCGCAAGGCCGGTTCGGTGCAGGATTTCGACCGTTACTCCGAGGCGCTCGTTGCAAGCGCTGTGGTCTGGTCGGCGCCTGCGCTCGACGCCTTTCTGGCCGAACCGCAAAAGCTGATCCCCGGCAACACCATGACAGCGCTTGTCGGCGACGCGCAAACGCGCGCCGACATCGTCGCCTATCTCGTCGCGACTCAGGGGCCGGAAGCGGAGCGGCGCGCGGGCCTGCCCGTACCATTTCAGAGCAATCTCGATCTGAAATCGGTCGGTGCGGCGAGCCGCGTGACCAAGCTCTCCCTCTGCCGCGACACATACAGCGTTAAGACGGAGAACGGCGTCACGATGAAGATCTGGGAGCGCAATCTGCGCTTCAAGACGGACGGCAGCAAGGAAGGACCGCCGACCGGCAAGCCGGCCCTCATCCCGAGCGGCCGGCTCGGCGACAGGTTCTACGTGATCTTCGCCGCGCCGGAAGAGATCAGCCGGCTGATCGAAAGCGCCTGCGCGCCCTGACACAGCGAGCGAATTACGCCGCACACGCTTGTGTCAAAAACTGGAATCGACCGGGCCCTTAACCATGCCAACCACCTGGCATGGTTAGTGCGACTGACTACGGATCGCGTGTCATTTCGAGAAAGCGCATCCCATGTCCGTCACCGAACTTCGCGCTCACTTCGGTTCCTATGGTGTCCAGCCCAACAGGCCATTCCAGATTTCGGCCGAACTTCCGGGTGCTGTCAGCGCGATAATCCTCGCCCAGGTCCTGATCCTGGTGGCGGCCGGCCGACCAAATCGCCGGCAATTGCGTGTTCACTGGCGCGGCGTTGTTGCGTAACGCAGCCGACGCCCTCGCATATTTCCGCTAGCACGAATGCGTCCCGGCGGCTCCAGCCTGATGACAAGCTCGGCCATCATGATGGCCGGCCGCGTGATGGGGTCTGCCGCTGGGTTCGGGATTCAGATCCTGCTTGCCAGGCTGTTGACCCCGGATGATCTCGGACTGTTCTACCTCGTCACCAGCGGGGCGATCGTGCTGGGCACTTTTGCTGCGCTCGGCTACCCGGCGATCGCAAACCAGTTTGTCGTGCGCTACACGGTGCGCGGTAACGAGCTGGCGCTGACTGGGTTTATCAGATCGGCTCGGCGCGACGCCCTGATGGCAGCGGCCATACTCACCGCTTGCGCCGTGGTGGCTATCGTGGCAGTCGCCCTCGCCGCCACCAGCCGGCCGGAATTCTATCTTCCGGCCGCAGCCGGGGCGCTGGCGATCCCAGCCTTTTCAATCCTGCGGGTCAACGGCGGCATCGCCAACGCGCTTGAACAGTTTTCCATTTCCTTCCTTCCCGACAATCTGTTCCGGCCCGTACTGTTCGGTCTCAGCCTGCTGGTTGTCGTCCTGATATGGGGCACCGTCAGCCTGCTTCAGGTGTTGAGCCTGTTTGCGGCGCTGGCGATCACCGTTGCCGTTGTTCAGACAATTGTGGTGGGCAGGCTGGAGCCGCCCCACCGGCGTGACGCCAGGCCCCGACGCCGTCAGATCAGATGGTGGCGCAGGTCGGGGCGGCGGCTGATCGCGCCGCTGCTGATATCGGCCCTGTTCGCCGACCTCGTCATCCTGTTCGCCGGATTGATCCTGCCCGCGAGCGGTGTCGCGGTCCTCGGTCTGTGTCTCAAGATCGCGTTCCTGTTCGGTTTCCTCATCCAGCTGGTGCATCAGATCATCCTGCCGAGGCTGGCCGGGTCGCTCACGCGCCGTGACCAGTCCAACGTCGCTTTGATTGTCGGGCGCACCAACAAGCTCACGATCGTCGCATCGGTCGCAGCGCTGATCTTCGTTGCCTTTGGCGGGGAGACGTTACTCGGGTTCTTCGGTCCTGCCTTTCGCGACGGCGCATCGACGCTTGTGATCCTGATCCTTGCGCAACTGGTCCGCGCGCTGGGCGGTCCCGCGATGTCGCTGCTGATCGCCTCCGGCCGTCACTCCGGCGCAACCACGGTCATGGTCCTGTCGCTCTCGGTATTCGCGGCTGTGTGCTTCGCGACCGTACCGACGCTTGGCGTTCTCGGCGCCGCGATCGCCGTCCTCCTCGCAACGGCGACGTCGAGCGCCGGTCTCGCGTACATCGTTCACCGCGAATTGGGATATCGCTGCGACGGTTTCTCCAGCATGGGATTGCCCGCGGCGAACTCCGTCTCAAGCCAACCAGGATAACAAAACGAGGTTAGCCATGTCCGGATCGTCTGAGACGAAATCAGTCCTCGTGCTGGGGAATTACCGTCCCACGCTGCAGGTCGCAAAAACCCTCCGTGAGATGGGCTACCGGGTCATCGTTTCGGAATCCGACAAGGGCGACGCCGGCGCGCGGTACTCCCGCTATGTCGACGAAATGTGGGCACATCCGCCGCTGGGTGCGATTGGCGGCATGTTCGGGGAAGCTCTCAATTCTTTTCTCCGCCAGCGGCCGGATATAAAGGCGGTCTTCCCCGTTGCCGAGAAATTCGTAGTCTGGCTCGCCGACCACGAAAGCGAGGTGCCTCCGGCGGTCACCGTGGTTTCTCGC
>JBKJVQ010000192.1:0-6133 GCA_046717125.1 Methyloligellaceae bacterium
GATTGATCGTTCCGTCGCTTGAGCCGATCGACGGCTCAGACCCGTCGTGCTCGTCCTCCCGGTCGGGTTCATGATCGAGCAGCCCGGCGCGCCATGCCCGGCCTGTCTGGTCCATCGTGCTGGTCCAGCCGAGCGACTGTTCCTCGCCTCCGTCTGGTTCGTCGTTACCCTCGGGCTCCAGATCCTCGTCAGGGGCGTCCAGAGCGTCCAGCGCCTCGATCAGGCGCTCTACCGCTATGGCGATGCGAGCACGCAATGCTTCCTGCGTCATGACGCGACCCCCGCTCTGAGGGACGCGCCATAAGCGACGAAATCGAACTTGGCGCGAGCGACGGTTTCGGGCCGCGCCATCAGGTGACCATACGGCTCGTCCCAATTCATCTGGCGCGCCGACGCGGCCTTGATGGCAACACCGGAAAGGGTCTGCGCCGGCGTATCCGCGATTTCCTTCTCGATCGCGCGAAGCCTCTTGTTCTCTTCGATCCAAAGGCCCCACTCGATACGGCTGAGCTTTTCGTCCAGCTCGGCCTCGCGGGCAGCTTCGTCCCGCGCCTGACGTTCTTCCGCCATGGCCGTCGCGGCGGCGTACGACCTCGCGCCCGGATAGGGTTGCACCCGCCACTCGGCACTACGGCTTAGAGGATCGGGACAGCGGTCCGGCTTGGTCTCGCGATCCCGCAGCGGCGGCGGTCAGCTTTCCCGCCCCGCACAGGACGGCACGCCGATTGATCATCTTTGTCATGATCCGCCCCCTATGCCTGAGCCGCGATGGCGAGTTGGTCGGACAGAGCCGCGCGATGAGCATAATCCGCCTTCGACCACTGATCCTTCGCGTCGTGCTCGATGATCGAGCGACGCAGCTGCTCGACGAGCGGCACCGGCTGCCAGAACTTGGTCTGCCCGGTCCGGGCCTCGCGCCATGCGAGGCTGAGCATTTCGGCGAAGCGAAGGCGCGGGCTGTCGCCGGCGTGGCGGCGGTTCAGCTTCGCGAGTTGCCACGCGCGCCGCATGATCTGCGAGCGCGTGACACCGAAAATAGTCGTGCTATCTGTGGCCGTAGCCATTCGCTGATCCTCCAATAATCGGCGTTCGGTCAGGCCCGGCTGTGAGGTGCAAACTCATTGTCGGGCCGCTCTTGATTTCCTTTCCTTTATCTCATACAATCTCATACGGCGTCAACAACAATGTATGAGAAAGTTTTATAATTGCGAACCGCTCCCCTTGGCTTTCGCGTCACTCCAGAACTGAAAGACGCGCTTGAAAAAGCAGCGGCGGCAGATAGCCGCTCCGTGTCTTCTCTCATCATCAAGATTTTAAACGAGTGGCTTCGTCTGAACGGCTATCTAAAAGATCAGACAGGCCGACCTCCGATTAGCCACTCTCTTCCAAAAGAGATCAGGCAAATCGTCGAACCCGGCCGAAAGCCCAGGCGCAAAGCTTAGGCTGCGCGCTTAGCCATTGCGGCATTGACCACAACCCGTCTAATCAGCGCGCCAACAAGTGCACGCTTCCCTTCTTCCCCTCGCATCTCATACTCTCTGAAGAGACGGCACATCCGCCCAGCCTGAGAGTACGAGTTTAAGCAGCAGCGTCTTAGGAGGCTTGTTGCGGCGTACGAGAGCAAGAGGGCCGAAGCCGTGCGCCGGGAGCTGGTTGGCGACAGTGATGCCCCCCTTGGCAGGATGCAGAGAGGATCGCCGATATGCGCATGATGCTGAAGGTCAGATTCCCGACGGAAGTCGGCAACCGCGTTATCAACGACGGCTCCTTCTCCAGAATTATGGAAGAAACCATGAGCAGGCTAAAGCCGGAGGCGGCCTACTTTGTAGCCGACAAAGGCTGCCGATGCGCCATGCTGTTCTTCGATATGCAGGATGCCTCAGATATTCCCGCAATCGCCGAACCTCTGTTTGCCGGCCTCCATGCGGAGATCGAGATCCTGCCTGCCATGAACGCGGATGATCTTCAAAAGGGACTGAGTGCCGTGAATGCAGGGAATTGAGCGTCGCAGACCGACCGAGGAGATGGCGAGAATGAAGCGTCAATAGGTGATGTTCTGATGTGCGGCCACTTTACCCAGGACTACACATGGGCAGAGATTGCGCCCTCTATGAGCTGACCACTCAGCGTCCGCAGAACCTCGCGCCGTCATGGAATGTCGCGCCGACAGATGAGGCCGGCGTGATCCTCGCTGACACGGCTAGGCAACGCTCCTATGAGCGTATGCGCTGGGGCCTATCGCCCTTCTGGGATAAGGGCGACAAGCCGAACGCCCGGATGATCAATGCGCAGTCTGGTGGCCGGAGAGGGGATCACTGGCTCCCGGGTGTCACATCTGGACACGCGCGTGCCGCTCTTCTATCTGAACACCCCATGCCCTCGCGCCAGCCGTTGAATGTCAGTCTCAGCCCGGAGTTCGCCACCTTCGTACCCGCCCGGATCGCCTCCGGGCAGTACGGAAGCGCACGGGAGGTGGTCCGGGCAGCTTTGTGTCTCCTCATCGCTCAGACAGCGCCGCCACGTGTCGCGCAGCCTACGAACGACACGGAGCGTCGGTGAGCAGGGCCGGCCAGAACCGCCCAGCGGCGCCGTCGGGTGAAACGCTGGCGCAGCTTATCGTCGAAAGCTCGACCGACTTCGCCATCATCACAAGTGATCGGTATGGCGTGATTACGAGCTGGAATCCGGGCGCCGAGCATATTTTGGGCTGGTCCGAAGACGAAATGGTCGGCAAAGACGGCGGCATCATCTTCACGCTGGAGGATCGCGAGCGCGGCGAACCAAAAAAGGAGATGGAGACGGCGCTGCGCGAGGGGCGCGCCGAAGATCGGCGCTGGCACCTGAAAAAGGACGGCTCCCGCTTCTGGGCAAACGGCATCATGATGCCGCTGAGGGACAGCGATGCGCAGGGCTTTCTCAAAATCCTCCGCGACCAGACAGAGCAGCTTCAAACGGCGCATAACCAGACTCGCCGCCTGGAGCAGATGAAGGCCTTGGCTGAGGCCGCTCGCACAATTACAGGGGCTGCAGACCTCGCGACCTTGCTCCAGGCCATCACGGAAGCAGCCCGGGACATCATCGGCGCGCATCAGTCGGTTTGCAGCCTGACGCGGGAGCCGGACTGGAGCCAATCCAAAAACGCAGTCGCGTTTTTAAACAAATACGGCCGCTGGAGCGATATCGCGACCATGCAGGACGACCTAGGCATCAATGCCTGTCTCCGCGAGGGCAGCCGAACGGTCCGGATGACGCAAGCAGAGACGGAGGCCCAACTGGGCTGGCGTGGCCTCGGTGAGCACGCGGTGGAGCGTCCGCCGATGCGCGGCTGTCTCGCGACGGCGCTTGTCGGGAGCGACGGCAGCAATCTTGGGCTTATCCAGCTTTTCGACAAGGTGGATGGAGAATTCGACGAGGTGGATGAGTCCATCGCGGTTCAGCTCGCACAGTTCGCTGCCTCCGGCGTAGAGCGAACCCAGGCCGAGGAGGAACGCCGGACTGCTGAGGCCTCGGCGGTTGCGAGCGAGGCCTATATCCGTCTGCTGCTCGACTCGACCACTGAGAGCTTCTACGCGGTCAGCCGGGACGGCACGACGACGCTCTGCAATGCCGCGTTCCTGAAAATGCTCGACTTCGCGCGCGAGGACGACGCGATCGGCCGGAAGCTCCACGACGTCATCCACCACTCTCGCCCGAACGGGGCGCACTATCCCAAGGAAGAATGCCCGATCTATCTGTGCGCTCGCGACGGAACGCCGGCGCATGTGACGGACGAGCTGTTCTTTCGTCTGGATGGCACTAGCTTTCCCGTCGAGTATTGGGCCCATCCGATCGTGCGCGACGGGGAATTGCATGGCGCGATCTGCACCTTCGCGGATGTTTCCCCGCAGCGCGCCGCTCAGGAGAAGCTGCATGAGACGGCCGAGCGCTACCGGCTGGTGGCGCGGGCCACCAATGACGCGATCTGGGACTGGGACCTTCACACCAACGAGGTGGTCTGGAACGAGGCGGTACAGGCACTGTTCGGCCATGCCGAGGCGGTGAACGGCACCAGCGCGGCCTGGTGGCTCGAGCATATTCATCCGGATGACCGTGCGCGCGTCGAGACGAGCATCCACGCCGTCATCGACGGGACCGGCACGAGCTGGTCCGACGAATATCGGTTTACGAGGGCCGGGGGCTCTTATGCTGACATTCTTGACCGTGGCACCGTCCTTCGGGACGAGCGCGGCCGGCCGCTGCGGATGATCGGCGCCATGCTCGACCTGACGGAGCGCAAGCGCGCGGAGCAGGTATTGCGCGAGGTGAATGAGACGCTGGAAAGCCGGGTGGCCGAGGCAATAGCCGAAGGTGAGAAGACGCAGGAGCAGCTTCGCCAAGCGCAGAAGATGGAGGCCGTGGGCCAGCTCACGGGCGGGATTGCGCACGATTTCAACAATCTGCTAACCGGCGTGATCGGCGCGCTAGACATGATGCAGCGTCGTATCAGCCAAGACAAAACTGCCGACCTCCAACGCTACACGACGGCGGCCATGTCGGCGGCGAACCGGGCGGCGGCGTTGACCCACCGGTTGCTGGCCTTCTCGCGGCGCCAGACGCTCGATCCCAAGGCGGTCAACGCCAACCGGCTCGTTACCGGCATGGAGGATTTGCTCCGGCGCACCATCGGCGAGGCGATCCGGCTAGAGATTGTCACTGCCGGTGGGTTGTGGCTCACATTGTGCGATCCGCATCAGGTGGAAAACGCGATCCTGAACCTCGCGATCAATGCCCGAGACGCCATGCCCAACGGTGGCGCGCTTACAATCGAGACATGTAATGCGCATCTCGACAACGCCTACGCCGCTCTAAGCCGCGACGTGCGACCGGGTCAGTATGTCTGCATCTGCGTGACCGACACCGGCTCTGGGATGTCGCCAGACGTGATGGCGAAGGCCTTCGACCCGTTCTTCACGACGAAGCCGATCGGCCAAGGCACGGGTTTGGGGCTGTCGATGATTTACGGCTTCGCCCGCCAGTCGGAGGGCTACGCAAAAATCTACTCCGAGGTGGGTAAGGGCACGACGATCAAACTCTACCTGCCGCGCCACTATGGAGAGGTGGAACACGCCGATGAGGAAAAGGGCGCTCTCACGGAGGCCCCCCGCTCGGAACACGGCGAAATTGTGCTGGTGGTGGAGGACGAGACGGTGGTACGCGACCTCATTGTCGAGGTGCTCGAAGAGCTCGGCTACCGCGCGGTCGAGGCGAAGGACGGCCCTTCCGGCCTTAAACTGCTTCAGTCCGACATGCGGGTTGATCTGCTTATCACCGACGTCGGATTGCCGGGGCTGAATGGTCGGCAGGTGGCCGATGCCGCGCGCGAGGGGCGCCCCGGCCTCAAGGTGCTGTTCATGACGGGCTACGCTGAGAACGCTGCCATCGCCAACGGTTTCCTGGAGCCCGGCATGCAGATGATAACCAAGCCGTTCGCACTCGATGCGCTCGCCAGCCGAATCCGCCACATGATCGGGAGCGACTGATTGCAGAATCGGCTCGGCATGACGCCCGACCTGCACCGCATGACCAAGCCATTTCGCAAGTAAGAAAGCCCCCTTCGCCTTGAAAGCGCTGGATGCGATCTGCCAACGATAACCGCCGCCCGCCTGACAAACGAGATGGTCTCGTTCATCCCGCATGGATTTGGGCGATGCGGCTCTCGATGCTGATTTTCGCGATTGTCCTGATCTTGGCCATCGTGTCGATTGCCAAGGCCGTAACGGCGCACCCGGCAACCTGACAAGTCGCGCCGAAGCTGCGACGCCGCCTGAGGTGCTATCGACTCTCATTGCCAGCCACGTCGAAGCGCGGCGGCAGATCGAAGAAATCGACCTCCCCGCTTTCCAGTTGATAGTAAGCGCCGACAACGACGAGCTTGCCGTCGGATTGCGGGGCGAGCAGCATCGGAGAAGCTTCCTCCCGCAGCTCACGAACCACGCGCCGGACGTTCTGGCGTACTGCGGGCTCAATGTCTGAGCCTTGCAGATCGCCAACTTCCAAAACAGCGGGAATGATCGGCTGAATCATCTTGCCGATACTGCCGGGAAAACGTGCGTTCTCGCGGACCACTGAAACTGCTGCCTGCACTGCGCCGCAC
>JBKJVQ010000193.1:0-7830 GCA_046717125.1 Methyloligellaceae bacterium
ATTCGGCGCGCTTCCGGCATTTCCTGTCGCGCGAGTTCGATGTCTCGGTCGAGGACATCACGGCGACCGTGCTCGGCGGTCACGGCGACACGATGGTGCCGCTGACGCGCTATACCTGCTTTGCCGGCGTTCCGCTCGACGACCTCATCAAGATTAATTGGATCACCGAGAAGCGGCTCGAGGAGATCGTCCTGCGCACGCGCGACGGCGGCGCGGAGATCGTCGGGCTGCTGAAGACCGGATCGGCCTATTATGCGCCGGCCGCCTCGGCGATGGTGATGGCGCAGTCCTACCTCAAGGACAAGAAGCGCATCCTGCCCTGCGCGGCCTATCTCAACGGCGAATACGGCATCAAGGGCATGTATGTCGGTGTGCCGGCCGTGATCGGCGCGAAGGGGGTCGAGCGCGTCATCGAGCTTGACCTGACGAGCCGCGAAAAGGAGGCGTTCAACGCCTCGGTCGACGCGGTGCGGGGTCTCGTCGAAGCCTGCCGCAAGCTCGCGCCCAATCTCGGCGTCGCATAGACATGAACATCCACGAATATCAGGCCAAGGCGCTGCTGCGGGAGTTCGGCATCGCGACCGCTGAGGGGCAGGTCGCGACGACGGTTGAGGAGGCAGTGGAGGCCGCCGAAGCCATGGGCGGCCCGGTCTGGGTCGTGAAGGCGCAGATCCATGCCGGCGGCCGCGGCAAGGGTGGTGGCGTCAAGGTCGTGAAGTCGATTGATGACGTGCGGGCCGAGGCGGAGCGCATGCTCGGCATGACGCTGGTCACCCCGCAGACGGGCTCCGAGGGGCGGCTCGTACGGCGCATCTATGTCGAGGAGGGATCGCGCATCGCGCGCGAGCTCTACCTGTCGGCGTTGGTCGACCGCAAACAGAGCCGCATCGCCTTCATCGCCTCGACCGAAGGCGGCATGGATATCGAGCAGGTCGCGCACGACACGCCCGACAAGATTGTCACCATCGACATCGATCCCGCGACGGGCGTGCAACCCTTTCATGGCCGCCTTCTGGCCCGGGCGCTGAAGCTCGACGGCGATCTTTCCAAGCAGGCCGGCAAGCTCATCACCTTGCTCTACCGGTTCATGGTCGAGAGGGACGCGAGCCTCGTCGAGATCAATCCGCTGGTTGTGACGGAGGACGGGAAGCTCCTCTGCCTCGACGCCAAGATGAATTTCGACAGCAATGCGCTTTACCGGCATGCCGATATTGTCGCTCTGCGCGACACGGACGAGGAGGATGAAGCGGAGCTGCGCGCCTCGGAGTTCGATCTCAGCTACGTCAAGCTCGACGGCGAAATCGGCTGCATGGTGAATGGCGCGGGGCTCGCCATGGCGACCATGGACATCATCAAGCTGAACGGTGCGGAGCCGGCGAACTTCCTCGATGTCGGCGGCGGCGCGACCAAGGAGAAGGTGACGGAGGCGTTCAAGATCATCCTCTCCGACCCGAACGTGAAGGGCATCCTGGTCAATATTTTCGGCGGCATCATGCGCTGCGACATCATCGCCGAAGGCATTATCGCGGCGGCAAAGGAAACGGCGATTGCCGTGCCGCTGGTCGTGCGGCTCGAAGGCACGAATGTCGAGCTGGGGAAGAAAATCCTCGCCGGGTCCGGCCTCGCCATTATGGCCGCGAACGACCTCGGCGATGCGGCGGAGAAGGTGGTTGCGGCTGTGAGGAACAACTGATGTCCGTCCTCGTGAATTCCGGAACGCGCGTCATCTGCCAGGGCTTTACCGGCGCGCAGGGGACATTCCATTCCGAGCAGGCGATCGCTTATGGCACGCGCATGGTCGGAGGCGTGACGCCGGGCAAGGGCGGCGCCGAGCATCTCGGCCTCCCCGTGTTCGACACAGTCGCGGAGGCCGTCGAGGCGACGGGCGCGAATGCGTCCGTGATCTATGTGCCACCGCCCTTTGCCGCCGACGCGATCCTCGAAGCGGCCGACGCCCAAATCCCGCTCGTCGTGTGCATCACCGAGGGCATTCCGGTGCTCGATATGGTGCGGGTAAAACGCGCGCTGGACGGATCGGGTACGCGGCTGATCGGGCCGAATTGTCCCGGCATCATCACTCCGGACGAATGCAAGATCGGGATCATGCCGGGTCACATCCATCGCAAGGGCTCCGTCGGCATCGTCTCGCGGTCGGGCACGTTGACCTACGAGGCCGTGGCGCAGACCAGCGCAGCGGGCCTCGGGCAGTCGACCTGTATCGGCATCGGCGGCGATCCCGTGAACGGGACGAACTTCATCGATTGCCTCGAACTCTTCCTCGGCGATCCGGCCACTGAGTCGATCGTGATGATCGGCGAGATCGGCGGATCGGCGGAGGAGGACGCGGCTGCCTTTTTGAAGCAGGCCAGGACAAGGAAGCCGGTTGTCGGCTTTATCGCCGGCCGCACCGCACCACCCGGACGACGCATGGGCCATGCGGGCGCGATCATTTCCGGCGGTGCGGGCGGCGCGGAGGCGAAGATCGACGCCATGCGCGCCGCTGGCATTGTCGTGGCGGAGTCGCCCGCCTCGCTTGGAACGACGCTGGTTCAGGCCCTAAATGCCTGATGTTTGCGCTGCACCATCGGTGTAGGGTGCCCGAGCATGACGCCGAAAAGTGTGAAGCGGTTTTCGGACGATGTCATGCTCTACTCTTGAATCCGATCACGTTCATGACCTCGGAATGATCAAAATCCCAAGTCATCGTGATCTAGTAATGCTGTGAGGCGGCGGGGGATGCGCCCGTCGGCATGAATCCCCATGACACGCCACGAGTCGAACGAGACCTTCGCGCAGACTGCGTTTCTGCATGGCGCGAATGCGCCCTATGTTGAAGATCTGCACGCGAGGTACCAAGAGAATCCGGGTTCGGTCGACGCGGAATGGCGCGCCTTCTTCGCCGCGCTGAAGGATTCCAGAAACGAAGTCCTCGCCGAGCAGACCGGCCCGTCCTGGAAGCGCAGCGATTGGCCGCCGCCCGTCCAGGACGAACTGGCGGAGGCATTCGGCGGCGCGGACGCAGCGTCGCAGTTGGAAGACCGTATACGGAACATCGTCGGGGCCCGCGCGCAGGCTGCCGGCGTGGATCTAACCAGCGAGGACGCGCTGTCGGCCGTGCGGGACAGCTTGCGCGCGGTGATGCTGATCCGTTCCTACCGCGTGCGCGGACATCTCGCCGCCGATCTCGATCCGCTACGCCTGCTCGACCGCAAGGAGCATGCTGAGTTAAAGGCCCGTACTTACGGATTTTCAAAGGCCGATTTTGACCGGCCGATCTATCTCGACAATCTGCTCGGCCTGAAATTCGCGACGCTGCGCGAAATCATTGCGATCCTGAAGCGCACCTATTGCGGCCATATCGGCGTCGAGTACATGCACATCTCCGAGCCCGAACAGCGCCGCTGGATTCAGGAACGCATCGAGGGCTGGGACAAGGACGCGCGCTTCACCCGCGAAGGCAAGACCGCCATCCTCGCCAAGCTGATCGAAGCGGAAGGCTTCGAACGCTTCCTCGACCTCAAATATACCGGCACCAAGCGGTTCGGCCTCGATGGCGGCGAGAGCGTCATCCCCGCGCTTGAACAGATCATCAAGCGGGGGGGTCAGCTCGGCCTGAAAGACATCGTCATCGGCATGCCGCACAGAGGCCGGCTGAACGTGCTCGCTTCGGTGATGGGCAAGCCGTACCGCGCGATCTTCCACGAGTTCAAGGGCGGTTCGTCGAGCCCAGACGATGTCGAGGGGTCAGGGGATGTGAAATATCATCTCGGCGCGTCGTCCGACCGCGCCTTCGACGGCAACAACGTGCATCTTTCGCTGACCGCAAACCCGTCGCATCTCGAAATCGTTGATCCCGTTGTGCTGGGTAAGGTGCGCGCCAAGCAGGACCAGCTCGGGGACAAGGACAGGAAGCAGGTGCTTCCGCTGCTGCTGCATGGCGATGCGGCGTTCGCCGGCCAGGGCGTGGTCGCCGAATGCTTCGGGCTCTCGGGCCTGCGCGGTCACCGCACCGGCGGCTCGATCCATGTCATCGTCAACAACCAGATCGGCTTCACCACTGCGCCGCGGTTTGCGCGTTCGTCGCCCTACCCGTCCGATGTCGCGCGCATGATCGAGGCGCCGATCCTGCACGTGAACGGCGACGATCCCGAAGCCGTCGTGCATGTCGCCAAGATCGCGACCGAGTTCCGCCAGCGCTTCTCAAAGCCCGTCGTGATCGACATGTTCTGCTACCGCCGCCATGGCCATAACGAGGCGGACGAGCCGGCCTTCACCCAGCCGCTGATGTACAAGCGCATCCGCGAGCACGAGACGGTCGCAACGCTCTACGGCAAGCAGCTGGTCGAGGAAAAGACGCTCACCGCCGGGGAAGTCGAGGGGATGCACGCAGCGTTCCGCGCCCGTCTCGATTCGGCGTTCGAGGTGGCGGAAAACTTTCGCGCCAACCGGGCCGACTGGCTGGACGGCAAATGGTCTGGCATTGGCCTCGCGGAGGAAGGCGCGCGGCGCGGCGAGACAGGCGTTTCGCTCGACGTGCTGAAGGATGTCGGCCGCAAGCTGACGACGGTACCGAAAAATTTCAACCCGCATAAGACGCTCGCGCGCATCCTCGATCAGCGCCGCAAGATGATCGACGACGATACCGGCGTCGATTGGGCCATGGCCGAGGCGCTCGCTTTCGGGACCCTCGTGCGCGAGGGGTTCAAGGTCCGCCTGTCCGGGCAGGATTCGGAGCGAGGAACCTTCTCGCACCGCCACGCCGTGCTGATGGATCAGGAGAACGAGCGCAAATATACGCCGCTCAAGCACATCGCGAGGCCGCAAGGCGAATTCGAGGTCGTCAACTCGATGCTGTCGGAAGAGGCCGTGCTGGGTTTCGAGTACGGCTACACACTGGCCGAGCCCAATGCGCTCGTCATGTGGGAAGCGCAGTTCGGCGACTTCGCTAATGGCGCGCAGGTCGTGATCGACCAGTTCATCTCGAGCGGCGAGCGCAAATGGCTGCGCATGTGCGGGCTCGTTCTGCTTCTGCCGCATGGCTATGAAGGGCAGGGGCCCGAGCATTCGTCAGCCCGGCTCGAGCGCTTCCTGCAGCTTTGCGCCGAAGACAATTGGCAGGTCGCCAACTGCACGACGCCCGCGAACTACTTTCACATTCTGCGCCGGCAGATTCACCGCAAGTTCCGCAAGCCGCTGGTGCTGATGACACCCAAGTCACTGCTGCGGCACAAGAAGGTCGTCTCGAAACTCGATCAGTTCGGCCCGCAGTCGAGCTTCCATCGCCTCCTCTGGGACGATGCGCAGTTCGACCGAGGCGATACGACAAAACTCGTGCCTGACGAGAAGATGCGCCGCGTCGTCATATGTTCGGGCAAGGTCTATTTCGATCTCTATGAGGAGCGGCAACAGCGCGGCCTGAACGACGTCTACCTGCTCCGTATGGAGCAGATCTATCCATTCCCGGCGCGTGCGCTCATCCACGAGCTGACGCGGTTCCGCCAGGCCGAGATCGTCTGGTGCCAGGAAGAGCCCAAGAACATGGGCGCGTGGAGCTTCGTCGAGCCCAATATTGAGTGGGTGCTGGACCACATCCAGTCGGAACACCGGCGGCCGCGCTATGCGGGCCGTCCCTCGTCGGCGGCGACGGCGACCGGTCTGATGAGCAAGCACCAGGCCGAACTGAAGAATTTTCTCGAAGATGCGCTCGCATGAATAACGGAGAGGTTCGGTCATGACCGATATACGGGTGCCGACGCTGGGCGAATCGATCACCGAGGCGACCGTCGGCAAGTGGCTTAAGGATGCGGGCGAGAACGTAGCGGCCGACGAACCGCTGGTCGAACTCGAAACCGACAAAGTGTCGATCGAGGTGCCGGCCCCGGCGTCGGGTGTGTTGAGCGAGATCGCGGCCAAGGAGGGCGAGACGATCGCCGTGGGCGCCCTGCTTGGTCAGATCGCTCCGGGCGACGGCGCGGCGAAAGCGAAGCCCGCGCAGAAAGCCGAGAAGCCGGAAGGCCTGCAGCCGGAGCAGAAGGAAAACGGGTCAACACCGTCTCTGGCGCAGTCCAAGCCTCAGCCAAGCGCGCAGGCGCCCTCGAAGGAGCCGTCGCCGCGCGAGGAGGCTTCCGATGACATGCCGCCCGCGCCCGCCGCCCGGAAAATCATGCAGGAGAACAATCTGTCGGCCGCAGACATCGACGGCTCGGGCCGCCGTGGGCAAATCCTCAAGGAGGATGTGATCGCCGCCGTCGAGCGCGTGGCGAAGGCGCGCGGCGATGCGCCTGCTCCGCGCAGCGAACGGGCTCCTTCAGCGCGAGGCGATGCCTCACGCGAGGAGCGCGTGCGCATGACGAAGCTGCGCCAGACGATCGCGCGGCGGCTGAAGGATGCGCAGGAATCGGCCGCCATGCTTACGACGTTCAACGACGTCGACATGAGCGCGATCATGCGGCTGAGAAATCAGTACAAGGATTTGTTTGAGAAGAAGCACGGCGCGAAGCTGGGCTTCATGGCGTTCTTCGTGAAGGCCTGCGTACATGCTTTGAAGGAAGTGCCCGACGTCAACGCCGAGATCGATGGCGAGGAGATCGTCTACAAGAACTATTACAATATCGGCGTCGCGGTCGGCACCGAGCGCGGGCTGGTTGTGCCCGTCCTGCGCGAGGCGGATCGGATGTCGATGCCTGAGATCGAGCTGGCGATCGCCGATTTCGGAACCCGTGCCCGCGAAGGCAAGCTGTCGCTCGACGAGATGCAGGGCGGCACCTTCACCATCACCAACGGCGGCGTGTTCGGATCTCTGATGTCGACGCCGATCCTGAACGCGCCGCAGTCGGGCATTCTCGGTATGCACCGGATCGAGCAGCGCCCGGTCGTCCGCGAGGGGCAGATCGTCGCCCGTCCGATGATGTATCTTGCCCTGTCTTACGATCACAGGATCGTGGACGGGCAAGGCGCGGTGACGTTTCTCGTGCGCGTGAAGGAACAGCTCGAGGACCCCGAGCGTCTTGTGCTCGATCTCTGAGCGTGATGCCGAACCCTTTTTGATCGAACACGGTAATGACTTCGGATTGATTCAACCCGAATCGTGATCGGAGCACGTAGCCTGAGGATTTGAGTTTGCCGCCCAAGGAAACAGGCCTGCCGCGCGTTGTGCCTCACCTGACCGTCAACGGTGGAACGGATGCGCTCGAATTTTACGTCAGGGCGTTCGGGGCGGAGATCGTCGATCGCCGCCTGGCGGAAGATGGCGCGCGCCTCCTGCACGGTGCGCTGCGGATTAATGGCGGCCTCGTGATGGTCTGTGACGAGTTTCCGGAATGGAAGACCGGAGGAACCTCATCTCCAAAGGAGATCGGAGGAACCTGCGTCGCCATGCACCTTTACCTTGCGCAAGCAGCGGACGTCGATGCGCTGTTCGATCGGGCGCTGGGCGCGGGCGCAGAGACGGTGATCGCGGTTGATGACATGTTCTGGGGAGACCGGTTCGGGCGTCTGCGCGACCCTTTCGGACATGTCTGGTCGATCGCCGCGCCGAGTCGCGCCCGGGGATAGGAAGTGCCGATCGTCGCGATCGTCGATGGCGCGCTGCTCATGATGTTTTTCAACGACCACGATCCACCGCACGTTCATATTGAATTTGCCGAGTACCGAGCCAGGATCAACATTGCGACCGGAGCCATCATCCGGACGCCTGCCGCGCGCAAAACAGCGGCGTGTTGCCGGGTGGATCGAAGAGCCCTGGCTGAAGCATGGCTTGACGTTCGGGTTGAGCGGACGCCCAGGAGGATCGTATGAGCAGGGACTGGCCGCGCCTCGTCAGTGCAGACC
>JBKJVQ010000194.1:0-6875 GCA_046717125.1 Methyloligellaceae bacterium
TTCTGGACGAAGCTCGTCGCGCCCAGCGTATCGCCCTTGTCGAAAATTTCGTAGCCGACGCTGACGCCCGCAGGCAGACCGCCTTCGGCGAGCTGCATGCGCAGCTTGAGCACGTTGTCGCGCGGCACCAGCACAACGGCGCCGTCCTGCTTCAGATCGTAAGCGACACCTTGCGCATCGAGCTTGCCGACGATGGCGTTCGAATCCTGCAGCGTCAGGTCGCTGAACAGGACGACCATTTCGGGCGCGGACCAGTGCATCATGATGATCGCGAAGAAGCCGATCAGCACGGCCGCGACCGCGCCCATGGCCGCAAGCCGGTTAGGCCCGAGCGCCCGCACGAATTCGGTTGCGCCGTTGAGAACGCCCGTCACTGTCTGGTTCATCCGACGCTTAAGCCCCGCTTCGCCGCATGCATGCGGCTGCACCCCGGCAAAATTTACCGGGGATAAAGTAACCAGAGGCTTAATGGGCGTTCAGATGCGGGACTCGACGGACGAATCGTCTGAGGGCTGATAAGTGCCTTGAGTTGTTTTGACGATCGATAGACCGATCGATCAAGTCGGCGGGACCGCTTCAGCTCGCGCGATAGGACTGCAGCTTGGTGGCGCGCAAACCCTTGAGCCCGTGCGCGTCGATCGAGCGCTGCCAGCTCAGGAATTCGTCGACCGTCAGCGTGTAGCGCGCGCAAGCCTCGTCGAGCGAGATCAAGCCGCCGCGCACAGCGGCGACGACTTCGGCCTTGCGGCGGATGACCCAGCGCTGCGTGCCGCGCGGCGGCAGGTCGGCGATGGTCAGCGGGCTGCCGTCTGGCCCGATCACGTAGCGCGCGCCGGGGCGGTAATGGTCGGTCATGTTACGCTCTAAACTCGACATCGATGAGCCGAACAGAGAGCCATAATGCACTGCCCCGCTTAAGATTTGCCTAAGCGGATCGTTCAATCGCGACTGAAGAACATCGCTGGTGTTCAAGCGTTCTGCCCGTTCAAGCGCGTTCCCGGATCGAGATGATCTGGTCAAAACCCACATTCTCGCCGTCGATCGTGAGCGTCGGCGCCTCGCCGGAAAGGTCGACGCCCTGAACGACGCCAGACCGTGACGAGGTGATCCCGATCGGATTGCCGGCCGCGTCGGTTGCGCCGACCGTGAGCGAATAGTTTCCGGCCGCGACCTTGCCGCCGCCGATCTTGTCACCGTTCCAGGTAAAGGTCCCCGCGCCTTGGCCGATGGCGCGGCTCTCCCGCCAGACTTCGTTCCCCGCCGCATCGCGCACGACGAATGTCGCGGCGGCGCTTTCGCCGGCGGAGGAGAAGCGCCAGTCCGCGGCGGCGCCATCGAACTTCGCGGTCGCGCCGGAAATCGTCACTTCCTTGCCGATATAGCCGATCGCGCTGTTGACCGCGCCGACGGTCATCAACTGCAGCATGGTTTCGAGGTTTTCATTCGTCTTCAGGGACTGCTCGACGCCCGTGAACTGCACGAGCTGCTGCGTCAGCTGGTTGCTGTCCATGGGATCGAGCGGGTTCTGGTTCTTGAGCTGCGTCGTCAGCAGCGACAGAAACGTGTCGAAACTCTCCGCGACCTTCAGCCTGTCCTTTGATTGCTGGGCAGCCCCGCTCAAGGCTGAGAACGCATTGACCGAAACCATGGCGTCGTCCTTCAGATGCGGATGTCGAGAAGCGCGTTGGCGGAACGGAAGCGGGCAGGTTGCGCCGGACTGTCGGCGGGAAGCATCTCGTCCGAAGCCATCGCATACGAGTGCTGTGGGGTATCGCGCCCGTCATGCTGCGGATGCGCATTCTGGTCGCTGAGCGAGAACGAAATGCCGCCGCCCTTCTGGTCGAGTCCGGCCTGACCCAGCGCCCGTTCGAGCGCGCGGGCGTCGCGCTGCAGGAGATCCATCGTCTCGGCGCGCTCGACGGTCAGATGGGTCGTGACGACGCCTTCGCGTGACACTTCCATCCGTACACTGACCTTCCCGAGTTCCGGCGGATCGAGCCTGATCTCGAATTTGCGCTCGCCCGATTTCGCGGTGCGCGCGATCTGGATCGCGAGGCCCTCGACGGGGACGGCGACTTGGATCTGCGGCGAAGGAGGTTGTGCCGAGGCCGGACGGGGCGGGCCAGGTTCGGCCTGTTGCGGCGGCGTCGCCGCAACAGATTCAGGGACGCGGATAGCGACGTCCGCCGCGACACGTGATTCAGCCGGCTTGAGTGCTTCGAAAGGCGCAAGCGCCGGAGGCCGTTCCGCCCCCACATCCGCATCTAGAGGGGCGTTTGGTTTTGGCGGCGCATCCGGCGCGGGCGCGTTTCGAGCGTCGGCCGCGGCCCCTCGTTTCCGCTCCTGTGGCGCGATGCCCTCTACTGGGTCAGGCGCTGCGGCCGGACCTTTGGCGCTTTTTGCTGGTGCACCGGCCAACATCGGATCAACGGCCGCGCCGCCGGCGGATGCCGATATATTCGCCTTCGCTGCATCGGCCCGCGCTGAATTGTCTGCGAGGGCAGGATCGTCCGCCGATTGCCCATCGGACGGCAACTGCTTCTGTTGCGGTGCTGGGTCGGCGGCATCTGACCTGGGTGATATTTGCGGAAGCGCGAGTTCGGAAAGCGCGTCCGCGCCGATCGCCGCATCCGCGCTCACCTGATCATGCAGGGGCTGATGGGGCAGGGGCTGATGGGGCAGGGGGGCCGCAATCGCCTCGGGCTCGGTCGGATCGACCGCCTGTTTCGCCTCAATCTGTTCGAGCGCCTGTTTCGCTTCAATTTTGGCCGGTACTTCGCCTACTGCCGCGGGGGGCGACGCCAGCGGCAGTTCCGGCGCGGCTAGAATAAGTAGCGGCTCCTGCGCGGGCGGCACGGCGGACCCGGCTGCGTGCGGCTCGACTGACTGCGCAGGCTCGTCCGGCTGGCCGTCGTTCGTCTCGATTTGTGAGGGAGATAGAAATGCTGGCTGCGCTTTCTGGGCGGGTTGCGGTTTTTCCGCTGGCTGCTGCGGCTGGACAGGCTGCGCCTGAGCCGGCGCCTCCGCAGGCGTTTCACTCAGAATCGCGAGCAACATCGCGAAGGGACTCGCCGCCTGTGACGGCGCTGCCGCGGGCGCGGCTTCGCCTGACGCCGCGCCCTGAACCGCGCCTGCCTGAAGTCCGGGAATGATAGTGAGGTTCATCGACGCCTGACCCGCGACCAGCTCGCAGGCAGGCCGATGCAAGCGCAAGGCCACGCGCCCGCCTCATGTTTTCTGAGGCATTCCGCCGTTTCGGCGGGCCGTGTTGCGTACACATCAATTGCGCCCGGCAAGGCTTGCCGCCCGTATGACCGTTCCTGCCGGGCGTCACAAATGCGAAATGAGGCTGCTTGCGGGACTGGGGCGCTCTACCTAGAGTGCGCGCCGATCCGCCAAATCGTTGCCGGACGTAGCATTCGGCGAAGGACGCCGTCAGCCGAACCATGACGACGATTGATCTCCATCTGCCGGGAAAGCCCTATGAGAACCGCGTGGTTGTCGCCATGTCGGGCGGCGTCGATTCGTCGGTCGTCGCGGCGCTCCTGAACGAGGCGGGCTACGACGTCGTTGGCATCACGCTGCAGCTCTACGACCACGGTGTGGCCACTGCCCGGAAGGGCGCGTGTTGCGCGGGGCAGGATATCCATGATGCGCGCCGTGTCGCCGCCCAGCTCGGGATTCCGCATTATGTGCTCAATTACGAGCAGCGCTTCCGCTCTGCCGTGATTGACGCGTTCGCCGAGAGCTATGTGGCCGGCGAAACGCCGGTGCCCTGCATTTCCTGCAATCAGCGCATCAAGTTCGCCGATCTTCTGGAGACGGCGCGCGATCTTGGCGCGTCGGCGCTCGCCACCGGGCATTACGTGCAGAGCCGCCCGGGCGCTGAAGGTTTCGATCTCTACGCCGCGGTCGACGACAGCCGGGACCAGAGCTGGTTTTTGTTCGCGACGACCCGCGCGCAGCTCGAATTCCTGCGCTTCCCGCTGGGCGGCATGCGCAAGGACGAGGTGCGCGCGCATGCCCATCGGTTTGCCCTCGACATCGCCGAAAAGCCCGACAGTCAGGACATCTGTTTTGTCCCTTCCGGAAGCTATGCCGGTATCATCGAGCGGCTTCGGCCCGATGCCGCGGCACCGGGCGACATTGTTCATCTCGACGGGCGAACGTTGGGGCGACACGACGGCGTCGTACATTACACGGTCGGCCAGAGGCGCGGTTTGCGCATCGCATCGGCGGAACCGCTCTACGTCGTCCGTATCGATGCATCGCGCCGCGAAATCGTTGTCGGTTCGCGCGCCGCGCTGGCGACAAGCCGCCTGTCGCTGCGGGACGTGAATTGGATCGGCGACGGGCCGATCGAGGCGCGGGACGGGCTCGAGATTCTGGTCAGGAACAGATCAAACCAGGCGCCGCGCCCGGCAATTCTCGAAGTCGACGACCGCAGCGTGGGGGTTACGCTGATGAATAATGAGTTTGGTGTATCGCCCGGGCAGGCCTGCGTGTTCTATACGGCTGGCGCCACGACACGCCGCGTGCTTGGTGGCGGCTTCATTGCGCAGGTCGGGGATCGCGCTGCGATGTTCGATGCGAATACGCGCGCAAGCGCTGGAAAGATTTGTGCGTGACGGCGTTAAGACTCGGACTTCGGCTTCATTACTTGGGACATGGCGATGGGTGCGACGACGTCTGCGCTGAAAAAAATCCGTCAGATTCAGGATGATGACGTCATCGATGCCTATCGCCGCTGGGCGCCCGTCTACGACGTGACCTTTGGCCGCGTGGCCGAGGCCGGCCGCCGCCATGCAGTTCGCCTGATCAATCGCCGGCAGGGGAGCGTCCTCGAAGTCGGCGTGGGTACGGGCCTGTCCCTACCGTTTTATGCCGATCATCTGACCGTCACCGGCATCGACCTGTCGCCCGACATGCTGAAAAGGGCGCGCGAGCGTGTTGTACGGCGCGGGCTGGATAACGTCGCCGAACTGCATGAAATGGATGCAGGCAACCTGAGCTTCCCGGAAGACAGGTTCGATACCGTCGTTGCGATGTATGTCATGACGGTCGTACCCGATCCGGACCGAGTAATGCGTGAGCTCGCTCGCGTGTGCGCGCCGGGCGGCGAGGTGATTCTCGTCAATCATTTCAGCCAGGACGACGGCATGCGCGGCTGGGTCGAGCGCCGCATGTCGCCGCTCGCCCACCAGCTCGGCTGGCACCCGGTGTTCCCTATGCAGCGCGTGCTGGGATTTGGCGGCCTGCGGCTGGCAGAGCGACGTGCGCTTAAGCCGTTCGGCCTGTTCACGATGCTCCGCTTCGTAAAAGAGCCGGGTTACGAGCCCGATGTGATTGACCTCGATATCCGCGCGCCACGACGCAGATTGAGTCCTTCCCAGGCGCGCTCCATCGTCGTCGCCCGCCGTTTCCTCGATGCGCGCTTCCGGCGCTCACTGCATCGCCGCCGCCCGCGCGAGGCGGTGGAATAGTCGACGGCGCGCTCTTGCTGTCCACGTTTATCGGTGCCAGCGTTTCGCCGCGCGTATTCGTGATGGGTGGGGATCGGTTGATGGGCTTGATCGGTCGAGTCGCGGCAGGTCTCTCGGTGGCTTTCGTGAGTCCTTTCATCACTCTGCCGGCTCACGCCAACAAAGTGCTCTACACCTGCGACGACGGCTTCCAGATTCCCGTCGAGTTCGACGGCGGGGAAAGCGCGACCGTGTTCTTCCCCAGACGCGCCACCCGCGAAGCTCGCGGGCCAACCGGTTGGGTCCGGCATGCATTACGAGTCAAATGGCATCGTGCTGCGGGGTAAGGGCGATGACGCGACCATCACCCGCGCATCGGACCGCAGTGCATTCGTTTGCCAGGCCGTTGTCGGGCCGCCGGGCCGGCCGGGCGATGAACGCGCGTCGCCCGAACGCCAGGGCACCGGATCGGGGGCTCGCGCCGATCCAAGTTTTCGCTGCGAAGGCGATCTGCTCCAAGCCGAGCGACAGATTTGCGCCTCGCCTGCGCTTGCCGCGCTCGATCGCAATGTCGCCGATCTTTATGCCGCGGCGCTCTCCGGCGCGCAGGGCGACGCACGCGATACGCTCGTGAATGCGCAGCGCGCCTGGCTTGGCGGCCGCAACGCGTGTGGGGCTGATGAGGGCTGCCTCAACAATGCTTACCGGGACCGCCTGTCTGAGCTTCAGTCCGGCGCGCCGGCGGGAGACGTGGAGGACGCGCCGCCGGGGCAGGACGGCAAGCCGCCGCTCGCCGCGCCGATGAACGGGCGGAGCTTCGGCGGCAAGGTGCGCGCGAAGCCTTCGATGGACTCGGCGCAGGTCGCGAGCCTGAAGGAGAACGATCCCATCACCATCCTGCGTAGAAGCGGTCAGTTCATGGGCGAGTGGGAATGGTTCGAGATCGAATGGCGCGGCAAGCGCGGCTATCAATGGGGCGGCATCATCTGCTCAAACCAGCTCGTCGCCGGAATTTTCGAGGTGTGCCGGTAGGCTCTCCTCAATCCGGGGCGATGATTGACACGCCATGACCCCATGCGTATCTCAAGCCCCTGCCGGTTCGGCCGGCGCGCCTGCCTTGCGCCAATGCGCTTCGCGTCGTGCAACGTCTGGGGCGGAGTAGCTCAGCTGGTTAGAGCAGCGGAATCATAATCCGCGTGTCGGGGGTTCAAGTCCCTCCTCCGCTACCACCTTTCCCCCCTGATAAGAACGCTGGGGGAACATAACCTCTCCCGTCAGACGAGATAGATACCCAACGACTTGAATTTTAATCTCTTTTGCAGTTGGGTCAGGTGGGGTTACGACTACGGCGTCGACCAGTTGTCGCAGTGCCACCTTCGATTTCTCACTGTCCTGAAGCGCGCTGTTCCTGAT
>JBKJVQ010000195.1:0-12967 GCA_046717125.1 Methyloligellaceae bacterium
GCCTCCGCCAGCGCGGCCTACCTCACGGTCAGCGAGACGTTTCCCCTCGAAATCCGCGCGCTGGCGATTGCGCTCTTCTATGCAATCGGCACGGGCGTGGGCGGCATCGCGGGGCCATGGCTGTTCGGGGCGCTGATCGAAACCGGCTCGCGGATGAGCGTATTCGGGGGCTATCTCATCGGAGCGGGGCTTATGATCGCCGCGGCGATCATTTGCGGGTATCTGGGCGGTCGCCGCTGAGCGGCGGCCGCTGGAGCATGTCAGCCGGCCTTTGAGCATGGCCGATTAGATTCGAGTATCCCGAGCCTAGCCGCCGAGGGGTTATCACGCATCGCCTGTTCCCACTGCGGTTCCACTTCCTCCAGCCAGCCGCGGTAATGGACGATGCGGCCGACGAGCGGCAGGGCAATGTCGACGTCGAAGTTGAAGCGGCCGGCGTCATCGACGGTTTCGAACGCGGTCGAGGTCGGCGCGAGAAACGTGGGTAGTGGCAGGGGGCCAAGCCGCCATCCGCGCACCTCCAGCGTCAGACGCTGGTCGTCGGCTGCGACCTCGAGGCTAAAGGTGAAGGGTCCGAATCTCTCCTCCAGCCCACGCCGATCGTTGAAACTCAGCACGCTGACGAAGCGCTTGCCGCCGAAGTCGCGTGTCCATCGCTCATCGCCGTTGGTGCGGTCCATGCTCACGTGAACGGGCACGTCCGAGCCCGCGCGTGGAAAGCCGAACAGGCGCGCGACGAGCCAGCCGAAACCGGTTGCCGCGCCGTCGATGCGCGCGCGGCCGCGCATCTCATGCCATGCGCAGGCGGTGTGGCCGTCGCGGACGGCCTGGGGCAGCACAACGAATCTCGCACCTAGCGCCTGCACGAAGATGGATTTCGGGTGACTGGTTTCCGTTGCGACGGAAGTCGCGATCCGGAAGGGCGCGAACTCGGACTCGATCTGGGCGAGGGGAAGCACGCCGACGCAGGGATAGGCACCCGGCGGGAATAGCCCGGCATCGAGCGCCCGGATCGCGGCGAGTGCCGGCAGGATCGGAATATTCGGTCCGTCGCCGGCTTCGGCCATGAGTGTCCAGACGGCGCGAACACATGCGCCATCCGGGGCGGTCCCGCGCGCCTCGACAACCATGAAGCCGCGATCGCTGCCGAAGCGGCCAAGCAGATCGGCGATGGCGCGGAAGGGACGGGCCAGCGGTCGCAGCGAGCGCAGAAGGCCGGCGCGGACGGAGAGCGAGGCCGCCCAGAGACCCAGATGCAGCGCCGGGAGTTCGAGCCCTGCTCGAAAGATCGCCGAGCAGCGTACGCAAAAACGCGCAGGCACGATGTCGAGGTCGGGCGTCTCGCACAGGGACAGCCAGCGGCTGCCATGATCGCCCATGGGCCGGCGCGTGAGCATGCCCCAGCCCGGGCGGGTCTGCCACCGCCCGTCGAGAAACACGCGGACGGGCCGACCCGTCCAGGACAGGATCGCTTCGACCACGGACAATCCACGCGGCGCGCGGTTGCCGGGCGAGATCGCAATCTCAATCGTATCGACCGACCGCCAGCCGTCGGTCAGCATGTCCAGCACGGCGTTGGACAGCGCGGGCGTCGAGCTGCAACCGGTCAGTGCGACGACGCCTGCCGCGCGGGCTGCCGCCTTGAGCGTCGCGAAGCCAGCCACGAAGTCGCGACCGTCGGCGATGTCGATGTAATGCACGCCGGCATTGATCGCGGCTTGCGGCAGGCGATGGTCCGCGCCCTGAAACGGTCCGGCCAAGTCTACGGTGACAAAGGGTTTCAGAGCGGCAAGCGCAGTGGCGTCGACACGTGTTCTGTCGAGCGTGGCGGTACCGGCAGCCACGCCGGGCCAGGCAGCGCGCAGTTCCGATACGACAGACGCCGCGCGCGCCTCATCGCGTCCGGCGATGATGATGTTGTAGCCGCCCGTTCGAGCCAGCGCATGGACAAAGCGGCGGCCGAACGCGCCGGCGCCGCCGAACACAATGACCGTAAGAATCCCGGTTGCATCCAAAGTGGCGCCATTAGCCAATTCCCGACCGTCGACAGGCGCGTGGCGCTGCATGCAATCCCTCCCGGCATCGCGCCAATTATAAGCCGGCGCAGGGTCCGTGACTGCCGCAGATGGGGTATAGTTTTCTGAATAGGCGCGGTCGCGAACCATGCGCCGGAACGAAAATCGGATTGGGAGACCGGTTCAATGGGCAGTTTTCGTGCGTGTCTCGCCGGGTCAATGCTCGCATTTCTTGCGGCGCTGGCATTGCCCGGCACGGCGCGTGCTGACGCAAAGCAGGACGAGATGCTGGAGACGTTCCAGGTTTACGTCATCCAGAAGATGGGGCGGCACGAAGAGGCTTTCGGCCTCTGGATGAAGCTTGCCGAGCGAGGCAATCGGCAGGGCATCCTCAACGTCGCAAAAATGTATGCCGAGGGGCAGGGCGTCGCGCAGGACAGGGCCAAGGCGCTCGAATGGTATCTGAAGGGTGCCGAGATCGGCGAAGCCGACTCGATGTTCCAGGCGTCCCTGATGCTGGCCGAAGGCGCAAATGGTTCGTCGGACAAGGCGCGTGCGGACGAGCTGCTCGTACAAGCCGCCGAGGCGGGATCGCCCGAGGCGCAGGTATCCCTGGCGCGCAGGCTCGCGGACGAGGGCAAGACGGACGAGGCGCGCGCGCTGCTCGAAAAGGCGGATGCGGCGGGCAACCCGGACGCCGGCGCAGTGCTGGCCAAGCTCGGCGCGACCAACGGGTCCGATGCGACTGTAGCGGCCAATGCGCCCGGCCCGTCGTCAGACAAGGTGGCGGGTCCGCCGAACGTCACGCAGGACAACATCATCCGCCGGATGCTGGGCGAAATTGACGAGGCCGCGAATGCGCGCGACGCCGGCGCCATGCTCGACGACCTTGCCGACAACGCCAGCGTCTCCGTCTCGCTCCCCAACCTGCCGGGTGCGGGCGGGGACATGACGGCCGAAGCGTATCGCGCGCTCTGGAAGGCGACCCTTGCCGAGGCAGAAGACGGCTATTCATTTTCGCGGAGCGACATCAAGCTAATGCAGGCGGCCGAAGACGTGAAAGTCGAAAGCCTGATCGTGGAGCGCTTTCCGCGCGCAGGCGCAGAGCCGACTGAGCTGCGACTCAGGGAAACCCTGCTGATCCGGTTCAGCCGGGGCCAGCCTGTGATCGGCAGCGTGCAGCTGGTTTCGGCGGGGGAGAAATCGGCTCAGACGGCAGAATAGTCACCCTGCGTTCGCAGGGATGACTACCAAAAGGCTGCTCGACTAAGAACCCTCGTCGTCCGGCTTTTTGAACGTGCCGACGGTCTCACCCATCGCAATCACGTGGCCCCGCATCGCCTCGATCACCGCGTTGCGGTCGGCGCCCGGCGGCAGGTCGAGCTTCGTATCCAGCGCGAAGACCTGGAAGTGATAGTCATGGGATGGGCCTGCGGGCGGTTTCGGGCCGAAATACCCGATCGATCCGCGAGTATTGGCGGCCTGGCTTGCGCCTTCCGGATGCGCCAGGGAGGGCGACGCAGGCAGTCCCTCCCGAAGTGATGTCACGTCGGCCGGGATGTTCACTGCGATCCAGTGTACAAACGGCCGGATCGTTGCCGGAACGTCGGGGTCCTCCATCATGATGACGTAGGATTGAGTGCCATCGGGCCCCGCGGTCCATGACAGTTCGGGCGAAATGTCCTCGCCATAGGCTGAGAACCGTTCCGGGATTTTGCTCTCGTTCGCGAAATCCTTTGCCGTGACCTCCAGCATGCCGCCGCCGTTCGCGACGAGAATGTCTCCGGCGAGCTTGCGCGCCGCGGCGTCGCCCTGCTTGGCCCCGGCTTCCGGCGCTGCAGACTTTTCATCCGCCGCAACCTTCTCCTGAGCGGCGTCAGCGGTGGCTTCGCCGGTGAACGCCACGCGGTAGATCACACCGTTCTCATCGTCCGCTACCAGCAGCGCGCCATCCGCAGCGATTGCGACGCCAGCGAGCCGCGCCGACTGCGCGAACGCGCCATCTTTTTCCTGCAGGAAGCCGGTAAGGAACGGTTCAATCGCCTTTGCTTCGCCGTTCTCGAACCGTATACGGACGACTTCATAGCCAGACGGCGGCCTGCGGTTCCACGAGCCGCGCATAGCGATGAAAGCATCGCCACGATACTCAGCGGGGAACTGCTTGCCGGCATAGAACGCCATCTGCATTGGCGCGGCATGGGCCGTGTATGTCACGACCGGGTTCTCGCTCGACCGCTTCCACTCATCCATCGTGATTTCGCCGGGCGGCTCGTCCTGCGGGTTCTCCTTGCCCTCCGCATAGATATACGGCCAGCCATATTTCTTGCCCTGCTCGATCCGGTTGAGCTCTTCCGGCTGATCGTCGTCGCCCAGCCAGTCGATGCCGTGATCCATCCCCCAGATCGTCTTGGTGTCGGGATGGAAGCCGAAGCCGATCGTGTTGCGCAGGCCGGATGCGAAGATCGTGCGGAAGCTGCCATCCGACCGAGCGCGAAGAATGGTCGCGCTTTCCGGACTCGATTCGTCGCACGCGTTGCATGTCGAACCGACCGAGATATAGAGCATACCGTCCGGTCCCACCGCGAGCGTGCGGTTAGGGTGCTGGCCCGAGTCCGGAAGGTCGTCGATGATCTCGCGCAGTTCGCCGAGCGTGCCATCCCTTTTTATATCGGCGGAATAGACGCTTTCGACGGTCGCCAGATAGATTGTGTCGCCGGCGATCGCGATGCCGTGCATCTGGGGACGGCTGGCGACGGTTTGCGTCACGTCCGCTTTTCCGTCGCCGTCACTGTCTCGCAGCATCAGCACGTCGCCGATGTCGCGCCGTGTCACATAGACCGTGCCGTCGCCGGCCACCGCCAGCATGCGCGGGTTGACCAAGCCTTTGGCAAAGATTTCCGCCTCGAAGCCGTCCGGCAATTTCAGTTGGCCAATATCCGGCGCTGCCTTGGCCGGTTTCACGACATGCGCCTGAATAGACGTTTCCTTCGGCGCTTCGGCAAAGGATGGGGAGTCGGCGCAAAACGACAGGATTGCGGTCGTAGCCAACAGGCTCAATCTCATGATCTAGTCTCCGGAAATGCAGGAATCGCTCCGTCTTGCGCCGCCCGAAGTCGCGGGCGGATGTAGAGGCAAGAGAGGTAGAACCTTCTCGCAACTGAACTTTTGCAGAGCAACGCCGGTTCCTTGCGCCGTGAAGCCTGGGAACAGCGGCTCTCTTCCGGCTTGCGACAGCCACTGACAGCTCAGTCCGAATCCAGCATGTCGGGCCGGTTTCATCGCGAGACTTAAAACCGGTTCAATTCGTCCCGGTCATGCTCTAGTTGAGATACGACTGGCCCGAAGCCGCAGCTCTTCTACTCTTCTCCGGATAATGCAAAACCCAGCCGACGCCAGTAATGAGGAGCGGGAAACCGCGAAGGATCCTTCGTTCGTCGCACGCCGTTGGCGTCAGCTTTCGGCATGGGAGCAAGCGGCAATCGCCGCATCGGCGATCATGGTCTGCTGGCTTCTGCTCGATTCCTGGATGCTCGAGCGCGTTCAAGCTCTCGACCCGGAGGCGCGGCGCTTCTTCCGGGCCGTAACGGATCTTGGCAGGCCGCGCTGGGCGTTGATCGGCGCCGGGCTCTTGATCATTGGCGTCATCGTCATGCGTCGGCGCGACCAAGGCGATGTCCGGAGTGAAGCGCGGCTCAGCCTGATCTTCAACAAGGCGATCTTCTTCTTTCTATCGGTCGCGGGTTCGTCGGCGATCGCCGCGCTCGCATACGGCATCATCGGCCGCGCGCGTCCCCGGCTTCACGATCTTGTCGGGCCGATCGAATTCCGCCCTATGTCATTTCACGGGGATTATGCGTCGTTTCCCTCGCATCACGCGACGGCCGTATTCGCGGTCGCGACCGTCGTCGCGCTGCTCGCCCCACGCTGGCGCGTGTTCGCCTTTCTCATCGCCGGCTGGTTCGCGGCGACGCGCTTCCTGATCGGCACGCATTATCTCTCCGATGCGATCGCGGGCGCACTCATCGGGACGATCTTCACGATCTGGCTGGCGGGCCGATTCGCCGCGCGGGGGATACTGTTCGAACGGCGCGCCGACGGGCAACTGGCGCTTCTGCCCCAGACAGACGCTGGGCAAGAGCAGATACACCTGCGCGCAGGATCGGAAGCGCCGCCACCCCGTCCGTAAGCAAGATGCCGTAGCGTCATTTACGCTTCACAAAACGCATGGGCCTGACTATGTAGTGTGCATCGGCCACGCATCGCGTGACCCGCGCGTCATCGCGCAGCCGGTTTCCGACAGTCGATTTGGCGCGGGGTGGAGCAGCCCGGTAGCTCGTCAGGCTCATAACCTGAAGGTCACAGGTTCAAATCCTGTCCCCGCAACCAATCGACGATCGTCTCCATCCCGCAAATTCAGAACGGTGCCGCCAGGTCAACGACCATCGTCATTGACATATTACGATGTCACTGACACGCCCGGATTGCCCCTTGCCTCCCGCCGTCTCGCTCTGCTGGACGCTTCGACAACGCTGTCGATCTCCTTGGTCGCATTGATGCGCCCGCGTCATCTGCGCTTGCTGTTCGCCCCTAGGTGGAAATCAGTCCCGGGCGCCGCAATCTAGCGATAGTTCGATTAAGGCGTTAAACAGTTGATCCGCGGTCCTCCGCGGGCTGATTCATGCGTGCACGCAGCAGCGGGCAGGGGGGAAATGGTGGGCGATTGGCTTTACAATCTGCCGATAGGGTCGATGGCGCTGGTCGTCTTTTCGGCCACCTATTGCGCTGCCGCAGCCGTCTACTTGGTTGTAACGACTCTCGCCGTGGAGAACCGGGCGCGCGCGTTCAAGGCGCTCTCCCCGGGCATGCTCCCGCCGCTGGGCATCATCTTCGGCCTTCTCGTCGGTTTCATCGCGGCCCAGGTCTGGACTGATTTCGAACGGGCCAAGGTCGCCGTCGCAGGCGAAGCCATCGCGCTGCGCGGCGTTGTGTTGTTGGCGGCGAGCTTCCCCGGCGAGGAGGAGACGCGTCTTCGCGCGCTCGTCAGTCAGCACATCGAGGAGGCCGTAAACAAAGAATGGCCGGCGATGGCGGACCACCGCGCGACTTTGAAGCTCCCGCCGGCGGCGTTGTTTGAGGCTCTCAAGCGGACGCTGGCGCTTGAGCCCGCCAATGACGGTCAACGAACGGCGCAGCGCGAATTGGCAAACGTCCTGCAGAGCGCGCTCGATGCGCGCCGCCAGCGCATCATCATCAGCCAATCATCGGTGGGCGCAATCAAGTGGGCGGGACTTTTCCTTCAGGCGCTCTGCACCTTGATCGCCATCGCCATGGTCCACAGCGACAATCGTATCACGTGCGGGATTGCCCTGACGCTCTTCGCCACCGGCATAGCGCTGTCCGTGTTGCTGATCGCCGCCTACAATCGGCCCTTTACGGGCGACCTTTCCGTCGGACCACAGCTTTTGGTGCAGGTGAGCCCGGATGGCGTCACGCCTGACTCCGGACGCTAGCTGCGCCCCTGGCTCGAAAAGCCTGCTTGGCCCAATCAAATCCATCGTCGCCGGCACGCGGGCTGCATTTGCAGTGCGAGCGTCGCTTTGCGGATGCCGGCGGGATACCCGCATCACCAATATGGAACAATACGGGCGCGCATCTCATTCGGCTTGGCGATCACACGCCCACTCATCGGAGCTGACAATGAACAAGGAAAAGACGCTGGAAGACCTCTTCCACGAAACGCTAAAGGACATCTATTACGCCGAACGGAAGATTCTGAAGGCGCTTCCCAAAATGAAGCGCGCCGCTCAGTCAGGCGATCTCAAGGCCGCCTTCGAGAAGCATCGCGAGGAGACCGAGGGCCAGGTCGAACGCCTCACTCAAATATTCGAACTGATGGGCAAACCCGCCCGCGGCAAGACCTGTGATGCGATCGAGGGGATCATCGCCGAGGGCGAGGAGATCATGGACGAGTTCAAGGACACGGTCGCGCTCGACGCCGGCCTGATCTCGGCGGCACAGGCTGTGGAGCACTACGAAATCACCCGCTACGGCACCTTGAAGCGCTGGGCGACCGAACTCGGTATGACCGACGCGGCGGCGCTGCTCGATGCAACGCTGAAGGAAGAAACCAAGACCGACAGCGATCTGACCAAACTCGCCGACGCCTCCGCCAACGACCGGGCGAAGGGTCGGAAAGCCGCGTGAGGTTCGTCGCGGGCCGGGACGCTAAGTCCCGGCCTTCTTTCATTTTAGATCAAGCAATGGAGTGACCGGCTCCGTGCAGCAGCGCATCTCGGACCGGCGTCAAGGGAACTGTTCATGGCCAAGAAACCCGCCCGTCGGTCTGCCAAAAGCGCCGAGCCGAGCGCGAAAATCCACGATCAGACGCTTGTCAGGGGGAACGGCGGCGAACTGCACCAGATCGCCGATGGCGAAACCGAAATTCTGACCACCGCGCAGGGTGGCCCGGTTTCGGACGATCAGAACACGCTGAAGATCGGCGAGCGCGGGCCCTCACTGATCGAGGACTTCCATTTCCGCGAGAAGATTTTTCATTTCGACCACGAGCGCATTCCCGAGCGTGTCGTGCATGCGCGTGGCTATGGCGCTCATGGCTACTTCGAGACTTATGATTCGCTCGCCAAATACACCCGCGCGGACATTTTCCAGCGCGCCGGGGAGAAGACACCCGCTTTCGTGCGGTTTTCGACGGTCGCCGGATCGCAGGGGTCGTTCGATCTCGCCCGCGACGTGCGCGGCTTCGCGGTGAAGCTCTACACGCAGGAAGGCAACTGGGACATCGTCGGCAACAATATCCCTGTGTTCTTCATCCAGGACGCGATCAAATTTCCCGACATGGTCCATGCGGTGAAGCAGGAGCCGGATCGCGCCTTCCCGCAGGCGCAATCCGCGCACGACAATTTCTGGGACTTCATCAGCCTGACGCCGGAATCGATGCACATGATCATGTGGGTCATGTCGGATCGTGCGATCCCGCGCTCCTTCCGCTTCATGGAAGGATTTGGCGTTCACACCTTCCGTCTATTGAACGAGAAGGACGAATCCACCTTCGTCAAATTTCACTGGAAGCCGAAGCTCGGGCTGCAATCGGTCGTGTGGAACGAGGCGGTAAAGATCAACGGCGCCGATCCGGATTTCCATCGGCGCGATCTGTGGGATGCGATCCAGTCCGGCAACTTCCCTGAATGGGAGATGCGGCTGCAACTTTTCGACCAGGAGTTCGCGGACAGTTTCGACTTCGACGTCCTCGATCCGACCAAGATCATTCCAGAAGAGATCCTTCCGCCCGTCCCCGTCGGCCGGCTTGTGCTCGACCGCATGCCCGACAATTTCTTCGCCGAGACCGAGCAGGTCGCATTCATGACGCAGAACGTGCCGCCGGGCATCGACTTCTCAAACGACCCTCTGCTGCAAGGCCGCAATTTCTCCTATCTCGATACGCAGCTGAAGCGGCTCGGCAGCCCGAACTTCACCCATATCCCGATCAACGCGCCCAAATGTCCGTTCGCGCATTTCCAGCAGGACGGGCACATGGCCATGCGCAACCTGGTCGGCCGTGCAAACTACCAGCCGAATTCGTGGGGCTTAGGGCCGCGCGAGGATCCCGAGCGGGGATTCCGTTCGTTCGCGGAAATCGAGGAAGGCCCAAAGGTGCGGCTTAGGGCGGAAAGCTTCGCAGACCATTACAGCCAGGCGCGCCAGTTCTTCACCAGCCAGACCGTCCCGGAGCAACGTCACATCGTTGCGGCACTGACCTTCGAACTGAGCAAGGTCGAAACGCCTGTCATCCGTGAACGGATGGTCTCCCATCTGCTGAACATCGAGGAGACGCTAGGCGCCGCCGTCGCCGAGAAGCTCGGCATGGGCAAGCTGCCGAAGCCGGCCGATGCGGCCGTCGAACCGCGCGACGATCTCGAACCCTCGAAGGCGCTTTCGATCATCGAGAACGGACCGGAGAGCTTCGAAGGGCGGAAAGTCGGCGTGCTGGTCAGCAATGGCGTCGACGCAGCCCTTCTGAGGAAGCTTCAGTCAGCGCTGACGAAGGAAGGGGCAATGATGGAGATCGTCGCCCCAAAGGTCGGCGGCGTGGAAGCTTCAGACGGGAGCCTCGTCGAGGCCAAGCACATGATCGACGGCGGCCCGTCGGTGCTGTTCGATGCCGTCGTCCTGCTCCTCACGGAAGAAGGCGCGAACATGCTGGCGAAGGAAAGTGCAGCGCGCGACTTCGTCACCGACGCCTTCGCGCATTGCAAGTTCATCGGACACGTCAACGGTGCGGCGCCAATGCTCGCCAAAGCCGGAATCGTGCCGGATGCAGACGAGGGGTTGATCGCACTCGACAAGGCATCGGCGATTCCGGGCTTTATCGAGGCGTGCCGCAAACTGCGCCTCTGGGCCCGGGAGCCGACGGTGAAGCTGTAGCGTCCGTACCCCTAGTTTCGGGCTCCCGACAACAATCCCAGTATCCGGCTCCGCCCGAGTATCCGCCCGATGGGCAACTGCGCGGGCTGTACCGCCAGGCCGACCTCTTCGATGCGGTGATTCTCGTCGACGGCACGGACGATCAGCTCGACCGACCCGTATGAGATGCGGTCGCCGGCCTCGACGTCACCACCCAGTTCCCGCGCCATGAGATCCCGCACCCTCAGGTCGGCGTCGGCCTTGAGCGGCGAGAAACCGTACGCAGCGCCGAGCTCGGTCAGCCTGGCGTCGGGCGCGAGGCTGAAATCGCCATAGAGTTCGGGATCGTCGCCCTGCTCGACCAGTGGCGTGAAGAGCCGGTCCAGCATTTGTATGCGGTTCGCGGTGGTCAGCACGTAAAGCCGGTCGCCGGGGCGGATGCGCCCCGCCGAATGCGGCTTGAGCGACCGCCCCTCTCGCAGGACGAGCGAGGGCCGCGCCCAGCGCGGGATCGCCTGCCCATGCGCCACCGCGCTGTCCGGATGCACCGTGTACGCCACGACCTCGTGCGCGCCGCCGCCGGGCAGTTCGAGCTCGACGCGATCGACGGGGCCATAGCGCGGCGGCACGATCAGTCCGAGCCAGCGCGCCATGGGACCGATCGTCCATCCCTGCACGAGGAGCGAAACGACGACCACGATGAAGGCGGCGTTGAAGATGGTGCCTGCATTGGGCAATCCGCCTATCAGCGGCAGGATCGCGAGCAGGATCGAGACTGCGCCGCGTAAGCCAACCCAGGACGCGAACGCGATCTCGTTCCATGCGAACCGGAACGGAAGCAGCGATATCGTCACCGCGATCGGCCGCGCGATGAAGATCAGGGCTGCCGCCAGGCCCATCGCGGGGAGCAGTGCAGCACCGAAAGTGGAAGGTGAGGCCAGAAGGCCGAGCGTGACGAACATGACGATCTGCGCGAGCCATGTCATGGCGCTGTTGAAGCGCTTCAGCGCCACCGTCTGCCGCAGCTGCGCATTGCCGGCGAACACGCCTGCGACGAACACGGCGAGGAAGCCTGACCCGTTGATCACGCTTGTCAGGCCGAACAGGGTCATGGCGAGACCGATCACCACGATCGGATAGAGCGCGGATTCCAGCCGCACGCGGTTGACGATGGCCACGATCGCGATTCCGCCCGCTATTCCGAGCAGAAATCCAAGACTCATCTCGATGACGAAATGGACCGCCATGTCGGCCAGCGCCCGGTCGATCGTCGCGCCTTGCGCGATAAGCTCGACCAGAGAAATCGTCAGCAGCACCGCGATCGGATCGTTGGTTCCGGATTCGAGTTCGAGCGTCGAGCGCACGCGGTCGCGCAGCGAGATGCCGCCGACGCGCAGAAGGAAAAAGACGGCGGCCGCGTCGGTCGATGCGACGATCGCGCCTAACAGCAGGGCTTCGAGTGTGTTGAAACCGAATAGAGCTTGCGCGAACAGGCCCGCGATCGCGGCCGTCAGGAGCACGCCGACGGTCGCCAGCGCGATGGCCGGCGACAGCGCCAGCCTCAATGTCTGACGGCGGGTCTCAAACCCTGAGTCGAACAGGATGACGGCGAGCGCAATCGAGCCGATGAAATAGGCGAGCGCGGCGTTGTTGAAGTCGATACCGAGACCGGCCTCGCCGAAAACCAGCCCGAGAAACAGGAACACCAACAGTAGCGGGGCGCCCATGCGGGAACTAATGAGGCTGGTGAAGACAGCGATGACAATGATCGAGGACGCGATCAGGATGAAAATGTGCATCGCGTCGAGCATCGAGGCAGACGGACTCCGGGTGGCTAAAAGGTCGGAAAAAAGCGCATTGACGCGAGTGGGTTAGAGCCGCGCGTCAAAGGCTTTTTTTGCATGGTGCCCATGCCGTCCGGCCTAAGGCAAGACCGGGTGGTGAGGTGCGCCCGGGTCCGGTGCTCACACCTGTCGTCGCGAGGCATATCACCTCACCCCAGCGGGGCGGAGAGGTCCGCCTTAATGGCCCGGTGAGGGTGACCCGAAGGACATCACCCGCCTGCCTTGTCAGGCAACGCCATGCGTCTTGAACCAGTCCAGCATGCGCTTCCAGCCTTGCTCGGCCGGCTCCTTGCGATAGCTCGGACGGTAATCGGCATGAAAGGCGTGCGGCGCGTTGGGAAAAACGACGATCTCGCAGGTCTTGCCCGCGTCCGAGCACGCCTTTTTCATCTGATCGACCGTGTCGAGCGGGATGCCTTGGTCGTCCGCGCCATAGAGGCCGAGCACCGGCGCCTTCAGCTCCGCCGCGATATCGACCGGCTGGGTCGGGGTCATGTCGGTCTTGTCGCCCACAAGCCGGCCGTACCAAGCGACACCCGCCTTCACTTCCGGGTTGTGCGCCGCATAGAGCCAAGTCTGCCGCCCGCCCCAGCAAAAACCGGTGATACCGAGTTTGCTTGCGTGCGCCATGCCCAGGCGGCGCGCATAGGCGACGGTGGCGTCGAGATCGGACATCACCTGCGCGTC
>JBKJVQ010000196.1:0-2507 GCA_046717125.1 Methyloligellaceae bacterium
CGGTGAGATCGGCGCTCGGGTCCAGAGGCGGATCGACCTGCGCCGACGCGCCTGTCGCCAGAAATAGCGCGCACGCAAGCATGGCGGGAAATGCCGCGGTAAGCCGCCGCCGGCGCGATGAAAACCAAGCCCCGAACATGCTCTTGCTATTGAATGACATCCCACCCGACGAATCGGAGTGTGGTCCCGCGCGCGGGCCGCAACAACAAATGAAGCGCCTCGCTCCGGGGAAAATCCGCGATTCCACGGCGTTTGTTTGTGTGTGTGGCACGCCGGCAACGGGTATCTTGTCAGACGTTACCGCCAACGGTAGAGCCTTACTCCCTTTTCGCCTGGCCTGCGCCGAAGTTGACAGTTCCTGGACCGCCGCTTAAGAACCCACCAAATCCCGTGACATTCCGGCGCGCGCGCCATGGATCGAAGCCATGAAAGTCCGTAATTCGTTGAAATCGCTGCGCGGCCGGCATCGCGACAACAAGATCGTGCGCCGCAAGGGCCGGGTCTACGTCATCAACAAGACCCAGCCGCGGTTCAAGGCCCGCCAGGGCTGAGCCAAAGCCTGACGTTTCCCCATTGCCGGGCGTTCTCACGGGGCTTTGACCAACTCCCGAGCGGTCCGGTATTGCGCCGCAGCGCAAAAGCCCTAGACTCTCACCATGCGCCTGCGATTCATCCCTCTGGCGTTTGCCGCGGGTTTTCTCGCCGCGTCGGCGGTGAGCGCTCCGGTTCGGGCGGAACCCGGCGGCTGGACCGAAACGCCCGACAAGCTACCGCGGGTGCCGCGCGGTGACCGCATCAAGAATCTCGACTTCCTGTTCGAGGCGCTCAAAGCCGCGCCCGACGCGGACTCGGCCAAGCTGGTCGAGGGCCGCATCTGGGCGCTGTGGTTTGCCTCCGGCAGCGACACCACCGATCAGTTGATGAGCCGGGTGAAAACCGCGCAAGACGCCAAGGACACCAAGCTCGCGATCCAACTGCTCGATGCCGTGGTCGACGTGCGCCCCGAGTACATCGAGGCGTGGAACCGGCGCGCAACGCTGCATTTCGCCAACAAGGACTACGGCAAGTCTGTTGCCGACATCCGGCAGGTGCTGGCGCGCGAGCCGCGCCATTTCGGCGCTCTCACGGGCCTCGGCGTCATCATGCAGGAATTGGGCGAAGAGAAATTGGCGCTGGAAGCGTTCCGCCGCGCGCTCGCCGTTAACCCGCACCTCTCGAAGGTGACGGATTTCGTGAAGACGCTGACCGAGAAGGTCGAAGGCCGGGATATCTGAAACCGCGGCCGTCTGGGGCGCGTATACAAACGTGCCCCGCATCCCGCGCATGATAGCCAACATCCTGATTAGCGTTTCGCTCATTCTCCTGTTGCTGGCGGGTGCGACGGCGATCGGCTCGTTCGCGATCGGGCGCGCCCATCCGCCGAGCGGTGGCTTTGTCGAGGTAACCGGCGGGCGCCTGCACGTCCTCGAACTTGGCACACGCACAGGCGCACCGCCGGTGGTGTTGCTGCATGGCGCGAGCGGAAACCTAAACGATATGCGCGTCGCGCTGGGCGAGCGCCTGGCAGCGCGTCACCGCGTGATCCTGATCGATCGTCCTGGTCACGGGTGGAGCGGGCGGCCGAACGATGCGGCGCCCGCCACGCGGCAGGCCGCGCTGATCGCGGAAGCGCTCGACCGTCTCGACGCCAGGCGCGCGATCATTGTGGGGCATTCCTTCGCAGGCGCGGTCGTCACTGCGTTCGCGCTCAATTATCCGGATCGCGTCGCAGGGCTGGTGCTTCTCGCACCGGTCACGCATTCGTGGCCCGGCGGCGTTGCGTGGTTCTATTCGGTGACTGCGACGCCGCTGCTCGGGCCGCTGTTTGCCCGCACCATCGCGCTGCCGGTCGCATTTCCGTTTCTTGAGATATTCGCCCGCACGGTCTTTGCGCCGCAGCCGATGCCGGAGGATTACGTGAGCCGATCCGCGCTTGCGCTGCTCCTGCGGCCGTCAGCTTTCATTGCCAACGCGCGCGACGTCGAGCAGCTGAGGAAAAGCGTTGTCAGGCAGTCGCCGCGCTATGGAGAGATCACGGCCCCGACCGTCATCATATCGGGGGACCAAGACACCATCGTTTCGACCGATATTCATTCGCGCGCGCTTGCCGCGACCTTGCCGCACGCGAAGTTGATCGTGCTTCCAGGCGTCGGGCACGCGGTGCAACACGTCGCGGCGGATTTGGTGGTGGCCGAAATCGGTCGTCTGGCGGACGGCGCGCGCTAATCCTCCGCCGCGCCCGATCCCACGAATGCAATCCGCACCATATTTGTCGCGCCGGGCGTTCCGAGCGGCACGCCGGCCACGATGATGATGCGCTGGCCCGCCTTGGCGAAGCCTTCACGGAAGGCGATCCGGCAGGCGCGGTCCACCATGTCGTCGAGATCGCGCGCATCTTCGTCGACGACGCAGTGCACACCCCAGACGAGCGAGAGTTTGCGTCCGGTTGCCACGTTCGGCGAAATTGC
>JBKJVQ010000197.1:0-14756 GCA_046717125.1 Methyloligellaceae bacterium
GCGAACGCGCCGGGCCGGGATCCATGGGACCTCGAGTGCAGTCGTGGCTCTGGGCCCCGGATAGCGCCTGCGGCGCTTCCGGGGTGGTGCCGAAACGTTGTTCCAAGATTCGAGACGACCGACATCACTTCCCCAGCAGCTCCGGTCGAAACTCAAAATGCATCGTGTCGTAGTGGTACCACTTGCCGCCCCAGATGAAGCCGTGGCGCTCGAAGGTCTCGACGATCTCCCACGGGATCTTGTTCTTGTACGGATATTTCCCTTGCCCGTCCGGCTTGGTCCAGCGCCAGTAATGCGCGCGGGCTACATTGATGTCGATCGCGGCGCCATAGGCATGCACGCTCTTGCGGTGTGTGCCGGCGATGCTGCGGCAGTTATAGGTGCCGGCTGAGGGCACGAGATAGGCGATCATCTCTTTCGGCAGTTTCTCGAGATCGGCGGAGACGGCGCGCAGGCGATCGGCCACGCCGTTCACATTTGTCACCTCGACGCGGCCGCCGCCATGCTTTGGCAGCCAGTGGACCGGGACCATGCGCTTCGCGACCTCGCCCTTGTCGCAGTCGCCATACATTTTCACGAAGAACGGCTCGTAGCGAATGCGGCCCGGGTCGATCTCGAAACCCGGCGGCGTTCCTGCCCGGCCGGGCGAGTATGGGAAGGCGAACTGGTCCTCGATATCCGGCGCATCGAGCAGCTCTTCGAACTGCTTCTTTCCCTTGCCGTCGTCGAAGGCCATGCGCGTGCCGTCCTTCCAGATGATCTCGTTGCCCTCCAAGCCCGAAAGATGATCCGGATACGCGGCAACGAGGCGCTGCATCACTGCCGTCTTCTGGTCGTCCCCGGCCGCAGGGGCGGCGACAAGAATTCCGGACAGCGCCAGTACCAGTAACCGAACCATGTTCATCGCCGTTCCCGGTTGTCCGGCTCTCACGTCGGCTGCATAAGTCGCTCGTTCCGCGATGTTAAGCGGATGATGGCATCCCGAGCATGATGCCGAAAAGTGTGAAGCGGTTCTCGGATGACATCATGCTCGAATCCTTGAAATCGATCACGTTGTGACTTCAGGATTGGCCCGAAGTCACCGTGATCTAGGAGCGGCCGCCAATGCCGGGACTGAGGGCGACGGCCAAGGCGCTTCTGCCGGCACGCGCGGTGCATGCCTGGCGGGTGTTGCTGCACACGAAACTGCGCATGTTCGAACCCGAGTATCGGCTCGCCGAGCAATTTCTCTCGCGCGACAGGGTAGCGGTCGATGTCGGGGCCAATGTCGGGCTTTACGCCGACCTTTTCTCAAGTCGGGCAAGGTCGGTCGTGGCGTTCGAGCCGAACCCCGGCTGCGCGGCCCATCTGCGGAAGCTGCGACTACCGCGCTGCGACATCATCGAGGCGGCCGTGTCGGACACGCCGGGCCGCCTGACGCTGCGCGTGCCGCTTGTCGACGGCGGCGAGGCGGCGGCGCTCGGCTCGGTCCATCGCGCCAAAAGCTTCGGCGGCGCTGAATCGGTTGAGCATGAGGTCGAGGTGACGACGCTCGATGCTGCGCTTGAGGGCAGGGGACCTGTTGGGTTCATCAAGATCGATGTCGAGGGGCACGAACTGGCGGTGGTCCGTGGCACGGAACGGATCATCGCGCGCGACCGGCCGGTGCTGCTTATAGAGACGGAAGCGCGGCATGGCGCGGACATCGCGGCGATGTTCGATTTCTTCGCGGCGCGCAACTATCGCGCCATGGCGGCGGCGGACGGCGCGACGCTGACGCCGATTACGGCGGGCGGGCTTCTTGGGTTGCAGACTCCGGAACGCCTCGAACGCAAGCTGTCGGACCCGCGCTGGGCGGGCTACGTCAACAATCTGTTCTTCCTGCCCGATGCGTGAACCGTCACTCCGCCGGCGCGGCTTCGACGTCCGGAGGCGGCCTGCGCCGCTTTGCGCGCTGGTCGCTCGCCAGAGACCGCATCGTCGAATAGAACACCGGCGTCAGAAGCAGGCCGAACAGCGTCACGCCCAGCATGCCGAAGAACACGGCGGTGCCGAGCACCTGCCGCATCTCCGCGCCAGGACCCGTCGCGATCAGCAGCGGCACGACACCGAGGATGAACGCGATCGACGTCATGAGAATCGGGCGGAGACGGAGCCGCGCGGCTTCCGCCGCCGCGTCCTGCCGCGACAGGCCGCGCTCCTCGGCCTGCTTTGCGAACTCGACGATCAGAATGGCGTTCTTCGCCGCAAGACCGACCAGCACGACGAGACCGATCTGGGTGAGGATGTTGTTGTCCATCCCCCGGAAAAGAACGCCCGATACAGCCGCAAGCAGGCACATCGGCACGATCAGCACGACGGCGAGCGGCAGGAGCCAGCTCTCATAAAGCGCCGCCAGCAGCAGGAACACGAACAGCGTCGCCAGCGCGAAGGCGATGATGGCGGTATTGCCGGCGAGTTTCTCCTGCAGCGCGAGCTCGGTCCATTCATAGGAGAAGCCGGAAGGAAGCTTCTCCGCGGCTAGTCTCTCCATCATTGCGATACCCTGGCCCGAGGAGGTGCCGGGCGTGGTCGCACCCTGGAGTTCGGCTGCCGGATAAAGATTGTAGCGCGCCACGCGGTAGGGGCCAGTGATGTCGCGGAACGTCGCGACCGAACCCAGCGGCACCATCGCGCCCGAGTTGGAGCGCGCGCGGAAATTCATGATGTCGCGAACCTCGTCGCGGTACTGGCCGTCCGCCTGCGCCGTGACCCGATAGGTGCGTCCGAGGAAATTGAACTCGTTGACGAAGGCCGAGCCGAGATAGATCTGCAGCGCTTCGAACACGCGCTCGGGCGGCACGCCCAGCATGTCGGCCTTCACGCGGTCTATATCGGCGTAGATTTTCGGCGTTCCCGTGTTGAACAGCGTGAACACGCGCGACAGGCCGGGCGTCTGGTTCGCGGCCATCATCAAATCAGTCGTCGCCAGCTCGAGGGCGTTCAAGCCCCGGTCGCGCCGGTCCTGCACATACATCTTGAAGCCGCCGCCCGTGCCGAGACCGCGCACCGGCGGCGGCTGAATGACGAAGATGTTGGCCTCCTTCTCCGCGAAAAGACTCTGCTGGATTTCGCCGAGGATCTGCTGCGGCGTTACGCCCATCTCGGTCCGCTCCTCGAACGGCTTGAGCACGACGAAGATGGCGCCCGCGTTCGGGGCGTTGGTGAAGGTCGCGCCGTCGAAACCGGTGAAGGCGGCGGTGTGCGCGACCGCGGGATGCTTCAGGATGATGTCGATCGATTTCCGGATCACCTGATCGGTGCGCTCGAGCGACGCACCGGCGGGAAGCTGGATCGCCGTGATGAGATAGCCCTGGTCCTGCGCCGGGATGAAGCCGGTCGGCGTGCGGTTAAACTGGAACCAGGTGAGGCCCAACAGTCCCGCATAGACGATCAGCACCATCAGCGGGATGCGGATCAACCGCGCCGCGACCGCGCCGTAGCCGTGCGCCAGACGGTCGAAACCCCGGTTGAAGAAGTTTCCCGCCCGCGTGAACAGCCCGGAGATGCCGCGCGGCTTGTGATCGGGGTCGTGCGGTTTGAGCAGGAGGGACGCGAGCGCGGGCGACAGCGTCAGCGAGACGACGACGGATATGATGGTCGCGCTGGCGATGGTGAGCGCGAACTGCCGGTAAAACTGGCCCGTGATGCCGGTGACGAAAGCGGTCGGAATGAACACGGCCGAGAGGACAAGGCCGATGGCGATCAGCGCGGTGCCGACCTCGTCCATCGTCTTGTGCGCAGCCTCGTTCGCGTTCATCCCTTCTGCCAGGTACCGCTCCACGTTTTCCACCACGACGATGGCGTCGTCGACGACGATGCCGATGGCGAGCACGAGTCCGAACAGCGTCAGGTTGTTGACCGAGAATCCGAACGCCGCCATGACCGCGAACGTGCCGATCAGGGACACCGGAATGGCGACGATCGGGATCAGCGCCGCGCGCCAGTTCTGCAGGAAAACGATGATGACCAGCACGACGAGCGCGATCGCCTCGGCGATCGTCACATAGACCGCGTTGACCGACTCGGCGATGAAGGTCGTCGGGTTGTAGATGATGTCGTGGGCAAAGCCCGGCGGAAAGTCGCGCGACATTTCCTGCATCGCGGCGATCACCGCGTCGGCCGTGGCGAGCGCGTTGGAGCCGGGTTGCTGGAAGATGGCGATCGGGATCGCCGGCTCCCGGTCGAGATATCCGCTCGAGGAATAGTCCTGCGCGCCGAGTTCGACGCGTCCGATGTCGCGAAGGCGCGTGATGCGCCCGCCCTCGTCGGAGCGGATGACAATGTTCTCGAACTGGGCGGGATCGACCAGCCGGCCGAGTGTCTCGACCGAAAGCTGGAAGGCGTTGTCCTGCGGGATCGGCGGCTGACCAACGATCCCGGATGCGACCTGCACGTTGTTCTGACGGAGCGCCGCGACCACCTCACCGGCCGTCAGGTTGCGGATCGCGATGCGCTCGGGATCCAGCCATATCCGCATCGAGAATGCGCGTTCCGCGAAAATCCGCGCCTCGCCCACTCCCCTGATGCGGGCGAGCCGGTCGGCGATCTGCGTGCGGGCATAGTTCGAGATGTAGAGATCGTCGCGCGAGCGATCTGGTGAGTAGAGATGGATGACCATCATCAAGTCGGGCGAGTTCTTGCGTGTGGTGATGCCGAGACGCGTCACCTCCTCTGGAAGTCTCGGCTGGGCGACCGCGACCCGGTTCTGGACCAGAACCTGAGCGGTATCGAGGTTCGTTCCCAGCTCGAAGGTGATCGTGATGCCCAGGCGCCCGTCGGCGGTGGCCTGCGAGACCATGTAGAGCATGTTCTCGACGCCGTTGATCTCCTGCTCGAGAGGAGCGGCCACGGTATTCGACACGACCTGCGCCGAAGCGCCCGGATAGGTCGCCGAGACAACGATCGTCGGCGGCGCGACTTCGGGATATTGCGCGACAGGAAGCGCGAGATAGGAAATCACGCCGAGGATCGTGACCAGGATCGATAGCACCGTTGCGAAGATCGGCCTGTCGACGAAGTAGTGCGTGAGGCCCATGGTCGGTTCAGCCGCGCGGCACGGAAGCGCTCCGCTCGGGCGCCGGCTTGAGCTCGACTTTTCACTCCTCGATGGCGACCTTCTGGCCGGGGCGGGCGCGCTGAACGCCGTTGATGACCACGGTATCTTCCGGTCCGATGCCGGACCGGATCACCCGAAGGCCCTCGTGAATCGGTCCGAGCTGCACCGGCTTGCCCGTGACGTTGCCCTCCTTATCGACCGCCATGAGGAGCTTACGCGCCTATCGTCGGGGACAAGCAGAGCGTCATACTCGTTCGATCCGATCAGCCTGAGGCGTCCGAACGTACCGGGCGTCAGAAAGCCGTCCTTGTTGTCGAAAACGGCGCGGCCGCGGATCGTGCCGGAATTCGGATCGAGCCGGTTGTCGACGAAATTCATGACGCCCTTGTGATCCCAACTGTCCTCGTCCATCAGCCGGACCTGCACCGGATTGGCTGTGGTGCGTGAGGACGGGCGGTTGCCGTCCTCTGCGAGCCGGGCATAGCGCAGATAGTCAGCTTCCGACGCATCGAACACGAAATAGATCGGATCGACGGACACGATCGTGGTCAGCAGCGTGCCGCCGGCGCCGCCCGAAACATAGTTGCCGACGTCCACGCGCCGGTTCGAGATGCGCCCCTTGAGCGGCGCTCTGACCTCCGTGAATTCGAGGTCGAGTTGCGAGCCCTTGAGCCGCGCCTCAGCCGCCTGCACCGCGGCCTCAGCTTCACCTTGCGCGCGCTTGCGATCCTGAAATGACTGGACCGACACGGTGCCGCGCGCGACCAGCGGTTCGGCGCGCTCGAGATCCGCCTTGGTGAATTCGAGCGTGCTTCTCGAGCGTGCGAGTTCGGCCTCGGCCTGTTCGACCGTGCGCTGGAACGGGCGTCTGTCGATGGTGAAAAGGAGGTCGCCGGGCTTGACATCCTGACCGTCCGTGAAATGCACTTCCGTGAGATTGCCGCTCACTCGGGCGCGCACCTCGACAAAGTTCGACGCCTCGAACCGGCCGGTGAACTCGTCCCAGTCCGAGACCCGTTTCTGCATCGGCTTGGCGACCGTAACGGGCTGAGGCGGAGGCGCGGCCTGTGGAGCCGGCTGATTGCCGTCGCCGCAACCCGCGGGCAGTCCGGCTATAGCCAGAATGCTGACAATCGCAAATGCCCTGAAACGCCTCATTCCACCACCTTAGACTCAAGCCGGGCACATTACCGGCTCGTAAGGCTCGGCGAAAGCAGCCGTACTCGCCGCACGCAATTGTGCGCGGTCTTGCGATCCGAGGGGCTTTGCCCTTAATTGACGAGGCATTTTGGACCCAGCCGAGCCCTTGCGATGCGTCAATCAGGACTGTCGGCCGGACTGCTGTATCTCGGCGCGCTTGTCTTCATGCTGTGCGCAGCGCAAGCCGCTGCGGAGACACGCATCGCGCTCGTCATCGGCAATGGCCAGTACGCGCATTCGCCCAAACTCAACAATCCGGTGAACGACGCCGAGCTGATGGCGAAGACGCTTGAGTCAGTCGGCTTCACCGTCACCAAACTGATCGATGGGAGGCAGGCCGACATGAAGCGCGCCATGCTGGAATTCGGGCGCGCGCTGCGGGGCTCCGATTCCGTCGGGCTGTTCTACTATGCAGGCCATGGCGTCGACGTCAGGGGCGAGAATTTTCTCATTCCGGTCGACGCCAATATCGCCGACGAAGGCGAAGTCGCGATCCAGGCCGTCAACATCAACGAGCTGATGGCGACGATGGAGCGCGCGCAGAGTCGCATCAACATCGTGATCCTCGATGCGTGCCGCGATAATCCGTATGCCGCATCCTCCCGCTCGGGATCGCGGGGCCTAGCACGGGTCGATGCGCCCGCGGGAAGCTACATCGCGTTCGCGACGGCGCCGAAATCGGTCGCCCAGGACGGCGTTGGCTCCAACAGCCCCTATTCGGGTGCGCTCGCCCGCGCCATCGCGACGCCCGGCCTCACGATCGAACAGGTGTTCAAGAAGACGAGACTCGAGGTCCAAAGCGCGGTCCGGGATCAGACGCCCTGGGAGTCCAGCTCAATTACGGGCGAATTCTTCTTCACGCCGCTTGTGCCCGGCGGCGACACGCCCGATCGCGCACCGCCGCCGCCCGTGCCGCCACCCGCCAATATCGACGACCGGACCGTCGAACTTGCCTTCTGGAATTCCGTCAAGGACAGCGACAATGTCGAGGCGTTCCGGTCCTATCTGGCGGAATACCCCAAGGGCAGCTTCGCCCGGCTCGCGGCGCTGAGAATCGACGAACTGTCGAAACCGCCTGCGCCTCCTCAGGCACCTCCTCCTGCTCCGCCGGTCGAGCGTGACGACGATCCCGTCTTGCGAGGCGGCGGCGATGTTATTGCCCATAGCTCATCTTCGGTTATCGGGCCGGGCGAGCTCTCCAATCTCGGCTGCGACCAGCTCTGGGTCGCGCGCAACGAGATCTACAAGCGGAACGGCTACTGCTTTCAGACGGCGCGCGGCCGGAACTATTTCGGCAACGCCGGATGCCGAACCTCCAGCCAGAACATATTGTCGCGGCTGGAGCGGGATAACGTCGCGCGGATCAAGTCGTGGGAATCGCAGCGCGGATGCCGATGAGGGTGATTGTACCGATCAGGAGGGCTGCGCGGGCCTTTTCGCGGACGGCTGAGTCGATATGACCGCAGCCGCTTCTCCTGTTCCGCTGGACGGCGCGCGGCAAGGCTTTGCCGACCGCCTCATGCCGCCCCTGTTCGGCATGCTCAGTCTCGCGATCCCGAACTTTCCGCGCGTCGTTCCATTCGTGCTCATCCTGTTGGGCTGCGTCGCGCTTGCCCGCGCGATCGTGACTGCGCCACGCAAGGCGCTCTCGGCGGGAAAATCCTGGATCGGGTTCTGGCTCGCTCTCCTGTTTGTCTATCTCGCGGCGAATGCCCAATGGAGCCTCGATCAGGACGAAGCGACGAAGAAGTTGCTGGAGATGCTTCCGGTCGTCGTGGCGACGATCCTGTTGATATTGGGCATCCGGTCCGTCGGGGCGGAGACCGCGCGCAGGTCGGCATTCTGGTTCGGCGCGGCGCTCGTGGCGGGAAGCGCGGTCCTGCTGTTCGAGTTGGCGACGGGACAGTACCTCGCCAGGCTTCTTTACACGGTGTTCCCGCCAGACGCGGACAAGGTCGCAAAGCATTTCACGGTGGTCGGCGGCAAGATCGTCGACATCCCGAGTCACAAGCTCAATCGCGCCGTAACCGACATGGTGTTCGTGCTCTGGCCCGGGGCGCTGCTCGTGCTGGGCGCTGCGCTTTCGGTACGGAACACGCTCATTGGCTGGGCCATCCTGTTCCTGATCGTCATGGCCTGCGTAGTGCTGTCCGATGCGGGATCCGCAACCGTGGCACTGGGCCTTTCCGCGCTCGTGTTTCTGATTGCGCGGCTCTGGTTCCGGACCGCTCAGTACATGGTCGCGGCAGGGCTCGTCGTGGCGCTGGTGCTGTCGGTGCCGCTCGGCCGAATACCCCACGAACTTGGCTGGACGAAGGTGGAATGGCTGCCAGCGTCCAGTGTGCGTGCCCGGTTTTTCATCTGGGCGTATACAAGCACCAAATCGATGGAAAAGCCGATTGCAGGCATCGGCATGTTGGGTACGCCCAAGCTGCCGCAAATGGGCAATGAGTATCGCGAGCCCACGCGCGCCGAACGATTTCGGCTGAGACCGAGCGTGCACGCGCACAACATCTTTTTGCAGATATGGCTGGAGCTCGGCGCGATCGGCGCGGGCCTGTTCCTCGCCCTTGGCATCGCTATCCTGTCGGCGATAGGCCGCATCTACGAACAGGCCCGGCCGTTTGCGCTAGCGGCCTTTGCAGCAGGCTGCGGCGTTGGATTTTCCGGCTTCGGCCTATGGCAAACTTGGCAACTCGCGGGCGTCTTGATGATGGCCGTGGTGATCGCGCTCGGCTTGAGGCTGCTCGAAACACGCCGAGCCGTTCCGCAATCGGTCGGAGTTCCCTGAGCGGCGGCCTTTCGCCGCAGGAATACCCCTGTTACAGTTCCCTCAAGTCGGGCGGATGTGGCAACCGTCTTGGTCGGAGCCGACGGCGCGGGATGACGATCCGCGCCGTCCTGGGGACGAAACATCGTGGCCGAGCCGCCTGGCGATCTCCGTTCGCCCGCTCAAGACAACGGCGTCAATGGCGTTCCGTCGGCCATGGGCCATTCCGGAGGCGGCGGCTCTACGCTGCTCGGCGCTCCTGGAGCAGGCTCACCTATCCCTGCGCATCCAAGCATCCAGAGACATCGCGATCCGTCTCAGACTTATGCGGCGATCGATCTCGGCACCAACAATTGCCGGCTGCTCGTCGCACGCCCGTCGCGGCGCGGGTTCATGGTCATCGACGCGTTCTCGCGCATCATCAGGTTGGGTGAGGGCGTCTCGTCATCGGGTGTCCTGTCCGAAGTCGCGATGAGGCGCACGATCGACGCGCTCATGGTCTGCGCCGACAAAATGCGGCGGCGCGGCGTCAAGCGTTCGCGGCTGATCGCGACGGAAGCTTGCCGCATCGCGAAGAACGGCGTCGAGTTCGTGGATAGGGTTCGGCTGGAGACGGGGCTTGCGCTCGAGATCGTCAACCCGGAAACGGAGGCGCGGCTGGCTGTTTCCGGGTGCGCGTCTCTGCTCGATCGCAGCGCCGACTGGGCGATCGTATTCGATATCGGCGGCGGGAGTTCGGAGCTCATTCTACTCGATCTCCGGCGCAAAGGCCGCAATGGCGGCAGCAGACCCGACGCCGCCTCCTGCATCGCGGCCTGGACCTCGCTGCCGTTCGGCGTCGTCACTCTTTCGGAAAAATATGGCGGGCGCGACGTGGACGAGTCCGTGTACGCACGCATGGTCGACGAGGTGAGCGTTCATGTCGCGACGTTCGAACGGAGCAGCAAGATCAAGGATCGGATAGGAACGGGCCGAACGCAGCTTCTCGGCACGTCAGGTACCGTCACCACCATCGCGGGCATTCATCTCGGCCTGAATGTATACGATCGCGCGCGCGTGGACGGTCTGTGGGTGCGGACGGCGGATGCCTGTGCGGTTTCGCGGCGACTTCTGGCCATGTCCTATGCCGAGCGCGCGAGCCAGGCCTGTATCGGGCCGGACCGCGCGGATCTGGTGCTCTCCGGCTGCGCGATTCTCGAGGCGCTGCTGCGGCACTGGTCGTCGGATCGTCTGAGGGTCGCCGATCGCGGCCTGCGCGAGGGGATCCTGACGGCGCTGATGGCGGAGGACGGCCACGAGCGCCGGGGCAGCGTCGTGCGCCGGTCCAGGCGCTAGAGCGCGATTAAGCTTATCTGAAGCGGATCGCGCTCTACGCTTTTGTTTCTGCATCATCTTTTCCGAAAACCGGTCGTCCACTTTTCTGGATGATGCTCTAAACCTCGATCTTGGCTGCCTCCGGCGCAGGCGGCGTGCGCACGGGCCCGGCGAGCGACGACCCTGCGTCGGATGGCAGGCGCAGATAGAACAGCCCCGACAAAAGCGCGATCGCCGCGACCACGATGAAGGCAGGCATGAAGTCCGCCGGAGCGAGGGTTGCGTCCGAACGGCCCCATATCGTCGCCTCGATCGTCAGCGCTGCAACCGCGACGCCGGTCGAGAGCGAGACTTGCTGCGCAACGCTCGAAAAGCTCGTCGCCTGGCTCATCTCGCGATTGTCGATATCGGCGAATGCGAGCGCATTCAGGCTGGTGAACTGAAGCGATCGGAAGAACCCGCCGAACAGGAGCACCGCCATGATGAGCGCATGCGGCGTTTCGGGCGTGAACCATGCGCCGGCCGAAATGAACAGCGCAGAAATGACGCCGTTGACGAGCAGCACCTGCCTGAAGCCGAAGCGGCGCAGAATCGGCGCGGCTGTGATCTTCATGCTCATGGCGCCAACCGCGCCGGCGAAAGTCAGCAGCCCCGACTGAAATGCGCTAAGGCCGAAGCCGAGCTGGAACAGAAGCGGCAGCAGAAACGGCGTTGCGCCGATGCCGAGGCGGAACAGGAACCCGCCGACTACGCTGGCCTGAAAGCTCGGGATGGACAGGAGGCGCAGGTTCAGGATGGGGGCCGTCTTCGTTCGCGCGTAACGGACATAGATCGCGAGCAGCACTGCGCCGCCGATCATCATCGCGAGCGCGATGCCGGACGGAACGAAGTCCTGACCGATCGTCGAGAGGCCAAAAATCAGCGCGGCCAGACCCGCGCCGACAAGCGCAAACCCCAACACGTCGAGCGGCGGAACGTCGTCCTCCCGCGCTTCCACCATGAAGCGGGACGCGAGGATAAGGCCAAGGACTCCGATCGGGATGTTGATCCAGAAAATCCAACGCCAGTCGATATAGGTGGTGATGAACCCGCCGAGCGGCGGCCCCACCACCGGACCCATGAGGGCCGGAATCGTCAGCCAGGCGAGCGCCGAGACCAGTTCCGCCTTGGGCACGGTGCGCAGGATCGCGAGCCGTCCGACCGGCACCATCATCGCGCCGCCGATCCCCTGGATGATCCGGTAGCCGACGAACTCCCACAGCGAATCGGCAAACCCGCACAGCGCCGAGCCGATGGTGAAAACGACGATCGCAAGCCGGAAGACGGTGCGCACACCAAATCTGTCCGCAGCCCAGCCGCTCACCGGGATGAAAACGGCCAGCGCCAGGAGATAGGCCGTGAGCACGAGCTTCAGCGCGATGGGGTTTTCGCCAAGATCGGCCGCAATCGCCGGCAGCGACGTGGCGATCACCGTCGAATCCATCGTCTCCATGAAGAGCGCGCAGGCGACGATGAGGGGAACGATGTAGCGGGGCATATTCGGCGAGATAGGGGTCGATTAAGGCGGGTTGGTCAAGACGGCGGCCTGTCGCTTCTTACGCCCCCCGTCGTTCGGTCCTCCGATCCATATGCAGTCGTCTTGGTCTGGCCTTGTCCCACTGACCCGATGCCGAGGATGACGCCAGAATTTCAGCCGCTTCCAACTGAAACGATCCCCCTCTATGAGTTCTTCATGCAGCGGAGGTCAGGCGGGGCTAAGGGTTCGGGGCGGGACCTGTCCGTGCGCCTCAAATCGGCGCGCGGGCGCAAGACGTCGTCGTCGCGCTGGCTGCAACGGCAGTTGAACGATCCTTATGTCGCGGAGGCCAAGCGGCTCGGTCTCAGATCGCGGGCCGCGTTCAAGCTGATCGAGATGGACGACCGTTACGGCTTTCTGAAAACGGGCGCGCGGGTGCTCGATCTGGGAGCGACGCCTGGAGGGTGGAGCCAGGTCGCAGCAACGCGCGTCGGAGCCGAGCAGGGAGAGGGTCAGATCGTCGCCGCTGACATCAACCCCATGGATCATCTGCCGGGCGTCGATTTCGTCGAGATCGATTTCGAGGATGAAGCCGCGCCGGAACTGCTGCGCGGGACGCTGCGCGGCGGACAGGCCGACGCCCTGCTTTCCGACATGGCCGCGCCCGCCATTGGGCACAAGCCGACAGACCATTTAAGGATCGTTGCGCTGGCAGAACTCGCGGCCGATTTTGCCGTCCAGATCCTTGCGCCGGGCGGGACGTTTCTTGCCAAGGTGCTGCAAGGCGGTACGGAGGCCGACCTGCTTAAGTGGCTGAAGCGCGATTTCGAAACCGTGCGGCACGTGAAGCCGAAAGCCAGCCGGGCGGATTCGGCGGAACTCTACGTGCTGGCCATGGGCTTTCGGGGTGGGTGAGTCGGCTACAGGGCGTTATGCCTTATCGCGCGGCTCAGGCGGGCGCGCATCGCGGGGTGGGGTCTCGTCCTCATCCGACATTCCGCGCTTAAAGCTCTTGATGCCTTTGGCGACGTCGCCCATCAGGCTGGAAATCTTGCCGCTTCCGAAAAGGAGAACGAATACCAGCAACACAATGAGGATATGCGCCCAGCTGAGGCCCATGACGTGAACTCCGAAACTCGCGGTGATTATTGCCTCCAAGGGTATCACGTCGGTCAACAAGTGTCGTGGACCTCCTGCCGGCCTTTCCAATCGCCGGCCTTGCTGATAAAGCAGGCCGCCAACCGGGCGGCGGATCAAGGCCGCCGCATTCGATGAAAAGGGTTGGCGCATGGCCAAGCGGCCTATCGACCACGAACTCCCCCTCGCGCTGACTTTCGACGACGTGCTGCTGCGCCCATTGGCCTCCGAGATCATGCCGAACTCCGTGTCCACGGAGTCGCGCGTGACCAGACGGATCGCCGTTCATATCCCCGTGCTGTCGGCGGCGATGGACACCGTGACCGAGTCGCGGCTCGCCATCGCCATGGCTCAAGCCGGCGGCATCGGCGTCATTCACCGCAACATGACGCCGGAGGCCCAGGCCGACCAGGTCTTCCAAGTGAAGAAGTTCGAATCCGGCATGGTCGTGAACCCGGTGACGATCGGTCCCGACGCGACGCTCCAGGATGCGCTCGACCTCATGTCGATGCACCGGATATCCGGTATCCCGGTCGTCCAGCCGGGATCAGGAAAACTCGTCGGCATCCTGACCAATCGCGACGTGCGCTTCGCGTCCAATCCGGACGAGCCGGTCTCGCAACTAATGACGAAGGACGATCTCATCACCTCGCGCGAGAACGTGGACACGGAGGAGGCCAAGCGTCTCCTGCATCATTATCGGATCGAGAAGCTGATCGTCGTGGACGATTCCTATCGCTGCACGGGCCTGATCACCGTCAAGGACATCGAGAAGGCGCGCCTCAATCCGCATGCCTGCAAGGACGAGCAGGGGCGCCTGCGGGTTGCAGCCGCCTCCACGGTCGGCGACGAAGGCTTCGAGCGCACAGAGCGCCTGATTGCGGTGGGGTGCGACCTGATCGTCGTGGATACCGCACACGGACATTCCTCGAAGGTGCTGGAAGCCGTGTCGCGCATCAAGCGGCAGTCGAACGACGTGCAGGTCCTCGCCGGCAATATCGCCACGGCCGATGGCGCACAGGCGCTGATCGACGCGGGCGCAGACGCGATCAAGGTCGGCATTGGTCCGGGCTCGATTTGCACGACCCGCATCGTCGCGGGCGTTGGCGTGCCGCAGCTCACCGCGATCATGGATGCGGTCGAGGTGACGGCGAAGGCGGATGTGCCCGTGATCGCCGACGGCGGTATCAAATATTCCGGCGATCTCGCCAAGGCGATCGCGGCGGGCGCGGACTGCGCCATGATCGGTTCCCTGCTCGCGGGCACCGACGAAAGCCCGGGCGAGGTCTATCTGCACCAGGGGCGGTCATACAAAGCCTATCGCGGCATGGGATCTGTCGGCGCCATGGCGCGGGGTTCGGCGGATCGCTACTTCCAGCAGGATATCCAGGATTCGCTGAAGCTCGTGCCGGAAGGGATCGAGGGGCAGGTGCCGTACAAGGGCCCGGTCGCGAGCGTGCTGCACCAGCTCGTCGGAGGTTTACGCGCGACGATGGGCTATCTCGGCGCGCACGACATCCCATCCTTACAGGAGCGGGCGGAGTTCGTGCGCATCTCGCCTGCGTCCCTGCGCGAGAGCCATGCGCACGATGTCATCATCACGCGCGAATCGCCGAATTATCCCACCAATGTTTGAGATTCAGAACGTTGTCCCCCTCACCCGGCCCTTCGGGCCGACCTCTCCCCACAGGGGCGAGGTGACGCCGGCGGCGCCAACGGAACGCACCCGCAAATTCCTAACC
>JBKJVQ010000198.1:0-2665 GCA_046717125.1 Methyloligellaceae bacterium
ATCAGCCGGCGGACCTCGTCATGGCCGAGCGTGGTGCAGCCGCACATCGGCTGGATCGCGGCAGGGTTGTACTTGTCGCCGATGGTCAACACCATCAGCTTCTCGACCAACCCGGTGCAGGAGCCGCAGGAGTCGGATGCCTTGGTGTGCGCGCGCACGCCGTCGAGCGAGGTCAGGCCCTTGGCCGTGATCGCGCCGGTGATCTTTCCCTTGCAAACGCCGTTACAGCCGCAGATTTCCGCATCATCCGGCAAGGCTGCAACGGCGACCAAAGGGTCCGATGTGGGCCCTCCCTGATAGGCTTGGCCGAAGATCAGCGTGTCGCGCATCTCGGTGATGTCGACCTGCTTCTTCTTGAGATCGTTGAACCAGGCGCCGTCGGCCGTCTCGCCAAACAGCACCGTGCCGATGATGCGGTTGTCCTGCAGGACGAGGCGCTTGTAGATGCCCGCCGCCGCGTCGCGCAGCACGATCTCCTGCCGGTCGTCGCCATCGGCGAAGTCGCCCAGCGAGAAGAGGTCGATCCCGGTGACTTTCAGCTTGGTCGGCGTATCCGCGTGGACGAAGCCGGCTGTCGGCGCGCCCGCCAGTTCCGCCGCCGCAACGCGCGCCATCTCATAGAGCGGGGCGACGAGACCGTAAGTGTGGCCGCCGACCTCGGCGCATTCGCCGATGGCGAGGATCGCGGGGTCGGAGGTGCGCATCTGCGCATCGACGACAATGCCGCGCCGGACATCGATCCCCGCCTCCTGTGCAAGCCAGGCGCTCGGGCGGATGCCGGCCGCCATGACGACAAGCGTCGCGGGGATGATCGTGCCGTCCGCAAGCTGCACGCCCTCGACCCGCTTCTCGCCGACAATCGCGGTCGTCTGCGCCCCACAGCGGACCTTGATGCCGCGCGATTCGACTTCACGCTGCAGGAGCCAGCCGGCAGCGGCGTCAAGCTGGCGCTCTATCAGCGTCGGCATGAGATGCACAACCGTCACGTCCATGCCGCGCGCTTCCAGGCCTGCTGCGGCTTCGAGGCCGAGCAGGCCGCCGCCAATCACAACCGCTTTGGCGCGGGATTGAGCGGCGAGCAGCATCGCCTGGACGTCGTCGAGATCGCGGTAGGAAAGGACGCCCGGAAGGTCCTTGCCGGGGACGGGCAGGATGAAGGGCGTCGAGCCGGTCGCGATCACCAGCCGGTCGTAAGGGGCCGTGACGCCGTGGTCGGACGTCACCGTCTTCGCCGCGCGGTCGATGGCGACGATCCGGTGGCCCTTGTAGAGCATGATGCCGTGGTCGACGTACCAGCCGTCGCCATGGATGATGATCTGCTCGTAGTCTTTTTCGCCCGAGAGGACCGGCGACAGCATGATGCGGTCGTAATTGACCCGGGGCTCGGCGTTGAAGATCGTGACCTCGTAGCGGCCGGGCGCGATCTCGAACAGATGCTCCAGCATCCGCCCCGGCGCCATGCCGTTGCCGACGATGACGAGTTTTTCGGTCATTGCCCGCGCTCCCTACTGCGCCGCGTAGTCGAGGGAGGCAGGTTCGGGCTGTGCCGCCGTCCGTTCGATCCTGCGGATGGCGAGGTGCATCCAGACGAAGCAGGCGGCGACGATCAGGAAGAGCAGCATGAAGCAGCTCGTCCAGAGTCCGGTTAGATCGTTCAGCGCGCCGAACGCGATCGGCAGGATGAAACCGCCGAGCCCGCCGATCATGCCGACCAGCCCGCCGACCGAGCCAACGCTTTCGGGATAGTAGGTCGGGATGTGCTTGTAGACCGCCGCCTTGCCGAGACTCATGAAGAAGCCAAGCACGAAGATGACGGCGATGAATGTCGCCGCGCCAATCTCGAAATGGAAGGCGATCTGGCCGTTAGTGCTGCGCACCACATAGTCCGTCGGCGGAATGGAGAGGATCAGCGCGGCGACAGCCGAAACCGCGAAGGTCCAGTAGAGCACGGTGCGCGCGCCGATTCTGTCGGACAGCACGCCGCCATAGGCGCGGAAGATGCTGGCCGGCACGGAGTAGGCCGCGCCGATCAGACCTGCGGTCGCGAGGTCGAAGCTGTAGACGCCGATCAAATAGCGCGGCAGCCAGAGCGCCAACGCCACGAACGCGCCGAAGGTGAAGAAGTAATAGAAGGCGAAGCGCCAGACCTGCGCGTTTCTCAACGGCCGGAGATCGAGCCAGGCGCTTTTCGGGCTCTCGCCGGTTTCCCTGCGGCGCGTGATGACCGGGTCGTCATCCGTCATGAACCAGAACACCACCGCCATGACGACAAGCGCCGCGGCCCAGACCAGCGCCACTGTCTGCCAGCCGTAAGCCAGCAGCACGAAGGGCGCTATGAACTTGGTGACGGCCGCGCCAACATTGCCGACGCCGAATATGCCGAGCGCCGTGCCCTGCTTCTCCGTCGGGTAGAAGCGCGAGACATACGCAATGCCCACCGCGAACGAGCCGCCGGCGAGGCCGACGCCGAGCGCAGCAACCAGCATCTCGCCATAGGTGTCGGCGAAGGCGAGCAGGAACGTCGCCGCGGCCGCCGCGAGCATCGTTGCGGTATAGACGAGGCGGCCGCCATAACGGTCTGTCCATATGCCGAGCAGAAGGCGGACGAGTGAGCCGGTCAGGATCGGCGTGCCGATCAGAAGTCCGAATTCCGTCTCGCTCAGGC
>JBKJVQ010000199.1:0-3269 GCA_046717125.1 Methyloligellaceae bacterium
TGGCGCCGCAGCTCGTGGCGTGGGGTGTCCAGCTGGGGACGCTGGCGCCGCACACCGCGCGGCCATGCGTCGCGCCGAAGCGCGTCGATCATCGCGCCCCGCACCCGGCGCTCTGCAAATGTCTCGAACTTGATGCCGCGATCCTCGTCAAAGCGATGGGCCGCGTCGATAAGGCCAAGCATGCCGTCCTGGACGAGATCTCCTATATCGATCGAATTGGGCATGGACGACGCCATGCGGCGCGCCAGCCCTTCCACGAACGGCAAACCTGCGACGATGCGACGATTCTGTGCAGGGGCAACAGGGTGGGCGGGCATACCATATCTCCTTGGCGGCGCACTAAAAGTCCGTGGTTCGCTGGACCATATCGCAACGACAGTACCAGTGAGCCAAAGACGGGAGAAATTGGTGGAGCCGTTTCACGGAGCTTCCCACAACCTACTGAGACGGCGGCTCTTAATCTGGTATGCCCCAGTCGGGTGCAGAGACGGTGACACGTGAGCCATGACGTGCATCCGTCAACTAGTTGACGTTTTTGCCAACGACTAGTCACGGATTTGACGCTGTTGTTACGATTTTGATAGACGATGGGGGCCGACACGATGGCCGTTCAACTCCGCAGAGACCTTTGCCGCACTGGCGTTAGGGTCCGCCTCTGGTAGGCGTGGCCACGCCTCGCGAGGTGGCGAGGCAAGGCCGACGGAGGACCGTGCAAACGAGCGCGGAGGCACGCCGTGGGCGGCGAACGCGTGAGCGCGCGGATCCCGGTGTTCCGGCGCACGCCGGCGGGTCAGAGTCCGGGCCCCCGACGCGGCAGCGCTGCGTCAGGGTGGCGATCCGGGATCCCCAACGCGCAAGTCGCGTTGGGGTGGAGGAGCGATGCCCCGCCCGGAGGCCGGTCGTTGATCAGCCGGGAGAAATGACTAGTTCCGCTCTTGCTGCTGCCACACCCCATCCGGGGCCGCTGGCGTGGCGCGGTCGGTGCGCTGCGGATCGCGCCATAGCGTCTCGACGAAGATGCGAACCGAGCCGCCGGCGGTGCGGACGTATTCGATCTTGCCCGAAGACAGCCAGTTGTAGATCGTCCGGCGGCTGACACCGACAAGCTCGCACGCCTTCATGATAGAGATTGTTTTTCTTTCCACTGCAATCGCCTCCGCACAGCAGTATCGGTTTCACGTTCACACACCTGCAGGGGCGCCTGGTTCGCGGCGCCCCGATGTGTTTTGCGCCGCACCCGGATTATGTCAATATCTTGGCGCAGACCCTAAGTGACTGAGGATACGAAACATCTACTTCTGGTCGAAGACGAGGCCCCGCTCCGGCAGCTCGTCGCCGAGCAGCTGACCAAGCGCGGGTATCAGGTGCAGCAGGCTGCGACAGGCGAGGACGCACTCGCCTATCTGGCTGACTTCGCGTTTGACCTGATCATCACTGACTTGCGGCTTCCCGGTATTGATGGAGCGGCCGTCGTGGACGCGGCCGTGGCGCGCTACCCCGAGATCGTGGCCATTGTCGTGACCGGTTACGGGACCGTGAAGGACGCGGTCGAGGCCATCAAGCGAGGGGCATGGGACTTCGTCAGCAAGCCGTTCCAGATCGACGAACTGCTGCACGCGGTCGACGCTGCTCTCGAGCAGAGGCGCCTCCGGTCGGAGAATGCTTACCTGCGGGCGCAGCTCGAGGAGCGGTACCGGTTCGAGGGGCTCATCGGCAAGAGCCCGGCGATGAAACGGCTCGTTCAGCTGCTCGAAACGGTCGCCGCCGCGAACAGCACCATCTTGATCTCCGGCGAGACCGGCACCGGGAAGGAGGTCGTCGCGCGGGCGATCCACCATAACAGTCCAAGGCGTGCGAACCGTTTGGTGGCCCTCAACTGCAGCGCCATCCCCGAAACACTGCAGGAGGCCGAGCTGTTCGGTCACGTGCGCGGCGCGTTCACGGGCGCCGTGGGCAACAGGCAAGGGCGCCTCGAGCAGGCACACAAGGGAACGTTGTTCCTCGATGAAGTCGGCACGATGAGCGCGGCGCTCCAGATGAAGCTGTTGCGCGTGCTGCAGGAGCGTGAGTTCGAGCGCGTGGGTGATTCACATACGATCAAAGTGGATGTGCGTGTGATTGCCGCGACCAACGGCGATCTGGCGCGCATGGTGGCAGAGGGGCAGTTCCGGGAGGACCTGTACTACCGTCTCAACGTCATTCCTGTGGAATTGCCGCCATTGCGCGATCGGAAGGAGGACATTCCACTCCTGGTGCAGCACTTCCTCGGCAAGTATGCTCCAACGCCGAAGGCCGAGAGTGGTCAGGGGAGCAAGACGGCTGCGGCCTCGCGGGAGACCGGCCCACCATCAAAGCCGTCCGTCACCTTTTCGCAAGGCGCGATGCGACGTCTCATGGCTTACTCCTGGCCCGGAAACGTACGGCAACTGGAGAACGCTGTTGAACGCGCCGTCGCGTTCAGCGCCGGCAAATCGCAAATCGACGTCGCCGATCTGCCGCCGGAGCTTGCGAATCCGGCGGCGCCGGCACTGCGCACGCCAATCCTGCTCCCCGACGACGGGGTGGACCTCGACGCGTTCATCGCGAGCGTGGAGCGCGAGTTGATTCAGCGGTCGCTCGAGCGAACGGGCGGCAACAAAGGTCAGGCGGCGAGGCTGCTGAACCTCAAGCGCACGACACTGGTGGAAAAATTGAAGCGATTCGACCGCCCCTGACATGACGCCGGCCAGGTAGGGGCCGCCAACAGTACAATCGCAGCATGCCTCCGCGCTACGCGTACTGGACAATCCTGATCGATAGCAAGCCGACGGCGTTCCGTGCGACGAAACAGGAAGAGCTGTTGCCGACCCTTGCACAGCTTCGGCGCACGAACAAGGACGTTGCGATGAAGTGGTTCGCGCGCGGCAAGCTGTGGGAGAACCCTGAGCAGGCGCAGTGGGCCGGCAGAAACGTGGAGGCGCGGCCGGAAAACCGTGGGCGCGCCTGGCGCCCGGGCGGCACCCATGAAGATCCGCGCGCGCGCTTCGATCGCAAGAAGCGCGACAAGCGCGGGGCGCCCCCCGCAACCGATCGCCCGTGGACCGGCAAGCCGGCCGCTGGTCATGCTGTGAAGCCCCGGCCTCCGCGAGACGCGAGCAGCAGACGCGACTTCCTGCCGCCCCCGTCAGCGTCACCACCGGCCGGTGATCGCCGGCCGAACCTACCCTCAAAGAGGCCATTCGTCGGGCGGCCACCGGGGCGCGGATTCAACAAGCCATTCGGGTCGAGGC